>NZ_JBOBHU010000003.1:0-485069 GCF_050587665.1 Rhizobium sp. Nf11,1 | reverse complement strand
ACTGTGCGCATCTGGTGGAAGCCGTTCATACTGTGTATCTGGGGCGGCGCCTTGATCATGGCCGCCGGCGGCTGCGTCTCGCTCTCCGACCGGCGCCTGCGCGTCGGCGCGCCGCGCCGGAAGGCGAAGGCCGCAGCCCCTGCGATGGAGCCGGCGGAATGATGCGTCTCTCCCGTCTCCTCGTCGCCGTGTTCGTGTTCTTCGCACCCGTTTCCGCCTTCGCCGTCAATCCCGACGAGGTGCTGGCCGATCCGGCGCTGGAGGCCCGCGCGCGGGCGCTATCGGCCGAACTGCGCTGCATGGTCTGCCAGAATCAGTCGATCGACGATTCCAATGCGGAGCTCGCCAAGGATCTCCGCTTGCTTGTGCGTGAGCGCATCAGCAACGGCGACAGCGATGAGGCGGTGCTCAACTATATCGTCTCGCGCTACGGCGAGTTCGTGCTTCTGAAGCCGAGGTTCAGCGTCAGGACGCTGTTGCTCTGGGGCGCCCCGGTGCTGCTGGTCCTTGCCGGCGGCGCGTCGCTGCTCGTCTTTGCGCGCAAGAGGACAGGCAGGCCGACCGGAAGCAAGCTGACGCCGGAAGAGCAGGCGAAGCTGAGTGAGCTTTTAGATAAGTAACGCTGGATGGCGATCCTTTGTCGCGATGGCCCGAATTCGGGCAAGCAGAGATCACAAACATTACCAACTTTTCATTGGCTGGACAGTTCGCAGTAAGGTGCGCCATCCTATATCTTAAGTCATCGACTGATCCGGCGCCGCCGGTCTGAAGATCTAAGAACAAGAGAAGGTGCTCCAATGCTCAAGAATTTCAACGGACGTCCGTCCCTCGCCACGGTGCTCAAGGCTTCTACCGTCGCCGGTATCGCAGCCGCTGTGCTTGCAACCGGCGTTCCGCTCGAAATCACCCGGTCTTACGCTGAAGCTGTCAAGGTTCAGGCGCCTGCCGTGCCGAGCTTCGCCAATGTCGTCGATGCCGTTTCACCCGCCGTCGTTTCCGTTCGCGTCGAAAACCGCGTCAACCCCGTCGCCGACAATGACGGCTTCTCCTTCGATTTCAACGGCCGCGGCTTCGACGATCTGCCTGACGATCACCCGCTGAAGCGCTTCTTCCGTCAGTTTGGCCAGGATCCAAACGACCAGCAGGGCCACCAGCGGCGCTTCGGCCAGAACGGCCCTGGTGGTCCGGGCGGCCCGAACGGTCCGGGCAAGGGACGTCTGCGTCCGGTCGCTCAAGGCTCCGGCTTCTTCATCTCCGAGGACGGCTACATCGTCACCAACAACCACGTTGTTTCCGACGGTCAGGCCTTCGTCGCGGTCATGAATGACGGCACTGAACTCGACGCCAAGCTGATCGGCAAGGATCCGCGCACCGACCTCGCCGTGCTGAAGGTCGATGGCAAGGGCAAGAAGTTCACCTATGTCAACTGGGCCGACGACAACAATGTCCGCGTCGGCGACTGGGTCGTCGCCGTCGGCAATCCCTTCGGTCTCGGCGGCACCGTCACCGCCGGCATCATCTCGGCCCGCGGCCGCGATATCGGTTCCGGTCCCTATGACGATTACCTGCAGGTGGATGCGGCCGTGAACCGCGGCAACTCCGGCGGTCCGACCTTCAATCTCAACGGCGAGGTCGTCGGCATCAACACGGCGATCTTCTCGCCCTCGGGCGGCAGCGTCGGCATCGCCTTCGCGATTCCCGCCTCGACCGCCAAGGATGTCGTCGCCGATCTGATGAAGGATGGCCAGGTTTCCCGCGGCTGGTTGGGCGTCCAGATCCAGCCGGTGACCAAGGATATCGCCGAGTCCATCGGCCTTTCCGAGCCGAGCGGCGCCCTCGTTGTCGCCCCGCAGCCGGGATCGCCGGGTGACAAGGCCGGCATGAAGGCCGGTGACGTCGTCACGGCACTCAATGGCGAAACGATCAAGGATGCCCGTGATCTCAGCCGCCGCATCGGTGCGATGCAGCCGGGCAGCAAGGCCGAGCTTTCGGTCTGGCGCGCCGGCAAGGCCCAGTCGCTGACGGTCGAACTCGGCACGCTGCCGGCGGATCAGAAGGATGCCAATGCCGATGACAACAATAATCAGCCGCAGCAGCCTGAGGCTCCCGCTTCCGAGAAGGCGCTTGCCGATCTCGGTCTGACCGTCGGCCCTTCCGATGATGGCAAGGGCCTGGCGATCACCGGCATTGATCCCGACTCCGATGCCGCTGACAAGGGCATCAAGGAAGGCGAAAAGATCACCTCGGTCAACAATCAGGAGGTTTCCACTGCCGCCGATGTCGTCAAGGTGCTGAATCAGGCCAAGAAGGACGGCCGTACCCGCGCGCTGTTCCAGATCCAGTCCAGCGAAGGAAGCCGTTTCGTCGCGCTTCCGATCAACGGCCAGGGCTGATCCGTAAAGAAAATCGGAGCCGTGCGGACCAAGGTCCGCGCGGCTCGTTTCTTCTGACCTTTCAAGGATGATCACGATGAGCGCCGCCCCGCAGCAAGATGCTTTGAGACTTGCCGAAACGCAGCCGGTGGGTAATGTCGGCCGCATGAAGATTCTCATCATCGAAGATGATCTCGAAGCCGCGGCCTACCTCACGAAAGCCTTTCGTGAGGCGGGTATCGTCGCCGATCACGCCAGCGACGGCGAGGCCGGCTTGTTCATGGGGTCGGAGAACACCTACGACGTTATCGTCATCGATCGCATGCTGCCGCGCCGGGACGGACTTTCGGTCATCAGCGAATTGCGCCGCAAGGGCATCCACACGCCGGTCCTCATCCTCTCCGCCCTTGGCCAGGTCGACGATCGTGTCACCGGCCTTCGTGCCGGCGGCGACGATTACCTGCCAAAGCCCTATGCCTTCAGTGAGCTGCTGGCGCGCGTCGAAGTGCTCGGCCGCCGCAAAGGCACGCCGGAACAGGACGTCGTCTATCGCGTCGGCGATCTTGAACTCGACCGGCTCTCCCACGAGGTGCGCCGCGGCGGCAAGGAAATCCCGCTGCAGCCGCGCGAGTTCCGCTTGCTCGAATATCTGATGAAGAATGCCGGCCAGGTGGTCACCCGAACGATGCTGCTCGAAAATGTCTGGGACTATCACTTCGACCCGCAGACCAACGTCATCGACGTCCATGTCTCGCGCCTGCGCTCGAAGATCGAGAAGGACTTCAGCCAGCCGCTCCTCAAGACCATTCGGGGCGCGGGGTATATGATCAAGGATGAGGGATGAGCCGCTTCAGGGTTCTCTTCAAATCCACCGCAGTTCGCCTCTCGGCACTCTACATTCTACTATTCGCCATCTGCGCCGCGACGCTCGTCTTCTATGTGACGGCGATGTCGGAACGGCTGCTGACAGGCCAGATTCGCGATGCCGTCCGGCAGGAGGTGGAGCAGGTGCAGCGCGCCTATGACACCGGCGGCATGAACCTTCTGCTGCGCACGATGGAACGGCGTGCCCGTCAGCCCGGCGCCAATCTCTACATCATCGCCGGTCCTTCGGGGGATATTCTCGCCGGCAACGTCGCCTCGGTGCAGCCCGGTGTCTTCGAGGAGGTCGGCTGGACCTCGGCTCCTTTCGCCTATCAGCGTTATACAGACGGTGGTGGTATCGAGCGCCGCCATAAGGCGATCGCCAACATTTTTGTGCTCGACAACGGCTTGAGAATCCTGGTCGGCCGCGACCTCGGCGATCCCGAGCGTTTCCGCCTGCTGGTGCGCCAGGCGCTGATGGTGGCTTTGGCGATCATGGGACTCGGCGCGATCATCATCTGGTTCGGCATTGGCCGCAACGCACTGAAACGCATCGACCGCATGTCGGATGCGAGCAAGAAGATCATGGCAGGCGATCTGTCGCAACGCCTGCCGGTCGGCGGATCCGGCGACGAATTCGACCGGTTGTCGATGTCGCTGAACACTATGCTGGAACGTATCGAGAAGTTGAATGAAGGCTTGCGGCAGGTCTCAGACAACATTGCCCATGATCTCAAGACACCGCTGACACGGCTGCGCAACAAGGCCGCCGATGCGCTCGATATGACGGATGGCGATACGCGTCGCGCGGCGCTGGAAGGCATCATTTCCGAATCGGATCAGCTGATCCGCACCTTCAACGCCCTGCTGATGATCTCCCGCGTCGAGGCCGGGTCGGTCGCGGCGGAGATGTCGCCGGTCGAGCTTTCGGCCATCGTCTCCGACAGTGCCGAACTTTACGAACCGGCGGCTGAGGAGGCTGGTCTCGGCCTCAGGGCGAGCGTCGAGCCGGGCATCGAGGTGCAGGGGAATCGCGAGCTGATCGGCCAGGCGATCTTCAACCTGCTCGATAATGCGATCAAATATTCCTCCGATACGGAAGGGGCGGGCGAAGTGTCCCTCAAGCTTGCCCGTCATCCGGAGGGCATCTGCCTGTCGGTGGCCGATCATGGGCCCGGCGTTCCGGCCGACCGGCGCGACGATGTGGTGAAGCGCTTCGTTCGCCTCGACGAAAGCCGTTCCAAGCCAGGCACAGGGCTCGGGCTTTCGCTGGTGGAAGCAGTCATGGAGCTGCATAACGGCCGGCTGGAGCTCTCCGACACCAACCCCGACAAGTCCGAACAGCGCGGGCTGACGGTCAGCATGATCTTCCCGGCCAAGGCCGCCTGAGGGTCTTGTCCGATTGCGATAGGCTGAATCGCGTATTGGCGGTTTTCCACCAGGACACTAAGTTACCTCCGAACCGAAGGCGGCGACCCCAATTCCAGATAATCGCCACGCCTTCTGCAAGCCAGGGAGAGCGCATGCTGACGAAATCGACGCATGGCCTGAAGGATGTCGCTGAAGGGCTGCTGCGTCCGCTGAGCCAGACGGAGCTGAAGCTGGCGCTGGCCGATCTGCAGGAGGCGGGCAAAAGGGAGCCGTTAATTGCGGCAATGCTGAAGACGGACGGGCGGGTGCGCGACTTCATTGCCGCCGTGCTGTCGCTGTCGCCCTACCTGCGTGAAATCGTCAATCTCGATCCCGCCGTCCTTGCCGGCGCCATCAGCGAACCGCTGGAGCCGCAGATCGAAGCGCTGATCGCCGAGGCGCGAAGCTGCTGGCGGCGGGACGGTGAAGGGGCGGCGCCGGGGGAATCCGTGGTGATGAGCAGGCTGCGCATCATCAAGCGCAAGGCCGCTTTTCTCGTTGCGCTCGCCGATCTCTCGCGCATTTTCGACAGCAGGACGACAACGGCCTGGCTGAGCGCGCTTGCCGAGGCTTCGGTCGCGGCTGCGATCGACCATCTGCTGCTTTCGGCGCATGAGGGGGGAAAGCTCAGGCTGCACGATCCGGCCAAACCAAGTGAGGGCTCGGGCCTGATCGTGCTCGGCATGGGCAAGCTCGGCGCGTGCGAACTCAACTATTCCTCCGATATCGATCTCGTGGTCTTCTTCGACGAACAGGCCGGCATCGTGGCCGACCCGGATGATGCGATCGACGTCTTTCCGAGGATGATGCGCCGGCTGGTGCGCATCCTGCAGGAGCGCACGGCGGACGGCTACGTCTTCCGCACCGATCTCAGATTGCGTCCCGATCCCGGCTCGACGCCGCTGGCGATCCCGGTTGATGCGGCGATGATCTATTATGAGGGCAGGGGCCAGAACTGGGAGCGGGCGGCCTTCATCAAGGCGCGCGCGGTGGCCGGAGACCTTGCTGCCGGCGGGGAATTCCTGCGCGGGCTGTCGCCTTTCGTCTTCCGCAAATATCTCGATTACGCGGCAATCGCCGATATCCATTCGATCAAGCGGCAGATCCACGCGCATAAGGGTCATGGGGCGATCGCGGTCAAGGGCCATAATGTCAAGCTTGGCCGCGGCGGCATCCGCGAGATCGAGTTCTTCGTTCAGACGCAGCAGCTGATTGCCGGCGGCCGCATGCCGGCGCTGCGCGCCCGGGCGACGGAGGAGACACTCGGCGAACTCACCAAGGCGAAATGGATCGATGCGGAGACGCGCGACGAACTGACGGAGGCCTACTGGTTCCTGCGTGACGTCGAGCATCGCATTCAGATGGTGCGCGACGAGCAGACTCACCTTCTGCCGGAGACCGACGCCGACCTGAAGCGCATCGCCTTCATGATGGGCTTTCCCGACACGCCGAGCTTTTCCGAAAGGCTGGTCAGTGTCCTGAAAACGGTCGAGCGTCGTTACGCCCGCCTATTCGAGCAGGAGAGCAAGCTTTCCAGCGAAACCGGAAACCTCGTCTTCACCGGCCAGGGCGACGACCCGGACACGCTGGAGACGCTGAAGAAGCTCGGTTTCACCAGGCCATCCGACATTTCGCGCATCATCCGCACCTGGCACTACGGCCGCTATCGTGCGACGCAATCGGTGGAGGCACGGGAAAGGTTGACGGAGCTGACGCCCGAGCTGCTGCGCGTCTTCGGCGAAAGCAAGCGCGCTGATGAGGCGCTGCTGCGCTTCGACAGTTTCATCTCCGGTCTTCCCGCCGGCATTCAGCTCTTCTCGCTGCTCGGCAGCAATCCGGCGCTCCTGTCGCTGATCGTCAACATCATGTCCTCCGCCCCCCGCCTGGCCGAGGTAATCGCCGCCAGGCCGCATGTCTTCGACGGCATGCTCGATCCTGGCCTGATGGCCGAGCTGCCGACGCGCGACTATCTCGGCGAACGCCTGAAGGGCTCGCTCGTCCAGGCGCGCCATTATGAGGAGGTGCTCGACCGGCTGCGCATCTTCGCCGCTGAACAGCGCTTCCTGATCGGCATCCGCCTGCTCACCGGCGCAATCAATGGCGCAATGGCCGCCCGCGCCTTTACCCACCTCGCCGATCTCATCATTGCGGCCGCACTCGATGCCGTGGTAAGCGAGATGCGGGCCGCGCATGGCGATTATCCCGGTGGACGCGTCGCCATATCAGGCATGGGCAAGCTCGGCAGCTTCGAGCTGACGGCAGGTTCCGACATCGATCTGATCCTGCTCTATGATTATGATGATGCGGCGTCCGAATCCGATGGGTCGAAGCCGCTCGACGCGACGCGTTACTTCACCCGCATCACTCAGCGACTGATCGCCGCCTTGTCGGCGCCGACCGCCGAAGGCGTGCTCTATGAAGTCGACATGCGGCTGCGCCCCTCCGGCAACAAGGGCCCGGTCGCCACCCGCATCAATGCCTTCGGCAAATACCAGCGCGAAGAGGCCTGGACCTGGGAGCATATGGCGCTCAGCCGCGCCCGGCTGATTTCAGGCGATGAAAGCCTGATCGCCGAGGCGGAACGTATTATCCGCGAAGTGCTGACTTCAGATCGCGACATCGCCAAGGTGGCGCATGACGTTGCCGAGATGCGCGAACTGATCGACGAGGAGAAGCCGCCATCCGGCCTTTGGGACTTAAAGCAGATCCCCGGCGGCGTCATCGATCTCGAATTCATTGCCCAATATCTGGCGTTGATCGCGCCAACGAGGGGCGTCGGCATTGCCGTGAACGGCAAGAGCACCGGCGAGGCGCTTAAGCTGCTTGGCGACCGGCTGATGTCGGCGGCCGACCTCGATACATGCCTCGAAGCCTTTACGCTCTACACCAGTCTTTCACAGCTGATCCGACTCTGCATCGAGAGCGAGTTCGACCCGAAGGATGCGCCGGCCGGCCTCGTTGAACTCGTCTGCCGCGCCGGCGACTGCCCCGACATCAGAACGTTGGAAGGGGAGGTGAAACGGCTTTCGAAAGCGGTCAGGAAGATCTTCTCGAATGTGGTGAAGACCGCCTGAGCATCCCGCGGAGGACATGCGCAAGGGATCTGCGAAGATTGTGAGCGGAACCTCGCCCGGCTGATTTTCACCACCGCAAAAACCGTCTACATCGATGAACTCGCTTCGCACGGAAGCGGAAATCCATGTGGTCCTTATGAGGCAAGATGAAAGCCGTTACTTTTTCCATTCCGACAACCGCGATGACGACAGGCGATGTGTCGGAATGCCTGTCAGCTGAAAAGACGGATAATTCGTTCCGCCCGGTAGGTAAGGATTCGGTTGGCGACTTTTCCTTCAGCGCGCAGGCACTCGGCGAGTTTGTCGGATGGACGGGGTCGAGTTCAGTTCATCGATCGCTGCGAGTTGGCTTGGAAATCGATGACTACCTGTTCTTTGCCGACCATGGGGACGGCCATGCCATCGCGACGGGGAGTGCGAAATTCGATGTAGGCCGCTCACAGGGGCTGCTGACGTCTGCCGACCGATATTCCGGCGTGGAAATTGGCGAAGGCTCGATCGCCGAGGGCTTTTCGGTTCCGAAACACCTGGTGCACAAAGCGCTTGCCGATTCTTTTGAATGCTTCGTACCGGCCGACTTCGAATTTTCTCCATCGTTGGACCTGGCGACGGGGCCAGCTTTGCAATTGATGAACCTGATGCGGTTCTTCCGGACGGAGATTTGCGGCTCGCAACTCGTCGTCTCTCCTATTGCCCTGGCCGGGTTTCAGGAGATGTTTTGCTCGCTGATAACGCAGAACATACAGCATTCGCTGTCGCAAAAACTGGCGTCGGCTCGGACATGCTACATCACACCGGCACAGTTGAAACGAGCGATGGAATTTGCAAAGGCAAACGCGGCATTGCCGATAACAATTGCGGACATGGCTATGGCGGCCGGTGTGAGTGCACGCACGCTGCAAGTCAATTTCCGCAGATTCCTGAATACGACGCCAATGTCTTTCCTGCGGCAGCTACGCTTCGAAGGTGCGCGGCGTGACCTGGTTCAGGCCGCACCGTCAGCGACGGTGTCCGAGATTGCGCGACAATGGGGATTTATCCACATGGGGCGGTTTTCGGCCGAATATCGTTCGCATTTCGGCGTCTCGCCTACTGCCGATTTGGCGCGGCGCGGCTAATATGGGGGAAGGTGTTGCGTCTAATCTGAGCCTGGAGAAGGCGTCGGCCAAAATTTCATGGCGAGTTTCGAGTCAGATCATTCCAACTCGCAAACGGTCAAGGTGTTCACCTAAACATCATCTGGAATGCGCAGCGAGATCACGGTGCCCACAGCTTCGCGTGAGCGGATCTTCATGCGGCCGCCATGCAGCGAAGTCAGCGAGCGGGAGATGGCAAGTCCGAGGCCGGAGCCGCCCTTGCTCTTGGCGTATTGGCTCTGCACCTGCTCGAACGGCTGGCCGATCTTGGAGAGCGCCGAGCGCGGAATGCCGATGCCGGTGTCGGCAATGGTGACGAAGACGGCGCCGTCGACGCGGCGCGTGCGCAAGGCGATGCGCCCACCATTATCTGTGAACTTCACCGCATTGGAGAGCAGGTTGAGCAGCACCTGTTTCATCGCCCGGCGGTCGGCCGTCAGCGTCAGGCCCGACGAGATGCGCTGCTCGATCACGATGTTCTTTTCGGCGGCCGGAATGGCGGTGAAACGCAGGCTTTCCTCGATCAGCGGCACAAGGTCTATGCGCTCGCGGTGCAGCTTCAGATGGCCGGCCTCGATCTTCGACATGTCGAGAATGTCATTGATGACGTTGAGCAGATGTTTGCCGCTGTCATGGATATCGCGGGCATATTCGTCGTATTTCAGCGAGCCGAGCGGACCGAACATCTGGTTCTGCAGGATCTCGGAGAAGCCGAGGATGGCGTTGAGCGGGGTGCGCAGCTCATGCGACATGTTGGCGAGGAATTCCGACTTCGCCTTGTTGGCGGCCTCGGCGCGTTCCTTCTCCGCTTGGTAATTGGCGTTGGCCGTCGAAAGCTCGGCTTTCTGGAGCTCCAGCGTCTGACGCGAGGCGGAGAGATCGCCGATCGTTGCCATCAGCCGGCGTTCGGATTCGCGCAGCCGCTCCTGATGACGTTTCATTAGCGTGATATCGGTGCCGACTGAGACCCTGCCACCGTCGCGTGTGCGGCGTTCATTGATCTGCAGCCAGCGCTCGTCGGCAAGCTGCACCTCGGTCGTCCGCCCCGAGCCATCGGCATCGGCGACCCGCCGCTCGATGACGGGGCGGGCGGCGGCGGCATTGACGATCGAGCGCTCGGTGCCGGGCACCAGCACGCTGTCCGGCAGGCCGTAGGCTTCCTGGAAATGCGTGTTGCACATGACCAGCCGATCGTTCTTGTCCCAGAGCACGAAGGCTTCGGAGGTGCATTCGATAGCGTCGGCGAGCCGCTGATCGGCTTCGGCATAGCGCTGGGCGAGCCGGTGCTGTTCGGTCACGTCCATGGCGATGCCGATCAGGTGCATGCGGCCGGAATTGCTGCGGATCACCTGGGCACGGGCGCGCATCCAGACATAGTGGCCGCCGGCATGGCGCATGCGGAAGATCTGGTCGACCTGACCGGAATGGCCGTTGGCGATGGCGCGGGCGATCTCATAGAGGCCGCCGTCATCCGGATGCATCAGCCGCGCGGCCTCGCCGAAGCCCAGCGTCTTGTCCGAACCTGGCAGGCCGAGCATGTCGTACATCGAACGCGACCAGAAGAATTCGCGGTTCTCGAAATCGAAATCCCAGAGGCCGCAACGGCCGCGCGACAGCGCCGTCTCGACGCGCAGGTTCGATTCCAGGAAGATATCGTCGGCGTCGCGGGCGCGCTTCACCTGGGTGTAATAGGCATAGAGGATGACGAGCAGGATCGAGGATATGCCGGCAAACAGCGTGACGTTGAGCGCCAGTTCCTCGCGCCAGACTTGGCTGATCTCCTCGAGCGAGGTGGCGGCGACGATATAGCCGCCGGCATTGCCCATCAAAGTGATCTCGGCATAGTGCGGCACGCCGCCGATCGTGGTTTCGATGACACCGGCTCGATCGCCGAAACGTCGGATTGCCGAAACCTCGGGGAAGAAGTCACCGACATTGCTGCCGACATGCGAGAGCCCGGCAGTCGTCGCGGCGAAAACCTTGCCGCTGGCCTGCACCAGCAGCACGAAAGCGCCGCTGTCCAGCCGGTCCTGCGGCAGGTACTTGGCGAGGCGGGTCTGCGCTTGGCCGATATCGCCGCTGTCGAAAATCTGGGACGCATCGGCAAACACCGCCGAGGCAGTCGCCGCCGAGAGCGCGGTGGCATGACGGGCGGAAGCCTCCAGGCGGGCATATTCATTCATCATGCCGAAGAAATGTGAGGCGGCGACAACCGAGAGGAAGGCAATGATGAGCGCCGGAATGGTGCGCTTCAAGATGAGCTCGGCCTTCGGCAGATGACGAAGGAGCGGTTCCGATGTCGCATGACCGGAAAGGCTGTTTCGCCAGGCTTTCAGCCCGTCAAAATCGACACGCAGCCGTCCTCCGGCCACGGTTGCCCGCCGCACGTCCATCATCTCTTCGCCTTGTCCCTCGTGTGATTCGCGCGCCGCTCGCTCGAACCTGACCTAGAGAATCACGGGTGATTCGCCTTGTCCAGAGGCAAAGGTAAAAATCCGTTAACTATTTAAATTTCTGGAATTTTTGAGCGATTCGAATCAAGCGGCCAGCCGGCCGTCACATCCTGCACGGCGGCCGGCTCAAGCAAATCACCCCTTAAGCGTGCGCTCCACGATGTCGCGCACGTCAGTGGAAAGGTTGGGCGCCTGTTCGATCTTGCTCAATGCGGCGCGGGCATGACCGGCACGCGTCGGTTCCAGTGAGCGCCAGGAGCGCATCGAGGTAAGAATTCGGGCGGCGAGCTGCGGGTTGCGCTCGTCGATTTCGAGAATCTCACCGGCAAGGAAACGGTAGCCTTCGCCATCGGCACGACCGAAGCCGGTCGGATTGGCGAAGGCAAAGGTGCCGACCAGCGCCCGCATCCTGTTCGGATTGGTCCGATTGAACAGCGAATTTTCCATCAGGGCGCGGACCCGCTCCAAGGCCTTGGCGCCGGGGATGCCGGCCTGGATCGCGAACCATTTGTCGATGACGAGCGCGTTTTCTGCGAAGCGGTCGCGGAAGGCTGTGAGCGCCTCGCTGGTCTGCTCACTCTCGGGGAAATGATGGGCGAGGATCGTCAGCGCATGGCTGAGATCGGTCATGTTGTTGGACGCGTCGAAGGCGGCCTTGGCACGAAACGGTGTCTGCTCGGCATAGGAGAGGTAGGTAAGCGCGCTATTGCGCAGGGCGCGCAGGCCGGCGCTTCGGGCATCCGGGCTGAAGGCGTCTGAGGTCGTCATTGCCGCGTAAAGGCTGGCGAAAACATCCTTCCCGGCATCGGCGATCTGTTTTAGGATCGCCTGCCGGCCGGTATGGATGGCGTCGGGATCGTTGTTGCTGCCGAGTTCGCGGGCAATATCGGATTCGCTCGGCAGAGCTAGCGCCTGAGCGCGGAAGGCGGGCTCGAGGCTCTCGTCGGCGGCAGCCGCAATCAGCGTCTCGACGAAGGTCGCCTCGCAGGCGACGGGCTTGCCCTCACGCGCGTCGCGGGCGGCCTTGAGAAGGTTCGGCAGCGCCAGATCGGTCAGCGCCTGCCAGCGGGCGAAGTGATCCGTCTCACAACGGGCGAGCCGGGCAAGATCGGCCGGGCTCTGATCGAAATGCAGGTTGATCGGCGCCGAGAAGCTGCGGTTGATCGAGACGACCGGGCGCGAGCCGATGCCGTGGAATATCGCCGTCTGGGCGCGGTCGGTCAGGTGCAGCACCTCGCCGGCATATTCCGCACCGCTGACCGAGCTCGGCTCGATCTTGCCGCCGTTTTCGCCGAAGAGCGCGAGGCTGAGCGGAATATGCATCGGTTCCTTGCTCGACTGGCCGGGTGTCGCCGGGACCATCTGTTCGAGCGACAGGGTGAAGGTGCTGGCCGCCGGATCGTAACTGCCCGACGCGGTGACGAGCGGCGTGCCGGCCTGATGGTACCAGAGCGAGAATTGCGTCAGGTCGCGCCCGCTTGCATCCTCGAAGCATTTGACGAAATCCTCGATCGTCACGGCCTGACCGTCATGGCGGTCGAAATAGAGGTCCATGCCCCGCTTGAAAGCGTCTTTGCCGAGCAGTGTGGCGATCATCCGCGTGACTTCGCTGCCCTTCTCGTAGACAGTCCGCGTGTAGAAGTTGTTGATCTCGCGATATGTCGTCGGCCGCACCGGATGGGCCAGAGGGCCGCCATCCTCCGGAAACTGTTCGGATTTCAGATGGCGCACATCGGCGATGCGTTTGACCGGGCGCGAGCGCTGGTCGGAGGAGAATTCCTGGTCGCGATAGACCGTCAGGCCTTCCTTGAGGCACAGCTGGAACCAGTCACGGCAGGTGATGCGGTTGCCGGTCCAATTGTGGAAATATTCATGCGCGATGACCGCTTCGATATTGGCGTAGTCGGCATCGGTCGCTGTCTCGGGATCGGCAAGGACGTATCTGTCGTTGAAGACGTTGAGACCCTTGTTCTCCATCGCCCCCATGTTGAAGTCGGAGACGGCGACGATCATGAAGATGTCAAGATCATATTCGCGCCCGAACCGCTCTTCCTCCCACTTCATCGAGCGTTTCAGCGCATCCATCGCATAGGCTGCGCGAGGCTCCTTGCCGTGTTCGACATAGATCTTCAGCACCACTTCACGGCCGGACATGGTGGTGAAGGTGTCTTCGACGACGCCGAGATCGCCGGCCACGAGGGCGAAAAGGTAGCTAGGCTTCGGATGCGGGTCGAACCAGGCGGCGAAATGCTTGCCGGGGCCGTAGCCGGCGCCGCCGAGGAAGTTGCCGTTCGACAGCAGCAGCGGGTTGGCGTCCTTGTCGGCGATGATGTTGACCGTATAGGGCGCAAGCACGTCGGGTCGGTCGGGGAAGTAGGTGATGCGGCGGAAGCCCTCCGCCTCGCATTGCGTGCAGTAGACGCCGCCGGTGCGGTAGAGGCCCATCAGCTGGGTATTGGCCTCGGGATTGATGATCGTGGTGATCGTCAGCTCGAAAGGGGCGCTTTCCGGCAGGTCGCGCACCGTCAGGCTTTCCGGCGTCGCATCATAACGCGAAGGGTCAAGCTCCACTTGGTCGAACAGCAGCCCCGCCAGCGTCAGCTCGTCGCCGTCGAGCACGATCGGCGCCGCAATGTCGGCGCCCGGACGACGATGAAAGATGAGACGCGCTTCGACCTTTGTCTCGGTCGGATCAAGTTCGAATGTCAGGTCCACGCGTTCCAGCACGAAGTCGGTGGGACGGTAATCTGCCAGATGAATGACCTGGCCGGTATCTGTTCGCATGGTGTTTCCTGAAGACCGTTATTTGACAACCGCGGATACAGAGGCGGGCGCACTCTGCCTAAATTGACGGGCATGATTACATTAAAGTCTGAACTAAAGTTAAAGCAAATTGCCCGCAAACGCGAAGTTCGCAGGCAAAATATCCATGGGAGCCGGATGAACGTGGCTGTCGGCCGAAAGGCGTTATATCGGATCGAGCGCCGCAGCGCCGCTCTCCCGCCCGACCAGTCGGATCGGATGCGAAAAGCTATAAATTTTCGCCATATCGATTTTCTTTAGCTAGGATGACAGACGTCACTCGCCGCGTCCCCGAGTCGGATGCGTCTCCCAGTTCCTTTTAAGTCAGCATCAGAGCCAGGATCATGCACTCGGTTCTCAGAAACCCGATGAGAGGCATTGCGCTGAAAGTCTCGTCGGTCGTGGTCTTCCTGGCCATGCAGACCTTCATCAAGCTGGCCGGCCCGGATATCCCGCCGGGCCAGGTCACCTTCTGCCGGTCCTTCTTCGCGCTCTTCCCGATCATGGCTTATCTCGCTTATATCGGCCAGCTGCGCGCAGCCTTCCACACCGCCAACCCGCTCGGCCACCTGAAGCGCGGCACGATCGGCATCCTGTCGATGGCTTTCGGTTTTTACGGCCTGCTGCATCTGCCGCTGCCGGAGGCGATCGCGCTTGGCTACGCCTTGCCGCTCGTCGCCGTTATCTTCGCCGCGGTTTTTCTCGGCGAGACCGTGCGCATCTATCGTTGGAGCGCCGTTCTCGTCGGCATCGTCGGCGTCGCCATCGTCTCCTGGCCGAAGCTGACGCTGTTTCGTGACGGCGGCATGGAAGCCGAACAGGCCGTCGGCGCGCTTTGCGTGCTGCTCTCGGCCGTTCTCGGCGGCATGGCGATGATCCAGGTGCGTCGACTCGTCGAAGAAGAGAAGACTGCGACGATCGTGCTGTATTTTTCGCTGACCGCGTCGGTCTTCTCGCTGGCTTCCCTTCCTTTCGGCTGGCTCGTCCTGCCATGGCCGTCGGCGCTTTATCTGGTCGCTGCCGGCTTTTGCGGCGGCGTCGCCCAGATTCTGCTGACGGAAAGCTACCGCCATGCGGATGTCTC
Organism: Rhizobium sp. Nf11,1; assembly: GCF_050587665.1. Lineage (NCBI taxonomy): Bacteria > Pseudomonadati > Pseudomonadota > Alphaproteobacteria > Hyphomicrobiales > Rhizobiaceae > Rhizobium > Rhizobium sp. Nf11,1. The sequence goes on along the minus strand of NZ_JBOBHU010000003.1, from coordinate 469,874 downwards.
CACCATCGCGCCGTTCGAATATACGTCGATCCTGCTCGGCGGTATCGTCGGCTACTTCGTCTTCGGCGACGTGCCGACCGTCACAATGCTGATCGGTACCGTCATCGTCGTTGCTGCCGGTATCTTCATCATTTATCGCGAGCATCAGCTGGGCATCGAACAGCGAGAGGCGCGCAAGGCGACGACGCCGCAAGCCTGAGGTGCCGACCGGCACTATTTAACGCCGGGATTGCCGTCATGCGAGGCTTGCTTCCGGTGAGCGAAAAGAATGGCGAATTCTTGGGATGGCGTCGACCTGCGGAATATGATTGTTGAACATGAAAAACTATCATTTATTCAATGCTATGCATGTCTGAATGAGCCGGTTTGCGGCTTTCGATATTACTGCTCCGAACGCTGGCCGGCGAGCGGAGATGGAGAAAAGCATAATGGCGTTCACGGCGGAGCAATTGGCGGGGAACTGCTCCTTTTTGATGAGCATCCGCTTTCTGGCTGGGCAGACGCGCAGCATGTTCGACGCCGGTCCACGTTTGGCGCGACTGCTCGCCTCCCATCAGCGCTGGCTCCTGACACAGACCGCTTATGCTCTCCACCTGGAATATGATCCGCGCGACCCGACGTCGGGTTTCACCGCCGTTCGGCTGACCGGCCGCATCACCGCACACAAGGTGGCGAGCCGTAACACCGTGCTCGCTTTCATTGAAGAACTTTATACCTACCGCTTCATCGCTCACACGCCTGGCGACGAGCGGCGCCGCCCACGGCATTTTGAACCGGCCATTGTCAGCCACCAGGCAATGTTTGGCTGGATTCACGCCAATCTGGCGGCGCTCGACCTGCTGGACGGCGGCGAAAGGGCGGCCTTTTTCCAGGCAAATCCAGCATTGATGAAGCTTGTTCAGCCGCGCATCGCCCGCCATTGCCTGGAAGACGCCGCCTGGCGGGAGCCGCCGGAGCAGGTGGCGCAATTTCTCTGGACGGAAGCCGGCGGCCTCGTCGTCGACAACTTGATCAGCCGGATGGATATCGAGAACACCGCGTCTGACAGGTTTGTCGTCGGCCGCGTCGAAACCCGCGCGCTCGCCGCCGATTTCATGATGTCGCGCACGCACCTGCAGCGGCTCTTGGCGAAGGCGGCGCAGCGCGGCTGCGTCGGCTGGCATGACGAGCCGCGCAAGACGCGGCTCTGGATATCGCGGGATTTTGTCGAAGAATATTGCGCCTGGCAGGCCGTCAAGTTCGCCTATGTCGACGAAGCCTTCGAATGGGCGAAAGCCCGGATCGAAGAAATAGCAGTCTGATCAGAGAACGATCGCCGCTGCACTCGCGCCAAGATCCGAGGCGACATCGGCAGGCCTGACCGACAGCTCGCGCTCATATTCCCGTGCGGCGCAGACCGCGACGCGGATATGTTCGAAGGTTTCGATATTACGCAGAAGCGACAGCAGGATCGTCGACATGGTGGCATACTCTGACATGAACGGGCAGGCGGCTGCGCGATTCCTTAAATGGAGGCCTTTTATGCCTCCGAAAAGATGCGCGGCGCGGCAGCGCCCGCCGGTTAATATTGCTGGAAGTCGGAAAAAATGGCGTTTGGACGTGCCGTGCGGCTGTTGATGCCGGTGCCGCGGGCAACCATCTGCTCGTTCGCGGCAAAACCGAAGCGGCTATAGCCGTGAGTGGAACGAATCTGGTCGCCGGCGAGACGAAGGGTTTCAAACCCGCAATGGATAGGACGAAATCGTTTGTTCATGGCCTTGGTTCCTGTAATTCCTCCCAAGACACGGCTTTATATTGCAGTGCAACATCGATTCTGCAATGCATCGTGACGCGATGCAGCCATGCGAAATACGCATGGATCATTTTATCAATGGTTCACTTCGACTAATTTCTAAGCAAAGAGAGCGAGTTAAGTTTCGCTTGAAAGATCAGCAGGTCGTTCCAGGCCAACCGTTTGTTGACAGGTGCGGTTAACAGATCCTGAGGATGCAGGCTGGCGATGGCGGGAATGACGCGCTCGGCGACGGCAATTTCCCTCCAGCGGCCACGCAAGCCGTGAATCGTATCGTTTTCTCCGAAGAAGAACCGCGCCGCGAAATTGCCGAGCAGCAGGATCGCCTGCGGCTCGGCGAGCGCAATCTGCCGCTCGATGAAGGGTCGGCAGATATCCATTTCGGCCGGCGACGCCGCGCGGTTGCCGGGCGGCCGCCAGGGAATGACCTGCGTCAGCAGGACGCTGGCACGGCTAAGTCCGATCGCCGCCAGCATTTTGTCGAACAACTGGCCGGATTTTCCCGAGAAGGGCGTACCTTCACGATCGTCTTCGGCGCCCGGCGCCGAGCCGATCACCATGATGCCGCTGCCGGGGTCGCCGCTGGCAAAGATGGTCGAGCGGGCGCTGTGCTTGAGATTGCAGCCGTTGAAGGATTCGATTGCGGTCTTCAGCTCGCTGAGCGACCGCGCGGCTTCGGCGACGAAACGCGCCTGCTGCACGGCCTCGCCGTCCGGGATTGCCGGCTGCGGCCCGGCGGCCGGGGTCGGACGTGCTGCTGCACTCGGACGAGGCGATATCTGGCGCTGCCCAGGCGACGGACGTTGCTCAGCGGGAGATGATTCCTGCTGCGTCTGCGCGGCCGGACGGCGCGCAGCCTTCATCGCCTCGAATTCGGCGAAGCGGTCGACCGCCTCTTCTTCCAGCAGCCATTCCACACCGGCATCCGCATGGAAATGCAGAAGTGCTGCAAGCTCGGCGGGGGAAAGGTCGTTGGCGGAGATCATACGGCAAATCTAGCGAAGAGATCGTGGCATTGAAAGGGCGGGCGGCACATTGGCCGCGCTTGCCCGCTTTATTGCACAGTCCATTGCGCGATGTCGTCGCGTTCGCCGATCAGCGCCAGACCATGGGCGATCGACAGCAGTTCGCCACCGCTTTCGATCCGGTCGCGCTCGAAGCGCTCGGTGAAGATGCGGCGCACGGCCGGCACGAAGGAGGTGCCGCCGGTCAGGAACACCTTGTCGATGTCAGCAGGCTTCGTCTCGGTCTTGACAAGCACCTCGTCGAGGGCGCCTTCGATGCGGGCGAGATCCTCGGCGATCCAGCTTTCGAAGTCGCGGCGCTTGATGCTGCGCTGTCCGCCGCGGCCAAGCGGCGCGAATTCGAAAGGCGCCTCGTCGGCAGCCGAGAGCGCCATCTTCGTCGCCGACACCGCCTGGTAGAGCGGATAGCCTTCGTCATGATCGATGAGGTCGATGAAGATTTCGAGCTTTTCCGGCTCAAGGCTGGTGCGCACCAGTTTCTTCAGATCCTCGAATTCCCGCGTGGTCTTGAAGATCGACAGCTGATTCCAGCGGCCGAAGCTGGAATAGTAGTTGGACGGCACTTCGAGAATCTTGTCGAAGCTCTTGAAATGGCTTCCCTTCCCGATCAGCGGCGCGACGATATTGTCGATCATCCGATAGTCGAAATGATCGCCGGCGACGCCGACGCCGGAATGGCCGATCGGCGTTGCCGTCAGCCTGCCGGCGACGCTTTCGAAGCGGATCAGCGAATAGTCGGTCGTGCCGCCGCCGAAATCGGCAACCAGCACCGTCGCATCCTGCTTCAGGTTCTGAGCGAAATAGAAGGCGGCGGCGACCGGCTCGTAGACATAGTGGATTTCGGGAAAGCCGAAGCGCGACAGCGCCTCGTTATAGCGTTCGGTCGCGAGCGCCGGATCGGGGCTGGCGCCGGCGAAATGAACCGGCCGGCCGGTGACGATGCGGCTGACATCCGAGGGCCAGCTGTCGCCGGCATAGTTGCGCAGGCGCCGCACGAAGATCTCCATCAGGTCCTCGAAATTGTGCCGCTTGGCGAAGATCAGCGTGCCCTGGAACAGTGCGCTTGCCGCAAAGGTTTTGATCGACTGCAGGAACCGGCATTCGCCGGGATTGTCGATGAATTGCCGGATCGCCGCATGGCCCGCCTCCACTTTCAGCGCCGAGGCGCCGAGCTGGGCGTCCTTCATGAAGGAGAGTGCCGTCCGCATGCTGTCGGCCGTCCCGGCCGCGCTTGTGAACGTCATCGAACCCGTTGTCCCGCCATCCGCCATGGCGAGAACCGTATTCGTCGTGCCGAAGTCGAAACCCAGCGCCTGAGCCATGCCCGCACCTCTTCATGCCGATTGTTGCTGGAGACGGAGCAGCACTCCGCAAAGGCGTAAGGACGCCCGGATCAAGGAGGGCGGTTGATGCCACAGGGGCGTGACACATTCAAGTGGATTTGAAGATCGAGACCCGTTGCCGCGCCCGCTTCTTCGCCGCTCGGAGGGCAAGAAGCGGACAGGCAAGGCCCGGTATCGTCAGAACGCCTTACTCGGCGGCCAGCGCCCTTGTCTCCTGCAGCACCGGCTCCTCGACCTTCTTCTGGTCCATCAGCCGGCCGAGGAAATGGCCGAATCGGTCCATCTCGACGAAGATGACTGGGGTGATGAACAGCGTCAGCAACTGAGACACGACGAGGCCGCCGACGACGGCTATGCCGAGCGGCTGGCGCAGCTCCGAGCTGGCGCCGGTGCCGAGTGCGATCGGCAGCGCGCCGAGCAGGGCGCAGAAGGTCGTCATCATGATCGGTCGGAAGCGTCGCACACAGGCCTCGTGGATCGCCGACGTCGCCTTTTCGCCGGTCGTGCGCATGGTCTCCACCGCCACATCGATCATCATGATCGCGTTCTTCTTAACGATGCCGATCAGCATCAGCAGCCCGATGAGGGCAATGATCGACAGGTCGAAGCCCACGATCTTCAAGGCGAGCAGCGCACCGAAGGCAGCCGCGGGCAAGCCGGACAGAATGGTGAGCGGATGGATGAAGCTTTCATAGAGCACGCCGAGCACGACATAGATGGTCAGCACCGCCGCCAGGATCAGATAGGGCGTATTGCCCTGCGACTGTTCGAAGATCTCGGCCGTGCCGCCATAGGAGGTGAAGACATCGGCCGGCAGGCTGATCTCCTTCTTGATCTGGTCGATCGCTGCCGTCGCGTCGCTGAGCGAAACGCCTTCCGGCAGGTTGAAGGAAACGGTGGTCGAGACAAGCTGGCCCGTCTGGTTGATCGTCACGGGGCCGGTGGTGCGCTGCACGTGCGCGAAGTTCGAAAGCGGCACCAGACTGCCATTGGACGAGGCGACGCGAATCTCCGACAGCTTCTGGTCGTCCCAGGGTTTGCTGGTGTCGTATTCGACGATGACGTCGTAGCTGTCGCCGGTCGACTGGATCTCCGCCGCCGTATATCCGCTGAAGGATTCCTGCAGTGTCGTGCGCAGCGTATCGTTGTCGATCCCATAGGCGGCCGCCCGCTCACTATCGATGACGATATTGGCTAGCAGGGCGTTGTTCTGGGCATCCGACGTCACATCGGTGAACAGCCCGCGGTCACCACGCATCGCCGCCTGGATCTTGCCGGCCCAGAGGTTGGTCTGGTCGGCGCTCAGCGCCTGGATGACCAGCTGATATTGGCTTGCGGTCTGGCGGCCGCCGAAGCGCAGGCTCTGGTTCGGCGTCACGAAGGCCTGCAATCCGGGGATCTTGTTGATCGCGGTGCGCAGCTCACGCAACGTCTGATCAAGCGGCGGGCGCTCCTTCTTGTCCTTAAGTTCGACGAACATCGAGCCATTGTTCTGCGGTTTGTTCGGATTGCCGCCGATCGTCGACATGACATGGTTGACGGCCGGGTTCGCCTTGACGGCGGCAGCCGCCTGCTGCTGCAGCGCCTCCATGGCGGAATAGGAAATGTCCTGCCGAGCCTGCGTGCTGATCGTCAGCCGGCCGATATCCTCCTGCGGGAAGAAGCTCGTTGGCAGCGTCATGAAGAAATAGACCGTCAGAGCCACCGAGCCCAGGAACACGCCGAGAATCGTGACACGATGGCGAAGACACCAGGCCACCGACCTGTCGTAGCCGCGGAGTGTCCGCTCGAAACCGGCATCGAAAATGCGGATCAAAAGCGGCGGCCGGCTGTGATTGTTGGAGAGGCGCGAGCCGAGCATCGGCGTCACGGTCAGAGAAACGATGGCCGACGAGATGATGGCGATAGCGACCACCATGCCGAACTCGTTGAACACACGGCCGACGACACCGCCCATCAGGAGGATCGGGATGAAGACCGCGATCAGTGAAACCGACATGGAAATGATCGTGTAGCTGACTTCGCCGGCACCCTTGATCGCCGCCTCCCGCACCGGCATGCCTTCCTCGACATGGCGCAGGATATTCTCGAGCATGACGATCGCGTCGTCCACCACGAGCCCCACCGCCAGTGTCAGCCCGAGCAGCGAAATATTGTCGATGCTGTAGCCGAGCACATACATCATGCCGAAGGTCGCAATCAGCGACAGCGGAACGGCAAGCCCCGGGATGATCGTTGCCGTCGCATGGCCGGTGAAGAGGTAGATGACCAGAACGACGAGGCCGATCGTCAGGAAGAGTGTGAACTTGACGTCGGCGATGGCGGCGCGAATGGGTTTTGCGGCGTCGTTCATGACCACGGTCGTCACCGAAGACGGAATTTCGGCGTGCAGTTGTGGCAGCTTGGCGTTGATCGCATCGACGACATCGACCGTATTGGCGTCCGGTTGGCGCTGGATGGCGAGGATGATGCCGCGCTGGCCGTCATACCAGCTGCCGGTATACTGGTTCTCGACGCCGTCCTGTACATCAGCGACATCGCCGAGATGGATCGGCGCGCCGTTCGGATTGGCGATGACGAGCGAGCGGAATTGGTCGGCATTGGTGCGCTGCGTATTCGCGGTGATGGTCATGCTCTGTGAATTGTTCTGCAGCGTCCCCACGGGTTGCTGGCTGTTGGCGGCAGAAAGCGCTTTGTTGACGGTATCGATGCCGATGCCGCGTGTGAGCAGCTTGTTGGGATCGACCTCGACTCGTACAGCATAGGTCTGCGCACCATAGACGCTGACCTGGGCAACGCCGGGCAGCGTCGAAAGCGATGGCGAGATGATGTCCTCGGCGATCTCGTCGAGCTTGCTGCGCGGCATGGTGTTGCTCTGCACGGAGAGCAGCATCACAGGCGCATCGGCCGGGTTGGTCTTGCGATAGCTCGGTGGTGTCGTCAGGTTGTCGGGCAGCTGCCGCGTCGCGTGTGAGATCGCCGCCTGCACATCGGCAGCAGCCGCATCGATATCGCGATTGAGATCAAACTGCAGCACGATGCTGGTGCTGCCGAGCGAGCTCGAGGCGCTGATTTCGCTGATCCCGGGAATTGTCTCGAACTGCTTGATCAGCGGCGTGGCAACCGAGGTCGCCATGGTCTGCGGCGAAGCACCGCTCAGCTGCGCCGAAACGTTGATCGTCGGAAAATCAACCTGCGGCAGGGCTGCAACCGGCACGAGCCGGTAGCCGGCAAGACCGGCCAGAATGACGCCGATGGCAAGCAGCGTCGTTGCGACGGGGCGCTGGATACAGAAATTCGGGATCATTGCTGAGCTCCCACCGCGATCGTCTCGGACTGCCGCAGTTGCCGAGGCTCTTCGGCAGACGCGACGTCAAGCGTCTTGTCGTCGAACTGCTCGTTGATTGCCTGCTGGTCGCTGAGCTGGCCCTGGCCTTCGATGACGACATGGTCGCCCGGCTGAAGACCCGATTCGATAGCGGTGAAGCCGCCATTGGCGCGGGCGACGGTGACCGGCGTCAGATGCGATTTGCCGTCCTTGGCGACGAAGGCGAAGAACCCGTCTGGGCCGGGGCTGACGGCAACCGTCGGCACCACCACCTGCTGTTCGTCGTTGTTGAAATGCACGACGATATTGACCGATTGGCCGGGCCACAGCGCACCGGAGGCATTCTCCAATTTCGCCTTGGCCAAGATCGTGCCCGAGGCCGTGTCGACCGTGTTGTCGTAGAAGCTGACCTCGCCCTTGCGCACCTGCCCCTTGGAGGAAGCGGGAACCGTGCTGACCTCTACCGGGCCGGCTGCCAGCGCTTTCTTCAGGACGCGCAGATAGCGCTCCTGCAGGTGAAATTTCACATAGATCGGATCAAATTTCGCGATGGTGACGATTGCCGACCCGGCATTGAGGAAGGCGCCCTTGCTGACGGCAATATCGCCGAGCCGGCCGTCGAAGGGCGCCCGGATATCCGTATTCTCGAGGGTGATTTGATCCGAGGCCAGGGTGGCCTTGTCAGCCTCGACTGTGGCCGCGGCGGTGTCGCGGGCAGCTCTTGCCTGGTCGAGGCTCTGCTGGGTGCCCGCCTTCTGGTCGAACAGGTCCTGTGCGCGGACCAGGGCGGTCTCGGCTTCCGAAAGCGTTGCCGTATCCCGGACGATCATCGCATTGTCCTTGTCGACCGCCGCCTTGGCCGTCCGGTCGTCGAGCTTGGCGATAAGGTCGCCGGCTTTGACGGTGGCTCCATCCTGCGCATTGATGCTGACGACCAGGCCCTGTTCCTGTGCGGCCATGGTCGTATTGTCGTCGGCATCGGCCCAGCCGGACGCGGTGACATCCGTCGGCAGCGTCGTTTTCACCGCAGCGACTGTTTTGACGACGGTCGGACCACCACCTCCACGTCTGCGTCCGCCACCCTGGTGTTGCCCGCCATTCCCGGCCTGGTCGGTCGGCGCCTGATTGGCCTGCGTCTGATCGCCCTGTGCCTGCCTGCCGCCGCCATTGCCGCCGACCGGCTGCTTGATGAGCTGCGAAAGGTAGGGAATGTGCGCGGCATAAGGGACGAGATTCCCGAATTGCCAAACGCCGACCGCGGCGATCGCGACAAAGCTGACGGTGATCCAAAATTTCTTCATGGGTGAGACCGGGGTTTGAGCACGGGTGCAAATTTATGCTTTGATTGAGCCGCTTATATTGCGGCGCAAAAAAGACATAATTCCCGTGTCGCGATCACTAAGTGGTTATAATGGCTTAAATTTTTGTAATGAATATTCCGTAATATTCAGGTTATACTAATATATGTGAAGTGCAAATTGGCGCGGGCTCGAAGGCTGCAATCCGGCGGTTCGCAACAGCTCGGTGCCACTCCCCACGCGCGAAAGATGGGGAAACAGAGAAGGCAGCTCGTCATGACTGAATTGGATGCCAGCGAATTTCGCTCTGTCGTCACAAGCGTATTTCCCGAACTGACCGGCTCCGTCTTCAAGCTGGCGGCAAAGGACTGGGATTCGATCGCGATCGACGTCGACGACACGCTGATCTTCAAGTTTCCCCGCCATATAGGCGCCGAAAGAGCGCTTGTGAAAGAAGCCGCTTTGCTCGATGTCGTCCGACCGTCGCTGTCGATGGCGGTTCCCGACATGCGCATTCACGACGGGCCGCCGATCTTCTCCAGCCACGCCAAGCTCGAGGGTGAACACCTTATTGCCGAAGACTACGATGCGCTTCGGGAGGGCGACCGTCAGCGGCTCGCGGATGACCTCGCGCGATTTTACGCCGAGCTGCACGCGCTCGATGCCGATCTTCTACGGGCGGCCGGCGCCGGAGCGATCCAGCCATGGCAATCGCCGGAGGCGGTTCGGACGAAGGCTTTGCCGCTGCTGCCGCCCGATATCAAGGGCTTTGCGGAGAGAGTTGTTTCGGATTTCGAAGCCTTGCCGCCGGATCCCTTCGGCAGCGTCTTTGGTTTCTTCGATGGTCACGGCTGGAATATGGCATTCGATCACGGGCACGGTAAGCTCAACGGCATTTACGATTTCGCCGATTCAGGTTTCGGTCCGTTGCACCAGGAGTTCATCTATTCGAACTTCATCTCGCCCGATCTGACCGCGCGCATCGTCTCTGGCTATGAAATGCTGACCGGACGCAGGCTCGACCGGCGGCGCATTGCGGTCCTGACGGGTTTCCATCGGCTTTCCGAACTCGCGGAACTTGCCGACGATCCAGCCAATGTCGAACAGATGATCCGGAACGCGGCGACCTGGGCCGCCGTGGCGGCCCGTGCGGCCTGAGCGGCTCTAGACGGACCGTGCGGCGCCGCCGTCGCAGCGGATGAGCGAGCCGGTAATGTAGCTTGCCGGCTGGCTGCACAGGAAGGCGGCCGTTGCGGCAAATTCCTCGACCCTGCCGTAGCGGCCGACAGGAATGCGCGCCTCCTTGTCGGCCCGGATTTCCTCGAGGCTTTTGCCCGTCCGCTTTGCCGCGGCGCCGTCGAGGTCGTCGAGCCGCCTGGTCAGGATGCTGCCCGGCAGAAGCAAGTTGGTGGTGATGCCGAAGCTCGCCACTTCGGAGGCAAGCGTCTTGCTCCAGCCGGCAAGCGCCGGGCGCAGCGTGTTCGACAGCGCCAGGTTGGCGATCGGTTCGATCACGCCTGATGAGGCGACCGTCAGGATGCGGCCCCAGCCTTGCGCCTTCATGTCAGGCAGCAGCGCATTGGTGAGCGTGATCACCCGGGCGACCATGGAGAGGAAATAGGTTTCGAGCTTTTCGGCCGTCATCTCCTCCGTCGTGCCGGGCGTTGGCCCGCCGGTATTGTTGACGAGGATGTCGATGCCGCCGAACTTCTCCTTCACTGCCGTCGTTGCCGTCTCTACGAAGCGCTCATCGCCAAGATCGGCCCAGATCCAGTCGGCCCGGCCATTGCCTTCGCTGTTGATCGCCGCGCAATTGGCCTCCAGCTGTTCGCCGCTGCGTCCGCACAGCAGCACGTTTGCGCCTTCGCGCGCGAGTGCTGTGGCGATGCCGAGGCCAAGCCCGCGCGAGGAGGCAAGAACGAGCGCCCGTTTGCCCTTGATACCGAGATCCATGATTTCCTCCGATGTCTTCGAGGGGTGTATAAGGCGCGGACGACAAAAAAGGAAAGGGACGACTGTGGTCTCGCGGGTTTCACAATTGACGTTAACGTAAGCGGTACCGTAAGTCTCGCATCGGCTGGAATGTCTTTGTGCGAATTGAGGATTGGCTGTCGCATCCCGGCTCGACAATGCTTCGCGGTTTTGACAAGACAGTGGCCATGGGATGATGGCCACTGGCCAAGCGGAGACGAATGAATGACCGAGACGACTGAGCTGCCCGAACGCGAGAGCATGGAATTCGACGTTGTGATCGTCGGCGCCGGTCCAGCCGGTCTGGCGGCGGCGATCCGGCTGAAGCAGGTCAATCCGGAACTGTCCGTCGTGGTGCTGGAGAAGGGGGCCGAGGTCGGCGCCCATATCCTCTCCGGCGCCGTCGTCGATCCCATTGGCATCGACCGGCTGCTGCCCGGCTGGCGCAAGCAGGAAGGCCATCCCTTCAAGACCGAGGTGACCGCCGACCACTTCCTGGTCCTCGGCCCCGCCGGCTCGATCCGTCTGCCGAACATCCTGATGCCGCCCTTGATGAACAATCACGGCAACTACATCGTCTCACTCGGCAATGTCTGTCGCTGGCTGGCTGGCAAAGCAGAAGAACTCGGCGTCGAGATCTATCCGGGCTTTGCCGCCGTCGAAGTGCTGTACGATGACAAAGGCGCGGTGATCGGCGTTGCCACCGGCGACATGGGCATCGAGAAGAATGGCGAGCCTGGTCCCAACTACACCCGCGGCATGGAGCTGCGCGGCAAATATACGCTGATCGGCGAAGGCGTGCGTGGTTCGCTCGCCAAGCAGCTGATCGCCAAGTTCGACCTGCAGAAGGACCGCGAGCCGCAGAAATTCGGCATCGGCATCAAGGAGCTCTGGCAGGTCAAGCCGGAGAATCACAAGCCCGGTCTGGTGCAGCACTCCTTCGGCTGGCCGCTTGGCATGAAAACCGGCGGCGGCTCCTTCCTCTATCATCTCGAAGACAATCTGGTGGCCGTCGGCTTCGTCGTCCACCTGAACTACAAGAACCCCTATCTCTATCCCTTCGAGGAGTTCCAGCGCTTCAAGACCCATCCGGCGATCCGATCCACCTTCGAGGGCGGCAAGCGGCTGTCCTATGGGGCGCGTGCGATCACCGAGGGCGGCTATCAGTCGGTGCCTAAGCTTTCCTTCCCCGGCGGCGCGCTGATCGGCTGTTCGGCCGGTCTCGTCAACGTGCCGCGCATCAAGGGCAGCCACAATGCGGTGCTGTCGGGCATGCTGGCGGCCGAGAAGATAGCCGCGGCGATTGTATCAGGCCGCAGCCATGACGAAGTGGTCGAGATCGAGAATGAATGGCGCGCCACAGACATTGGCCGCGACCTGAAGCTGGTGCGCAACGTCAAGCCGCTGTGGTCGAAGTTCGGCACGGCCGTCGGCGTCGCGCTCGGCGGCCTCGACATGTGGGTGAACACGCTGTTCGGCTTCTCCTTCTTCGGCACCCTTGGTCACGGCAAGACCGATGCGCAGAGCCTGGAGCCGGCCGCCAACCACAAACCGATCGCCTATCCGAAACCGGATGGCGTTCTGACCTTCGACCGCCTGTCCTCAGTGTTCCTGTCGAACACCAATCACGAGGAAGACCAGCCGGTGCATCTGCAGGTCAAGGACATGGCGCTGCAGAAGAGCTCCGAGCTCGGCATCTATGCCGGCCCGTCGACGCGCTACTGTCCGGCCGGCGTCTACGAATGGGTGGAGAAGGATGGCGACAAGACCTTCGTTATCAACGCCCAGAACTGCGTGCACTGCAAGACTTGCGACATCAAGGACCCGAACCAAAACATCAACTGGGTGCCGCCGCAGGGCGGCGAGGGGCCGGTCTATCCGAATATGTGAGGTGCATCGCCGACATCGGCGGTGATTTCGACCGCTGACGTCTTCGTGATCGCCTTTCGCCGGCTGCCGTTAGCCGTTCGTTAACCATAAATTCCTTAGCTTGCGACATGTTGTTGACGCACTAAGGACACATTCATGACGATCTCCCGCCGGGGCTTTCTGATCGCTCTGCCGCTTTTTGTCGCCGGCTGCTCCTCGACCGGCCTCAATAGCCAGACGAATTATGCAGCACTTCCGGATGAAAAGTTTCCGCTGAGGCAGGTGCCGATCGATAAGATCAAGCCGGAACTTCGCCGCCAGGAAGTCGCCTATGAAACCACACATGCGCCGGGCACGATCGTCATCGACACGCCGGCGCGTCGCGCCTACTACGTCCTCGGTGACGGCAGGGCGATGCGATATGGCGTCGGTGTTGGCCGCGAGGGACTGGCATTTGCCGGCAACGCCTATATCGGGCGCAAGGCCGAGTGGCCGAACTGGACGCCGACGGAAAACATGCAGCGCCGCGAAGAGCGCTACCGCAAGCTTGCCGGCGGCATGCCGGGCGGTCCGAACAATCCGCTCGGCGCGCGGGCGATGTATCTCTATCGCGGCGGCAACGACACGCATTTCCGCATTCACGGTACGAACCAGCCGGAATCGATCGGTCTCGCAATGTCGAGCGGCTGTATTCGCATGATGAACCACGATGTCATCGATCTCTATGGTCGCGTCGAGGTCGGTGCGAGGGTCGTCGTCATCCAGGCCTGAGCGATCGAGAACACACTGAAAAGCCGCGGCAGCGATGGCTGCCGGCGGCTTGATATTGTCGATTGTGGCTGATGGTCAGCGTCGTGCAGCGATACCGGTTGAAAGCGCGACGCCGATGCCGGTGATCACTGCTGCACTGATTTCGGCAAGACCAATCGTTTCACCAAGGAGGAGACCGCCGCCGACAGTCGCAAGAACAGGCGTCAATGCCGTAAAGGCGGCGGCCTGCGTTCCGCCGAGGATGCGGACCGCCGTGCCATAGGCGACCATGGCGACGAGGCCGGAGAGAATGCCCTGGCTCAGCACCTGCAGGCCGATCTCGGCAAGCGGGGCCTGCGGCAGCGAGATGCCGAAGACGAGGGCGAGCCCGGCCATGATCAGGAAAGACCAGACGGCGATCAGCGCGCTTGCCTGAATGGCTGTCAGACCTGAGCGGCGGAAGGCATGGGTATAGCTTGCCCACAGCACGGCGCCGGCCGGCAGCAGCACGAAGCTCGTCCAGGGCAGGGAGGCGTCGGCAAGACTGCGGGTCAGCAGGATCATCACGCCTCCGACGATTGCCGCCAGCCCGGCAATGCGTGTGGCATCCGGCCGCTCCCGAAACAACAGAATGCCGATCAATGCGGTGGCAAGCGGCATGGAGCCGCCGAGCAGGATGCCGGAGGCGGCGGCCGGTGTGGAGTGGATGGCAAGCGTCGTGACCAGAAAGAAGATCGCGCCGCAGCCCGCGACCATGATCGCCAGCAGATAGAGCGGCACGCCTTTCGGCAGCAGACCGATGCGAAGCCAGACGGGCGAAAGCGCGAGCGCCGGAATGCCGAAGCGGATGAGGCCGATATCGACGGAGCCGAGTGACGTCGCCGCGCTGTGGCGGGTCGCCAGAAACCAGGTCGCCCAGATCAGCACGGTGATGGTGCCGGCGGCATAACCGAGGCTCTGCGATGGTGACTTGTCGTTCGAAAATGCGATCGTGCTCATCGTCCTAATCCTTTGCTCCGTCCGGATCTTGTCCGGTTGAGAAAGAGATTAGCGCCGGAGGCTGGGGCATGTCTTTGCTATCTGTGGCTTGAAAATCGTGCTATACGCAATCTTCTGCCAAATGATGCCGATGGATCTCTGGAAAATGCCAAATCTCGATAAATTCGATATTGCCATCCTGAAATGCCTGCAGGAGGATGCGCGCGCCACCAATGTCGAGATCGCCGAGAAAGTGAACCTCTCGCCGTCGCCCTGCCTGCGCCGCATCCGCAATCTCGAACGCTCCGGTATCATCCGCGGCTACACGGCCGATATCGACCGCAAGGAGGTCGGTCTCGGCCTGACGGTCTTCGTCGAATTTAAGGTGGTGCATCACAGTCGCGAAAATTCCGAGGCGCAGCAGAAGGCGCTGCTCGCCATTCCCGAGATCGTCTCCTGCTTTCTGATCTCAGGTACGGCCGACTTCCTAGCGGAAGTGGTGGTGGAGGATCTCGCCGCCTATGAACGGCTGCTGACGGAGACGCTGCTGACCTTGCCGAACGTCAGCGACATCCGCTCGAACTTCGCCATCCGCAGCATAAAGACGCATGGGCCGCTGAAGCTGCCTGAGGGAAGGTGATTTTCCAAAGGTTTTTCTTGGATAGGGCGTGGAGCCCACACCTCATCCGCCTGCCGGCACCTTCTCCTCGTAAACGGGGCGAAGAGAGTATCGCCGCAACCTCTTCTTTCTCACCAATCTCTCGCAAGGCAGGTCCCCTCTCCCCGCGTGCGGGGAGAGGGCCAGGGTGAGGGGCACATCTAGCCGGTTGCGCATGCGCTACAGCAGCGTCCCGCTGAGGATGAGCAGCGCAACCGAGAAGTAGATGACGAGGCCGGTGACGTCGACCAGCGTGGCGACAAAGGGCGCAGAGGCGCTGGCCGGATCGAGTCGGAGTTTCTGCAGCATGAATGGCAGCATCGAACCGCAGATCGAGCCGAAGGTGACGATTCCGATCAGCGCGGCAAACACCGTGACGGCGACCATCGGCCAGTGCGGACCGTAATTGTAGAGCCCCGCCGATTGCCAGAAGACGATGCGGACGAAGCCGACGAGGCCGAGGATCGCGCCGAGCACGATGCCGGTCGGCAGTTCGCGCAACAGCACCTTCCACCAGTCCGAAAGCTTCAATTCGCCGAGCGCCAGCGCCCTTATGATCAGCGAAGTGGCCTGGGAACCCGAATTGCCGCCCGAGCTCATGATCAGCGGGATGAACAGCGTCAGCACCACGGCCTTTTCGAGCTCGCCTTCGAAATGCTGCATGGCGCTTGCTGTCAGCATCTCGCCGAGGAAGAGGGCGGCGAGCCAGCCGGCGCGCTTGCGGATCATGCCGGCGAAGCCGATCTTCATATAGGGCTGGCCGAGCGCCTCCATGCCGCCGAACTTCTGGGCGGCTTCCGTCGTGTCTGCGATCATCGTGTCGATCACATCGTCAACGGTGACGATGCCGAGCACCTGCCCTTGTTCGTCGATGACAGGCAGGGCGAGCAGATCGTGCTTGCGGATCAGCCGGGCGACGTCCTCCTGCTTCATCAGCGGATCGGCCGAAACCGGCGCGCCCTTCTGAGCCACGGAGAGGATGGATGCATCCGGCTCGCCGGTGATGAGGCGGCGCAGCGTCACCACATGCTGGAGCGCATGGCTCAACTCATCGAGCACGTAGATAGCGTAAACCGTCTCGCGTGAGCGTTCGACCTGGCGTACATGGTCGAGCGTCTGGGCAACGGTCCAGCTGTTGGGGACACTGACGAATTCCGTCGTCATGATGCCGCCCGCCGTGCGCGGCGGATAGCCCATCAGGTGCTGGATGGCGACGCGCACCGGCTCGTCGAGGCTGGAGAACAGCCGGGCCCGGGTCTCGCCATCGAGTTCGAGCAGCACGTCGGCGACGCGGTCGTTGGACATGCCGTGCATCAGCCGTGCGGCGTCCTCGGCGCTGATCAGCGCGAGGATCTGGGCGGCGTTGCGAAGCTCCGGCCGGTCGAGCATATTGACAGCATAGTCGAGCGGCATGCCCGACAGCACCCGCCCGGCATCCTGGACGCTGAGCGCATTCATAGCTTCGACGCGTTCGGCGATCGTTGCGCCGCGGCTATTGTTGATGAAGGCGCGGGCGGCATGGCCTGCCCGAAGAGGGAAGCGGTTGATATTCATTGAGGCTCGCCTTTCCGTCGATCCGCCGTAGCGTCCGATCGGGCGAGCCGACAGGAGTCGGTCAGCGCACGAGGGCGGCCGCGTACGGCAAAGGCAATCGACTGTTACTGTCGCTTGGCATCTGAGTGATGGCTCCGTTGAAATGCGCGGAAGATGAATGTCATCCACGTGTCATGCTAGGTGGCTCCGAACGCCGAAAAAGTCAAGCAGGATAAATGCTTAACGCCAGAATGTCGCACCTGTGCGGTGCGGCATTCCGGCGTGTGGTAATGACTTGCGGCTGACGGCTTAAAAATCCTTCGTGCAAGTGCGAATCAGAAGCCTGCAAGCACTGCCTTGCCCTTCATACGGCCGCTTTCCACCATCGCATGTGCCTTCTTCAGATTTGCCGCATTGATCGGACCGACGGTCTCGGTGAGCGTCGTGCGGATCTGTCCGGCGTCGACCAGTTCAGAAATCTTGTTCAGCAGCTTGTGCTGCTCGATCATGTCAGGCGTGCCATAAAGCGGGCGGGTGAACATCAGCTCCCAATGAATGGAGATGGCCTTGCGTTTGAAGGGCACGATGTCGAGTGTCTTGGGATCGTCGATCAGTGCGAAGCGGCCCTGCGGCGCGATGGCTTCCACGACGTCGCCGACGTGAGTGTCGGTATTGGTTGTCGAGAAAACGAATCCCGGCGCGCCGATACCAAGCGCTGCCACCTGAGGCGCGATCGGCCTGGAGTGATCGATGACGTGATGTGCGCCGAGCGCCTTCACCCAATCCTGCGTTTCCGGCCGCGATGCCGTTGCGATCACGGTGAGGTCGGTGAGAGAACGGGCGATTTGGATGGCGATCGAGCCGACCCCGCCTGCGCCGCCGATGATCAGGATGGCGCGTGCCGGGCCCGCAATGGGGTCCTGCACCTTCAGCCGGTCGAACAACGTCTCATAAGCGGTGATCGAGGTCAGCGGCAGGGCGGCTGCGGCCGCGAAATCGAGGCTCCTCGGTTTTTTGCCGACAATGCGCTCGTCGACGAGGTGGAATTCGGCATTGCTGCCCGGACGGCTGATGACGCCGGAGTAGAACACCTCGTCGCCCGGCCTGAACAGCGTGACGTCAGCACCGATGGCCTTGACGACACCGGCGGCATCCCAACCGAGCACCTTCAGTTCGTCGGCAGGTGGCGCGGAATGGGCGCGCACCTTCACATCGACGGGATTGACGGAGACCGCCTTGATCTCGACGAGCAGATCGTGGCCACGAGCTTCCGGCATCGGCAAGTCGACATCGATCAGCGAGGTCTCGGCGGTAATGGGCTGTGGGGTTTTATAAGCGACGGCGCGCATGGGAAACTCCTGTGTTCTTTGCACGGAAGCTAGATGCGCACTATGTTCGAGCAACGCAAGAATGCACAAATTCTGTACGTAGTACCAAAAAGGATACTGTAAATGTCGTTGCCGCGCGCCAAACTCGTCAGGAATTTTCCCGGTTGCCCTGTAGAGGCGACGCTGAGCTACCTCGACGGCAAATGGAAGGGTGTGATCCTCTTTCACCTCATGAAGGGCACGCTGCGCTTCAATGAACTGCGCCGCAAGCTACCGGCCGTGACCCAGCGGATGCTGACGAAGCAGTTGCGCGAACTCGAAGGATCCGGTCTGGTGTCGCGTACCGTCTTCCCGGTGGTGCCGCCGCGTGTTGAGTATGCGATGACGCCGCTAGGCATGACGCTGAAGCCGGTCGTCGATGCGCTTGCCGCCTGGGGCGACGATTATGTCTTCTGCAGCCCGGAAGGACGTGAGTTGCGCATGTCCTCAGGCGGGCTGCACGCGCCGGCTGCGCCTCTCCAGGCGGGCTGAGGCTGCGAAGACGAAGAGGCCAAGGAAGGAGAGTGCTGCGCCGACGTAGCCCGTGGCCGCAAAGCCGTAACCCCAGGCGATGACGAGGCCGCCGAGCCAGGCGCCGATCGCATTGGCGATATTGAAGGCGGAATGGTTGGAAGCGGCCGCCAGCGTCTGCGCATCAGCGGCGACATCCATCAGCCGCGTCTGCAGCGCCGGGCCGGCGGCAAAACCGCAACCGACGAAGAAGACCGAGAGGCCAAGCATATAGGGGTTGGCGGCGGTCAGCGAGAAGGTCGTGAGCACGACGATATTGTAAACGAGCGATCCGCCGATCGTGCCCAGCAGCGACTTGTCGGCGAGCCATGAGCCGATGAAATTGCCGGCATTCATGCCGATGCCGAAGAGCACCAGCATGACCGGAACGGCGCTTGCCGGCAGCATCGCCACCTCGGTCGTCGTCGAGGCGATATAGCTGAACATGGCGAACATGCCGCCATAGCCGACCGCGGCGATGCCGAGCGTCAGCCAGACCTGTGGTCGGCGGAAGGCGCCGAGTTCGCGTGAGAAACTCGCTTCTTCGGAGACCCTGTCCTTCGGAACATAGACCCAGATCAAGGCCACTGTCAGCAGGCCGACGACGCCGACCGACAGGAACGCAACCTGCCAGTCCAGCGATTGGCCGAAAAGCGTCGTCAGCGGCGTGCCGAGGAGCGTTGCGACAGTCAGTCCGAGCATGACGCGTCCGACAGCGCGTGCCCGCCGATGAACCGGCACCATCGAGGCGGCCACAAGTGCGGCGACGCCGAAATAGGCGCCATGCGGCAGGCCGGTGATGAAGCGCAGCACGGTGAACGTCTCAAAGGTCGGCGCCACGGCGCTCGAGATATTGCCGAGGGCAAAGACCAGCATCAGCGACAAAAGTAATGTGCGGCGCGCCATCTTCGCGGCGAGCACGGCGATGACGGGCGCGCCGACGACGACGCCGAGCGCATAGGCGCTGATGACGTATCCCGCCTGCGGCGTCGTCACCGAGAAGGTATCGGCCACATTGGGCAGCAGCCCCATGATTGCGAATTCGCCGGTGCCGATGCCGAAGCCGCCGCAAGCGAGCGCCAGTTGAACCAAAGCCACGGTCGTTGCCGACGGCAACTCGTCAGCAGGCTGGGTACCGATGGAATCGTTGATGGCGATCTCACTCATGGGAGCTCTCTCTGGACGGTTCTGCTCGGCAGGCCACTGGCCAAGTGCGGCCTCGAGGCGATCGGGACAAATGGCGGGAAGGAAGATGGCGATGTCTGATCTATCCGTGATATGCCGACAGGCGTCGAGTGCATTTTTCGCAGTGCAGCGTCCTGCTATGTGCATATGTCCGTTGCAACATTTGCATTTCTGTCATTTCTGCCGCGCCAGGGCGGCGCTTGAAATCGTCAGTGCCGCAACCATTTGAGGAGCAAGGCAGGACGATTTCCGCGCCAGGGACGGGAGCCCTCATGAAGCTTGTAGGCTTTTTCAATCGCGACGGCGGTACCTTCAAGACCACCGATATGCTGGCCTACGAAAAGAGGGCGGAAGCAGCGTTCCGCGATGCGGGGCACGATTTCGACGCGATCGTTTTCTCTGGAAATGAAATCATTCCGGCCATGGAACGTGCGGCCAAGCGCAACGATATCGACGGCATCGTCGCCGGTGGCGGCGACGGGACGATTTCGGCGGCGGCATCGATCGCCTGGAAGAACGGTATCGCACTAGGCGTCGTACCGGCCGGCACCATGAACCTCTTTGCCCGTTCGCTGCGCGTGCCGCTCGATATCTGGCAGGCTCTCGACGTGCTTGCATCAGGCGAGATCGACAATGTCGATATTGCCAGCGCCAACGGCCGCCCCTTCATTCATCAGTTTTCCGCCGGCTTGCATGCCCGCATGGTGCGCTATCGCAATTCCTACAGCTATCGCTCGCGGCTGGGCAAGATCAGGGCAAGCACGAAGGCGGCCCTCGGCGTTATCTTCAATCCGCCCGAATTCGAGGTTGAGTTCGAAGCGGCCGGCATGCGCGAGCGTCGCCGGGTTTCGGCAGTCTCGGTCTCCAACAACCCGTTTGGCGAAAATGCACTGCTGTATGCCGATAATCTGAGAAGCGGCGAACTCGGCTTCTATACGGCAAATCCGCTGAAACCGCTCGGTGTCGCCCGCCTCGCCTTCGATATGATGCGCGGCAAGGTCCGCGAGAACGCGGACGTCATGGTGATGCACCCGGCCGAGGTGCGCCTGCATTTCCCGAAGCTGCGCTCCAAGGCCAATTGCGTGATGGACGGGGAACTGCTGCCGCTCGAACGCGACGTCTTGATCCGTCTGCATCCGGGCGAACTGAAGGTTCTGGTCAAGCAGGGTCTGGCGGCTCAGATCGATGCGGACGAACGCCGCGAACCCGCGGCGTAACGGAAGGATTCAGAGACGCGGTAGGTAGGTGCGATAGTCGAAATCGGAGACCGTGCGAAGATGCGCCAGCGCTTCCTTGCGCTTGGTGTCCCCATAGAGCGCCTGATATCGGCTGCCGAAGATATCGGCGATGAAGGGCGAGGTGCGGAAGGTCTCGACCGCGCTCAGGAAATCATGCGTCAGTCGCCTCGTATCTGCGGGCGTGTGCGCGGGCGTCGTCTCCTCGCCGGGATCGAGCTCGCGGTCGAGACCGGTGAGCATGCCGCCGAGGATCGCCGCCAGCAGCAGATAAGGATTGGCATCGGCGCCGGCGACGCGGTGCTCGATGCGTGCGGCCGGCCCGTCCTTTTCGGGTATGCGGATTGCCGTGCCGCGATGGCCGTTGCCCCAGCTCAGATCGACGGGCGCGAAGGAGCCCGGCTGAAAGCGCCGGTAGGAATTGGCGAAGGGGGCGAAGATCAGTTGCGCCTCGCGCATGCTGTCGAGCATACCTGCCGTGACCGATTTCAGCAGCTTCGGCTCGCCGCCTTTGGCGTCGAGAATGTTGCGGCCCTGTTCGTCGATGACGCTTACATGCACATGCAGGCCGGAACCTGCATGGTCGGAATAGGGCTTGGCCATGCAGGTCGATTTCAGCCCGTGGCGGCGCGCCGCCTGTTCGGCGATGCGCTTCAAATAAAGGCAGTCGTCGGCTGCCGCCAGCGCACTGGGTCGGTGCATGAGATTGACCTCGAACTGGCCGGGTCCGAATTCCGCAGTCGTCGCGTCCGCCGGCAGCCCCTGCGCCTTGGCATAGGCCCTCAGCGTCCGCAGATAGCTGTCGAGCGCGTCGACGGCGCTCATGTCGTAGAGCTGGAAACCATTCGGCTCGCCGCGATAGGTGAGGCTTTCGGGCGGGGAAGGCCGTCCGGTCTCGCGCCAGTCTGCGGACATCACATAGAATTCCAGCTCGGTGGCGATGACGGGCGTCAGCCCGCGCAGCCTGTAGCGTTCGACCACCGAGGCGAGGATCGCGCGCGGATCCATGAAGCTCGGGGTGCCGTCGAATTCGCACATGGTGGCGAGGACCTGCATCGAGCCCTCCGGCGCCCAGGGCATTGGCGCGAGGCTGCGTCGGTCTGGAACGACCATCCCGTCGGGATCGCCGATGGTCAGCGACAGGCCGGTGATGTCGTCATTGTCGTCGCCCCAGATGTCGAGCGACTGTGTCGATGTCGGCAGGCGGATCTCACCGGCCCAGACTTTGCCTTCGGTGCCGGGCGGAAGCTGTTTGCCGCGGAGCTCGCCATTCATGCCGACGATCAGGATATCGAAACGTGGGTCTCCATCGGCCTTGCCGTCCATCCTGTCGCTCACCATGACCTTGAAAATCCTCCGGGACAAGGCCAAGCTCCTATCCCATCGACAGCAGCCTTTCAATCCGCGAGGATCTTTTGCCAGTCATGCCCGATACTTACCCGCCCTCCAACCTTGCTGCGGTAGACGCCGCGCACCATCTCCATCCCTTCGCCGACATGAAGAAGCTGAACGCCGAGGGAACGCGGATCATTCAGCGCGGCGAGGGCGTCTACATCTTCGATAGTCACGGCATAAAATATCTTGACGGCTTCGCCGGCCTTTGGTGCGTCAACATCGGCTACGGCCGCCGAGAGATCGCCGAAGCGGTTGCAAGGCAGATGAACGAGCTGCCCTATTACAACACTTTCTTCGGCACGACCTCCACGCCGACGGCGCTGCTGGCGCAGAAGGTGACGTTGCATGCGGGCGAACGGTTCAACCATATTTTCTTCACCGGCTCCGGTTCGGAAGCGAACGACACCTGGTTCCGCATGGCTCGCGTCTATTGGAGCGCCGTCGGCAAGCCGTCCAAGAAGATCGTGATCGCGAGGAAGAACGGCTATCACGGCTCGACCGTCGCCGGCGCCAGCCTCGGCGGCATGAAGTACATGCATGAGCAGGGCGATCTGCCGATATCAGGCATTGTCCATATCGGGCAGCCCTATTGGTACGGCGAGGGCGGCGATCTCTCACCCGCCGAATTCGGCCTGAAAGTCGCCCGCGAGCTCGAAGCCAAGATCGACGAACTCGGCGAGGAAAATGTCGCGGCCTTCGTCGCCGAACCGGTGCAGGGGGCTGCCGGCGTCATCATTCCGCCCGAGACTTACTGGCCTGAGATCGACCGCATCTGCAAGACGCGCAATATCCTGCTGGTAACCGACGAGGTGATCTGCGGTTTCGGCCGCCTGGGCGCCTGGTTCGGCCATCAGCATTTCGGCGTCGAACCCGATCTCGCGCCGATCGCCAAGGGGCTTTCCTCCGGCTATCTGCCGATCGGCGGCGTGCTCGTCAGCGGCCGCATCGCCGATGTGCTGATCAACGAGGTTGGCGATTTCAATCACGGCTTCACCTATTCCGGCCATCCGGTCTGCGCCGCCGCCGCACTCGAAAACCTGCGCATCATCGAGGAGGAAAAACTGGTCGAGCGCGTGCGCGACGATATCGGTCCCTACTTCGGCAAGGCCTGGGCAGCACTGGCCGAACACGATCTTGTCGGCGAGGCGGTCAGCATTGGCCTCATGGGCGGCCTGCAGCTTACTGCCGACAAGAGCGCGCGCACCCGTTACGAAAAGCCCGATCAGGTCGGCGCGCTCGTCCGCAATCACGCATTGGCGAACGGCCTGGTGCTGCGCGCCACCGGCGACCGCATGCTCGCCTCGCCACCACTCGTCATCAGCCACGCTGAGGTGGACCAGATGGCGAGAATCACCAGGCTGGCATTGGATGCGGCCTGGAAGGAGCTGAAATCATGAAGTCGTTCAGTTGGCCTGGTTGATCCAGGCATAACCGAAGCGATAACGGTCGTCGCCGCGCCCGTAGAGATATGGCACATCGATCACCGCGGCGTCGGGCGCGGATACGCCGAGATTGACCTGGAGCCATTGCGCCATGGCCGGCGGCAGCCCTTCGTTTTTCTCCCTCTGCAGCATGAGCCACACGAGGAGAAGCGGGCGGCTTCCCGAGACATCCGGCTTGAAGCCGGGATAATCGACCGAAAGCACGGGAATACCGGGAATGTCCTGTCTGAGATTGCCGGCGAGCAGGCTGTCGCCGGCAAGGATCGCCGCCGGTTCGGCCTGCCTGCGCAAGGTTTCCAGCATATCAGCATATGGCCTGTTCAGGCGCTCGTAGTGACCCGTGAAGCGCGCGCTCGCCACACTGCCGTAAAGGGCGGCCGGCACGCCGATCATGATGACGGCGACGATGAGCATGAAACGCCGCAAAGCCTTGTCGGTCTCCACCCCTGCCGCCTCGATCTTTAGGCAGAGATAAAGCGGCACTATGAACAGCATCGGCACCAGCCAGCGATCCTTGATGCCGGCCGCGCCGCCGAAGACGATCAACAGCAGGATGCCGATGACGAAGACGAGCATCATCCGCTCGAGGAGCCGTGTCCATTCCGATTGGGCAGTCAGCGCTGAGCGGAGCTTCTTGCCGAAGACGATCGCGAACACTGCGATGGTCAATCCGGCGAAGCTGATGACGGCGAGAGCGAGCGAGCCGATGCCCATGGCGACCTGCATCGGATAGCTCGCATGGCCGCTCGCCGTCATCTTCTCCAGCGTGCGCGCGGTTGCGAAATCGAGATTGTCCTTCAGCCAGAAGAGATGCGGCAGGATGATGACGAGGGCCACGATCACGGTCAGCGCCAGCCGCCGGTCGAAGATTCGCGGCCGCAGGCGTGTATCCGCCAGCGCGGCAATCAGGGCAGCGGCCGGTAGGATGGCGAAATTATACTTGGCAAGCAGACCGAAACCGATGCCGATGCCCGCGATCAGATAGGAGGCAAGGCTCGGCTGCTTCAGGCTGCGGATGAAACCGTAGAAGAAGATGCTGGCCGAGAAGAAGACCGCGACCGTGTGCGTCAGGTCACGCTGCATCTCGAAAACCATCTGCGGAATGGTGAGCAGCCCGAGTGTTGCGATTGCCACGAGCGCCTTGTCACGCAGGACGAGCCGCGCCGTCAGGCCATACAGCAGATAGGAGATAAAGAGCAGAAGGTTCTTGACGACGGACAGGGCGGCAAGCGAGACGCCGGCAAACTGGAAGACGGCATACTGCAGCCAATTGTAGAAGGGCGGCTGCGGGCCATAACCGGCGGCGAGCCATTGTGAGCGAAAGGCCTGTTCGGCCTCGTCGAGATCGAGCGAATGCGATGTCGCCAGCCTCACACCGATCTGAAGGGCGAAATAGGCGGCCAGCAGGATGAAAATCCACCTGACGTCGCGAAGGCTGGTCTCGCTCATCTATCTCGCTCCCGGCCGAACCCAGGCATAGCCGAGTGCGAAATTATCGCCCTGGCGACCGAAATGATAGGGAAGCGACAAGGCGCCGATCTCCTGCGGTGCGATATCGGCCGCCGCCAGCGCCGATGAAAATCGCTCCGGCATGACCGCATCGGCGGCCGTCGCCGTCTTCTTGCCGCGCCAGACGATGAGCACTGGTCCGTCCGATGTCGCATAGGCCGGGATGCCGGGTGCAGGGAAATCCGGGATCACCACGGGCACGCCGGGAAACTGCAGCCGCATGTTCCCGCCGACATAGGTATCCGAGGCGATCACCAGCGCAGGTTCGGCCTGTCGCGTCATTCCGCGGGCGAGATCGGCCATCGGCACATTCGGCCTGCTGTAGGTGTCGATCAGCCCGGCGCCGACGACGCGGAAGCCGAGCGCCACCAGGACGCAGGCCATCAGCACCGGCACGACGGGTCGGAAGCGGCGCAGTCCGGCGGAAAGGTCGAGCCCGGCCGCCTGCATCTTTGCCAGGAAATAGATCGGCAGCACCAGCAGGAATGGGTCGAGCCAGCGTTCACGCACCGTCGTGGAGCCGGTGAACAGAACAATCAGAAGGATTCCGGCGAGGCTGGCAAGCATCATCCGCTCCATCATCCCCGTCCAGCGGTTTCCGGATGCGAGCGCCCTGAAAAAGTTCCGGCGGAAGGCGGCGGCGAAAATGGCGATGGGCAGCGCCGCAAAGGCGATGATGGCGATGACAAAGGCGACAATGCCCTTGCCGATACGCAAGGCTCCGGCCGGTTCATTGCCGGCGGCCATTTTGACCAGAGTATCGGAGGAGGCGAATTCGAGGTTGCTCCGCAGCCAGATCGCGTGCGGCAGCACGATGATGAGCGCGACGGCGATCGCTGCCAGGATACGCCAGTCCAGCACCCTGCGCCGCCATTCGGCATTGGGCAGGACGGCGATCAGCGCCGCGACGGGCATCAGCGCGAAATTATATTTCGAGATCAGCCCTATGCCGGTCGCAAGCCCGAGCAGGAGGTAGCTGCCGATGCCGGGCCGCTCGAGCGTGCGGAAGAAGCCGTAGAGGAAGAGCGAACTGGCAAAGAGCAGCGCCGTCGTGTGGGTCAGATCCTGCTGCGCCATGTAGGAGACCTGGGGCAGGGTGATCAATGCCATCATTCCGACGGCGGCAAGCTTCTCGTCCTTCAGTGCCTCGCGTCCGGCAAGGCCGTAAAAGAGGTAACACAGGAAGAGCAGGATGTTCTTCGGGATGACAAGCGCGCCCATCGACAAGCCGGTCACCGAAACGATGGCATATTGCATCCAGTTGTAGAAGGGCGGCTGCGGGCCATAACCCGCCAGCAGATATTGCGAGAAGAAGGACTGCTCGGCCTCGTCGAGTTCCAGCGCGTGCGGAAGTACCAGCCTGAGCGCGATGTTCAGCACGAAATAGGCTGCAAGCAGCAGCGCCGCGGTTTTGATCGTCCTCGTCGCCCGGTTCAGCATCGTGCTGCCGGTTTATGCTTGGCTTTGATCGTCGAAGATCTCCCGGACGATGTAGTTCGGGGAGGCATCGTCACGATAGTAGGTGCGCGCGATCATTTCCGCCAGGATGCCGGTGGTGATCATCTGTACCGACGAAAGCAGGAGCACGACGCCGACCATCAGCATCGGACGTGTGCCGATATCGTTGCCCATGATGAACTTGTCGAACCCGAGATAGAGCAGGATCAAGATGGCAACCGCGCCGAGACCGAGACCGAGCGAGCCGAAGAAATGGCCGGGCCGCGCCTTGTAGCGCATGAAGAACATCACCGACAGCAGATCGAGGATAACGCGGAAGGTGCGCGAGATGCCGTATTTCGAAACACCGTGCTCGCGCGCATGGTGGGTGACGGCCATCTCGCCGATGCGCGAACTCGGGACGACGCCGGCGACCCAGGCTGGGATGAAGCGGTGCATCTCGCCCATCAGCTTCACCTGCTTGATGATCGAGGCCCGGTAGATCTTCAGGCTGCAGCCGTAGTCGTGCAGCTTGACGCCGGTGATGCGGCCGATCAGGTAGTTGGCGCACCAGGAGGGAATCTTGCGCAGGAACAGACCATCCTTGCGGTTCTTGCGCCAGCCGACCAGCAGGTCGAGTTCGCGCCGCTCGAGCTCCGAGACCATCGCAGGGATGTCCTTCGGGTCGTTCTGCAGGTCGCCGTCCATCGTCGCGATCAGCCGCCCCCGGGCGGTATCGATGCCGGCCTGCATGGCGGCGGTTTGGCCGAAATTACGCTGCAGCTCGACGATCCGGAGCGCCAGGCCCTTGCGGCCGACGAATTTTCGGGCGTTGACGAGCGTCGCATCCGTGCTGCCGTCGTCGACGAGGATCAGTTCCCAGCGATGAGGATACTCGGCCATCGCCGCAACGATGCGCTCGACCAGCGGGCCGACGCTTTCCTCTTCGTTGAAAACGGGCACGACCAGCGACAGCTCGAGCGATTGTACCGGATCATTCGTGCCGCGAATGGGCTCTACCGTTGTCTGCAACTTTGCATCTCCAAAAGGCCGGGCGGCCTTGCAATCTTACTGCCGCCACCGCGCTTGCGGAAGCCTACTACATGAAGTGTCCGCCCGTTGCCAGCGGGCAATGCCGCTTTCCCCGCAATCGGCCGACTTGCCGCAACCCTACTTCGCACCGCCTTCTACCCAGGAATAACCAATCGAGAACGTATGTTTGCCGTCACCGAAAAGATAGGGAAGGGTCAGCGTCTTCACCTCCTGCAGATGAATACCCGACTTCACGAGATCATCGGCAAAGTCGGGAGAAATGGTGGGGTCATTTGCGGTTTCTCCGCGCCAGACAACGAGCACAGGACCCTTCGCAGCCGCATATTCAGGCACCCCGTGGCCTGGAAAGAATGGGATCACGACGGGGACGTCGGGGAATTCCAGCTTCATGTTGCCGGCCACGAACTTGGTTCCCGCCACGATGAGAACCGGCTTGCGGGTCGCGGTCAGCTCGTCAACGAAATTCGCGAAGGGCACGTTCGTTCTCGTGTAAACGCCGGTATATTGCATGCCGACGATCCTGAGCAGAAGGATCGCCAGGATGGCGACCATGAAGACCGGCACCACAGGCCGGAAGCGTGCTAGGCCGGCGGAAAGATCGACGCCGGCGGTTTCGAGCTTCAGGAACAGATAGATCAACATGACGAGCAGGCACGGGTCGAGCCAGCGCTCGTGGATATCGCTCGCGCCGGCGACGATGACGACACCGACGAAGGCGAGCAGGCTCACGATCATCATTCGCTCGATGACCCGGATCATCGGACTGGACGCGGAAAGCGCACGGAAGAAATCCCGTCGGAAGGCTGCTGCGAAGAGAACGATGGGCAGTGCGACGAAGCCGAGGACGGCGATGACGAGGGACAACAGCCCCTGACCGATGCGGGGAAGGCCAGCGGCGGCCTCGTGTTCGGCGGTCATCCGCTCCATGGTCGGGGCCGAAGCGCTGATGAGATTATCGGGCAGCCATAGCGCATGCGGCAGAATGATCAGAATGGCGATTGCGAACGCCGGCAGCAGACGCCAGTCCAACAGACGGCTGCGCCACTTTCGGTCCACCAGGACCGCGACGAAGGCGGCAAACGGCAGGATGGCGAAATTGTATTTTGAGATGAGGCCGATGCCGGTGGCGATGCCGATGACGAGATAGCTCCCGATCGTCGGCTGCCGAAGTGTGCGAAAAAAGCCGAAGAGGAAGAGCGAGGTCGCAAACAGCAGGGCAACGGTATGGGTCAGTTCGCGCTGCGCCATCAGGCCGACCTGTGGCAGGGTAATCAGGCTCAGCATAGCGACGGGTGCGAGCAGACGGTTCTTCAGCACCTCGCGGGCAGCCAGCCCATAGAAAAGATAGCAGCCGAAGAGAATGATGTTCTTCGGAACCGAGAGCGCCCACATCGTGATTCCGGTGACCGAGACGATGGCGTATTGGATCCAGTTGTAGAAGGGAGGCTGCGGACCGTAGCCGGCCAGAAGATATTGCGAGTAGAACGATTGTTCCGCCTCGTCGAGATCAAGCGTATGGGGCAATGCGATGCGGAGCACGATGTTCAGCAGGAAATAGACTGCCAGAAAAATGCTCGCGCTCGTGATGTTTCTGGTAATGCGCTCCAACATCGATCTCCAAGTCAAGCCGGCAAGACGCCGTGATCTGTCGGTCTGCCGCGGCGGTGGTCGGCCTTAAAGCGATCTCGCCGCCGTCGCTTCAACTCCGCCGTTGTGCCCAACCTTCATTTCTCCTAAAACGCCTGGCAATGGAGCCGAGGCTCATGCCGACGCCAAGCGAGGAATGCCTACTACATGAAGAGTTCGATCGTTGAAAGCCAGCAGTCCTGGTTTATGCGCAATCGCATGACGGCGCTGACGGTCGTAATTGTCGCAGCCTATGCGCTCTTCGTACAATGGTTCTGGGGTTGGCCCGTCATCATCAGCCAATGGGCCGATGTCGGGGCAGGCCCGGTGATCGGCGCGCTCGTGGCGTTGACGAGCACCTATTTCCTGCGTACCTGGCGCATCTACGACTATTTTCCCAAGGAGACGGCGGGCCGCTTCGCGATTCTCTTTCGCGTTACGCAGATCCACAATCTCCTGAACATCATGCTGCCCTTCCGCACCGGCGAGACCAGCTTTCCCTTGCTGATGCGCACCGAGTTCGGCATTCCGCTGACCCGCGGAACCTCGGCGCTCCTGGTCATGCGGCTGCTCGACCTGCACGCGCTTCTGGCTGCCGCCGGTATCGGCTTTGCGCTTGCCGCGGCCGATGCATTCGTCGCATGGTCGCTTTGGGCAGTCTTCCTGCTGCTGCCGGTCGCAGCTTTCGCCGCGCGCAAGCCGCTGTTCCGGCTCGCTGCCAGGCTGTTGCCTGATAAGGCGCAGAAATTCGTCGTTGAGATCGAAAACGGGCTGCCGCTCGATGCCGCAGCCTTCGCGCGCGCCTGGGCGATGACCATCGTCAACTGGCTGGTGAAGGTGATCGTGCTCGCATGGGCGCTCGGCCTGATGGGCGTGCTGCCGATGGCGGCAAGCTTCGGCGGCGCGCTCGGCGGTGAACTCTCCTCCGTTCTGCCGGTGCACGCGCCGGGCGGCGTCGGCACCTATCCGGCCGGCATCACCGCCGGCGCCATTGCGCTCGGAGCCTCCAGCGAGCGGATGGCTCTGGCCGCGCTGGCGCAGGCAAGCGTCAATGCGCATCTCTTGATCATCGTCTCGGCGCTGACGGGCACCGCAATCTCACTGCCGCTCGGGCGCCGCGGCAAGCTCTGAAATCCGTTTCCGCAAAAAAGCCTGCTCCGGCTCCTGCCGACAGAGCGACAGTGCCGTCTGATAGGCGGCGATCGCCTCTTCGGTGCGGCCAAGCCTGCGCAGGAAATCGGCGCGCGCCGAATGGGCGAGGTGATAGGACCTGAGCTCCTGACGCCCTAAAATGGCATCGACCAGATCCAGTCCCTTCGCTGGCCCTTCCGCCATTGATATCGCAACGGCGCGGTTGAGTTCCACGATCGGGGAGGGCTGCGCCGCCAGCAGCAGATCATAGTAGAAGGCGATGCGCCGCCAGTCGGTCTCTTCGGCGGTCGGCGCCCTGGCATGCTCTGCAGCGATCGCCGCCTGCGCCGTATAGGCGCTGATCTCCGCCACCCGCATCGCCTCGGCGAGCAGCGCCAGGCCTTCCGCGATTTTTGCACGGTCCCAGAGCGACCGGTCCTGGTCGGCAAGCAGCACCAGCGATCCCTGCTCGTTGCTGCGTGCCAAGCGGCGGGAATCCTGCAGCAGCATCAGCGCCAGAAGACCGCGGGCGTCAGGATGCGGCAGCAGCGCCAGAAGCAGCCGCGCCAGCCTAATCGCCTCGGCGGTCAGGTCGGCGCGGACAACATCCTCGCCGGATGAGGCGGAATAACCTTCGTTGAAAACGAGATAGATGACGTGCAGCACCTGATCGAGCCGCTGAGGCAGTGCGTCGCGGCCCGGCACTTCGTAGGGGATATTCGCGGCGCGTATCCTGTTCTTGGCGCGCACGATCCGCTGGGCGACCGTCGGCGCCGGAACGATAAAGGCATGGGCGATCTCTTCGGTGGTCAATCCGCAGATTTCGCGGAGCGCCATCGCCGTCTGCGCATCGGATGGGATAGCAGGATGGCAGCAGGTGAAGATCAGCCGCAGCATGTCGTCCTCAATCGCTTCCATATCGCCGATCTCCGTTGTGTCGACGCTGTAGAGGCTGTCCTCGATGTGATGCTGCGAGGCGTCGAAGCGCGCTCGCCGCCGGATTGTGTCGATCGCCTTGAAACGTCCTGTCGAGACGAGCCAGGCGAACGGGTTGCCGGGAACGCCATCCGTCGGCCATGACCGGGCGGCCGCGGCAAAGGCATCCTGAAGCGCTTCCTCCGCTCGGTCGAAATCCCCGAGCAGGCGGATCAGCGTCGCCAGCACCCGGCGCGACTGGGTTCGATAAATCTCTTCGATCACGCTCTCCAGCGGCGCACCTCCTCAGTACGGCGCGGGGAGTGTCCGCACGGGCCTGAGCTCGACCGCGCCGAAACGCGCCGAAGGGATCCGTCCGGCAATCTCTTTCGCCTGCATGAGGTCGGGCGCCTCGATGACGTAGAAGCCGGCGAGATGTTCCTTCGTCTCGACATAGGGGCCATCGGTGGCGGAGAGCGTGTTGTTACGAACGCGCAGCACCGTCGCCTGGTCAGGCATCTCCAAGGCATCGGCGTGGATCATGATGCCGTCACGGCGTAGCTCCTCATCGAAGGCGAAATGCGCTTTGATGAGTTCATCGGTCTCACCAGGCGTCAGCCTGCCATCCGTGTCGGCGCTGTTGTAGATCAGGCAGATATAGCGCATGGCTATTTCCCATCCTGGATCGCGTAAGTCGGGCGCACTTCGATCGAGGAATATTTGAGGATCGGAAAACTCGACGCGATCGTTTTCGCCTCCTCGATACTGCTGGCTTCGATAAGCACAAAACCACCGAGGTGCTCCTTGATTTCGGCAAACGGGCCATCGGTCGCAGAAACTTCGCCATTGCGCAGGCGGACCGTGACCGCTGTTGACGGTTCATACAAGGCGAGCGCCACCTGGAGGTGACCGCTCTCGCGCCAGCGATTGTCGCTGATGATGCACTCCTGTGTGAGCGCATCCCATTCGCTCTGAGGGACCAGCTTGCTTTTTTCCGTGTCGAACCAGATCTGGCATAGAAATTTCATCGCTCTTTCCTCATTTGGTTCCGAATTCATGGATCGGCCGCACTTCGATTGCGCCGAGCTTCGCAAGCGGGATGCCGGCGGCAACGCGGATCGCATCGTTAAGGTCCTTTGCCTCGATCAGAATGAAGCCGCCGAGCGCTTCCTTCGTCTCGGCAAAAGGACCGTCTGTTACCGATGTCTCGTCGGCCCGCACACGGACCGTCACCGCCGATGTCGGCGGCTGTAGCGCCTGGGCAATGATCATATGCCCGCTTTTGATGAGATCCCGGTCATAGTTCAGGGAATTCGCGTCGAGGTCGGCCTTCTCCTCATTCGTCATGGCGTCGAGTATCGCGCCATCGAACCAGACCTGGCAGAGATATTTCATTGCGGGCAGCCTCCTTGCAGGGTTTCAATACCTCTGGACGAACGGGGTGCGGGCATTTCGACAGCGTCAGGAAAAATCTTTTGTGCCGGTCACCTGTCGAAATGACAAGTGAGCACTCGACAAGGCTTCGTCGAAACCTGTCGAGGAGAATGGCAATGAGTATTCTTGAAATCGCGCTGGCAAGCCAGATCTGGGCGCGCCGCCATGAGAAGCGCGGGCTGGTATTTGACGAAAGCGCTGGGCTGAAGGCCCTTCTGCGCGTCGCTTTCGTCTTCGTCGCCTTCACTCTGTTGATTGCAGGGCTGAACATCGCTGCCGGCAGGCCGCAGATGCTTGCGCAGAGTTCGGCGCCTATTGCGACCGGCCGATAAAGAAACGGCTTATTGGAATGCCGTCTCGAAGAAGCTGCGCAGTTTGCGCGAATGCAGCGCTTCCTTCGGCATGGCGGCCAGCTTCTGGACGGCTCGGATGCCGATCTGCAAATGCTGGTTCACTTGCGTGCGGTAGAAGGCGGTCGCCATACCCGGCAGCTTCAACTCGCCATGCAGCGGCTTGTCGGAGACGCAGAGGAGCGTCCCGTAGGGCACGCGGAAGCGGAAGCCATTGGCGGCGATCGTTGCCGATTCCATGTCGAGTGCGATGGCGCGCGCCTGCGAGAGCCGCTTCACCGGCCCGCGCTGGTCGCGCAGCTCCCAATTGCGGTTGTCGATCGTACCGACGGTGCCCGTGCGCATGATGCGCTTCAGCTCGAAACCTTCGTAACCGGTGATTTCGGCGACGGCCGCTTCCAGCGCCACCTGCACTTCAGCCAGCGCCGGAATCGGCACCCAGACCGGCAGGTCGTCGTCGAGAACATGGTCCTCGCGCATATAGGCATGGGCGAGAACGTAATCGCCGAGCCGCTGGCTATTGCGAAGCCCGGCGCAGTGGCCGAGCATCAGCCAGGCATGCGGGCGGAGCACGGCGACGTGGTCGGTTATCGTCTTGGCGTTGGAAGGGCCGACGCCGATATTGATCATGGTGATCCCGGCATGGCCCTTCTTCTTCAGATGATAGGCCGGCATCTGCGGCAGACGGGAAAGTGTCGCATCCGTTTCCGGCACGCTTGAGCCGGGCAGGGTTACGATGTTGCCGGGCTCGACGAAGGCGGTGTAGCCGTCGCCGCCCTCCGCCATCAGCTTGCGCGCCCAGCTGCAGAATTCATCGATATAGAACTGGTAGTTCGTAAACAGCACGAAGTTCTGGAAATGCTCGGCATGCGTCGCCGTATAATGCGACAGCCGGGCGAGCGAATAGTCGATGCGCTGGGCGGTGAACGGCGCAAGCGGCGAGGGCTCTCCTGGCGGCGGGATATATTCGCCGTTGGCGATTTCGTCGTCGGTGGTGTTGAGATCGGGCGTGTCGAAGATATCGCGCATTGGAAGGTCGACAAATGCTGAGGCCGATGCTTCGACATGGGCGCCCTCGCCGAAGGCGAAATGCAGCGGGATCGGCGTTGACGATTCCGAGACGACGATCGGAACATTATGGCTCTTGATCAGCAGCGACAACTGCTCCTTCAGGTAATGCCTGAAGAGCTTCGGCCGGGTGACCGTCGTCGTGTAGATGCCGGGCGCCGTGACATGGCCGTAGGAGAGGCGCGAATCGACATGGCCGAAGCTCGTCGTCTCGATGCTGACCTGCGGATAGAAGGCGCG
Organism: Rhizobium sp. Nf11,1; assembly: GCF_050587665.1. NCBI lineage: Bacteria > Pseudomonadati > Pseudomonadota > Alphaproteobacteria > Hyphomicrobiales > Rhizobiaceae > Rhizobium > Rhizobium sp. Nf11,1. The sequence continues at coordinate 435,432 of NZ_JBOBHU010000003.1, read as the reverse complement.
GTAGCGCGAGGCGATCGGAGCACCCTGGGCAAGGTCGGTGAAGCTCTGGATCAGGAACGCCGTATTGCGTTCATAAAGCGCTGTCAGCGTCTCGACGGCCTTGGCCGGATCATCGAAGCTCTCGGGCTGGAAAGGGGGCGGAGAGGAAATGTCGAGGGGCGACAGAGGGGAGATTCGTTTGTTCATGACGCATTATAGAGAGTTGTTTTTGACAAGCAAACGACGCGCGCCGGCCGAATCCGATTTTTTATCCTCTTGCGAGCTTGTTGCCCTCACCGCACCGTGGGCGCGCAGAAGGTTCCGCTTCTCTCCAGGCAGGTATAGTTCGCACCGAAATGCGACTGCGTACCGCCCCCGCCATTGTGCACGACGACCGCCGAAAATGTGACGGCGAAGACCGCCGCAAACAGCGTGATGATGGTGAAACGTCTTGCCAGAATATAGAAGTTCATCCCAGGCCCCCGATACGCAACCTAACCGTGACATGAGTTTTGCCACACCTCGGCTGAACGAGTGCTGAGATGCCGGTTCATCCACCGTTCAGCTTGCGGGGCAGGGTCTGGCGATTGCAGTGACGATTGGCAAGTCGGGAAGACTTCGAGGGCATGCCGGCTTTTCGACCGGCATGATTATACGTTTGGGATGATTGTTGCGCCTGGTTTTATCTCGTCAGAGCCGCGTCCAGGTCTGCGTCTTGCAAAGGATCTTCATCACGCAGCCCTGCATCTTCAGTGAATTGCCGGAAATCTTTCCTGAGCCGCTATAGGTCTTGTCGGCGGCGGGGTCGGTGATTTCGCCGGCGTAGCTGCCGCCGGTCCCGGCAAGTGTGCCGATCTTGCGGCCGGTATATTTGCCAGTTTTCAGCGTCACGCAATAACTGCCGCCGCAGGCGGCAATCACCGCCGTTTCGCCGGAGGCGGTCTTCCAATTGCCGACGATAGGTTCCTCAGCATTCGCTGTGCCCGCCATCACGGCGATAGCGCCGGCAAGAATGAGACTGCGGATCATCTTTTCCTCCCTGATGTCCTCTGACCGACCGCGAAAATAACTGACGCGAACGTAAAGATAAATAGAGCCAGCTGCCGGTCGCTGAAAGCAGCCGAAAAGCCGACCGTAGAGCTTTTAAACTCGTCGCCTGCTGTTTTCATGATGAACGATCCGTTTATTTTCAAATCTGAATCTTTTGTAAAATTCGAACGAAAGTCCTTAAATCGCAGGCAATCCGATGTTTAACAAAAACCCAATTTTACCAAGCGTTTGCAGTTTGTTTGTCTCAAATTAATCATGCATTTTAGGCGTTTTTTGAAAGCAGTTTGGCATAGTCAAACCATCAGATGAGCGGGGTAAACCCGCCGGACCGGAAGGGCCGCAAAGCCGCGTAGACGGCAGGGTCCGAAGGTAAAACAGGGTAAGTCGTAAACAGGCTAACAGGGATAAAACCAATGGCACGCTTTGAAATGCACAATGCTGAAACGGCCACCATGGGTGGCGACAACAACAGCGCCGATGTCTTCTGCGAAATGGGTCTGATGTATGCGACCGGCCGCGGCTGCGCCGTCGATCTCGTTGCCGCCCACAAATGGCTGAACATCGCCGCGATCAAGGGCAACGACCGCGCCGCCGAGCTCCGCGCCGACGTGGCCGCCGCCATGAACAAGATGCAGCTCGTGGAAGCACTGCGCGCTGCCCGCGAATGGATGACGGTTCACTAACGCATCAACCGAAAATCCGAAACGATTCCGGACAGAACGATACCTCAACTCGACGTGTTGGAGCGCCGCGTGTCCAAGGACGCACGGCGCTCCAACAGACGTTCGAAATCGGAATGGCGATTTGAGCGGGTCCATGATTCAAATTTCTGAGGTTGTCGGTGTTGGGACGCCTCAGACGTCCTTCGTTAGACGAGGCAAGACCTCGTCGATTGCAACGACACCTTGGGGATCAAAACATGGCGCTCAAGCGAATGGACAATGTCGGAATCGTCGTCGAAGACCTCGGAGAGGCGATTGATTTCTTTCGCGAGCTCGGCCTCGAATTGGAAGGGCGGGCGACGGTCGAAGGCGAATGGGCCGGACGTATCACCGGACTGGGAGATCAGCGTGTCGAGATCGCCATGATGCGCACACCGGACGGCCACAGCCGGCTTGAGCTCTCCCGCTTTCTGGCGCCGCCTGTCGTCGCAGATCACCGGAACGCCCCGGTCAACGCCCTCGGCTACCTCCGCGTCATGTTCGCAGTCGATGACATTGACGAGACGCTTGAGAGACTGCGCGGGCGCGGCGCGCAGCTCGTAGGGGAAGTCGTTCAGTATAAGGATGCGTATCGGCTCTGCTACATTCGCGGACCTGAAGGGATTCTGATCGGCCTCGCCGAGGAACTCCGCTGAACGCAATACGCGGACAAAAGGGGAAGACCGACCAATGTCGGCGGACAGGGATAAAAACCTCAGGCGAGCGTCTTCAGGACCTGCGGCAGCGCTTCCTCGAACAGCGCCATCTCAGCCTCCGGTCCGACGCTGACGCGGATGCAGCGATTGAGCGGCGCGACGCCCGGCATGCGGATAAACACGCCATGCTCCATCAGGCCATCGACGATCGCCCGCGCATAGGCGCCGTCGCGACCGGTATCGATCGCCACGAAATTCGTCGCCGAGGGCAGCGGCTCAAGACCATTTGCCCGGGCGATGCGGCCGATCCGCTCGCGTGCCGCATGGATCTTCCCGACCACCTCGGCCAAATAGGCCTGGTCCTTGAGCGCCGCCAGCGCTGCAACCGTCGCCAGCCGGTTCATGCCGAAATGATTTCGGATCTTGTCGAAGGCCTGTGCCGTGCCCGAGGTCGAGATCGCGTAGCCGGTGCGTGAACCGGCGAGCCCGTAGGCCTTGGAAAAGGTGCGGGTGCGGACGATGTTCGGCAGATCGATGAGCGAGGGGATCGACGGCAATGAATTTGCCGGCCCCGTTTCGCTGTAGGCCTCGTCCAGCACCATCATCGTGGTCTCGGGCAGCGTCCGGGCGAATGCGACGATGCTGTCGGCGTCCCACCAGCTTCCCATCGGATTGTCAGGATTGGCGAAATAGACAAGCGGCGCATTCTCGCGCCTGACGGCATCGAGCAGCCCGTCCAGATCCTCGCGGTCGTTGACATAAGGGACGGTCACCAGCCGGCCGCCGAAACCGGCGACATGGAAGTTGAAGGTCGGATAGGCGCCGAGCGAGGTAACGACGGGCGACCCCGGCTCGATCACCAACCGGACGATGTGACCGAGCAGTTCGTCAATGCCGCCGCCGATGGCGATATTGGCGGGCGCCACACCGAGATGTGCGCCAAGTGCTTGCCGCAGCGCGAAATTGTCCGGGTCGTTGTATTTCCAGATATCGTGCGTCTCTTCGCGGATCGCGGCAAGCACGGAAGGGGCTGGGCCAAAGCCGTTCTCATTGGCGCCGATTCGCGCCAGGACGGCGCGACCGCGCTCGCGTTCGATGGCCTCGGGGCCAACGAAGGGAACTGTGGAGGGCAGGGCGCTGATGAGGGGTGTAAAGCGCGAGAAGGCGGACATGCGAAAGCGGTTTCCGGACATGTTGAGATCAGGCGCAACAATAGGCCCGGGCCCAGCCATGGCAAGCAAGATTATTCCGCAGCCACGGCGCTCCTGATGCGTCCCTTTCAATCGACAAGGCGACGAGTGATTTGAATTGCTGGACGATTTTTCCTCGGACAGTTTCCCATCCGGGGACTTATACCGGGCTGGCGGCAAGCCTCGTCTCGCGGAACATCGGTGCACGCCTGGCGTCGATCGCTTCCATATTGCCGACAAGGAAGTCGGCGCGGACGACGCGTCGCAGAACCTCTGGATCCAGGAGGTTGATGAACCTTACCCCGATGCGTTCCTTATGGCGGTAGACCTCGGCGCAACCGATGCGATAAGCCAGGCCGAGGATGTTCAGATAATAATGTTTCGGCAGACCGGCGGTTGTCGAGACGATGAACGTCGCACCGCCCTGCGATATGTCGATGATCTCGGCGCTTCGCATCGACACGCCGGTGAGGCACGGCCGCACGGCGACGATGCGGGCCGGCCGCTTGACGTGGAACTCTTCCCAGCGCAGGTCGTAAATGGCGGATTTGACCGTCGCAAGGTGTGTGGCGCGGAGCATAGTCATCTTACATTCTCCGTCAGACAGGGCACAGTTGGGGTTCTTGCTCTGAGCAAGCTGATCTTGCTCCAGTCACGGTCCCATGAATGTTTTGCACATTCGTCAAACATATGATGACAATTTTAACGAGTTTAAATTTTGATCCCAAGCGGGACTCCTGATGTTCACAATCGGCACGCAGGCTGTCATGCCAAGCTCGATGGCGGATTGCGCCGCGATCATTTCCGGCGCTGTTTTCTCGAACTCTTTCAATGGCCGGGCGTTCTGTCTAGATCGGCGAGCAAGGGGCGCGTCGATGACGACAGCGAGGAGTTGAAGATGACCGACGTCAGAATCCCCGGAAAATCATGGATCGTAGTCTGCAATGGAGCCAAGGCCCTGATCATGCAGAACGCCGGCGATGCCCAGCTGATGAACCTGAAGGTGTTGGAAACCCTGACGCAGCCGAACGAGCCCGATCGCGAACTCGGCGCCGACAAGCCCGGCCGCAGCCATGCCGCAGACGGATTGAGCCGCAGCGCTGTCGAAGAGACCAGCTGGCAGGAGCAGGCCGAAGCGCAATTTCTGAAACATGTGGCGGAGCGAATGGACGAGCTGACGCAGGCAAAGGATGCGCGCCGTATCGTCCTCATCGCACCGCCGAAGGCGCTCGGCACCTTGCGGCCGGCGCTGAGCGCCGAGACGCAGGCAGCGATATCGGCGGAATTGGCGAAAGACTATACCAATCTGCCGATCGACGAGATCGAGCGGCATCTCGCAGCATGATGAAACCGATCGATGAACTGACGCGGGCCTCTGGCCCGCATTTCTTGTTCGCTTCAGACCAACGGTCTCTCTCCGGCAAACAGATCCTCATGATCGGCAAACAGTGTGGCCAGGCGATCGATGACCGTCTTGACTTCCGGCCTTTGCCGCTCGTCGTCATGCGCGACGATCCACATCTCGTAGGTCAATTCATCGATGACAGGCCCGGCGCGGACGAGTTTGCGCTCCTGGTCGGCGATGAAACAGGGCAGCACGCCGCGGCCGGCGCCGCCTCGGATCAGGTAAAAGAGCATATGCGGCGTGTTCGTCCAGCTGGTGATCCAATAATCCGGCTGTTCGAAAGTCCACTTGTCCGCCGGTGTGATGGCGATGTCCGTTCCGAGTGAGATCCAGTTGCAATTGGTCTCGTCGTAATCGGCCGCCTGATAAACCGCATGCGCCACCTTGACTGAACGGCGGATCGCGACGTTGCCGCCGTCCGGCCGGCTGTGGCGAATGGCGATATGCGCCTCGCGATAGGTGAAATCGACACTCGCGTCACAAGTCTTGTAACACATGCGAAAACAGTCTTTCGGCGTCCAGACGCTGGCCAGGTGGTCGGCGATAAAGCGCGACGTCCAGCTGTCGACGACCGTCGACACAATCGGCAGCGTCAGCACTTCACCGCGCCAGTCGGAAATCGCCCGGGCCGCATCCTGCATCAGCCGGACGCGATCGAGCAGCTCCTGACCGTCCTTGGCAAGCAAGTAGCCTGTGGGACCGCGGTTGAACAGCGACCGGCCGGTCACACGTTCGAGCGCCAGCATACGCCGGCCGATCGTCGGCGCACTGAGCCCCGTCCGCGCCGCCGCCGCCGATAGACCGCCGCCGGTCGCGACATGGAAGAAAAGCTGCAGGTCGTCCCAGCTCGCCTCTTTCATGGATGAAAACCCCCTTTCCTCCATGCCTCTACATAACGGGGGCGTGAAGGCTTAGCTCAACTACTCCAGCAATAGATGGAGGATAGGCAATGCTTCTCAACTGGGTAGTTCTCTTCAACGAGGTCGCGTCCCGCAATTGCCGGATGCGCCGCGATCCCATGGCCGATCCGCTCGATGGCCCGGAATGGCGCGGACTTCTCTGGATCATAGCGATCATCGCGCATCTCTCGGCAACAAGAGGCGAGACGAGGAGGCCGCGCCGGGACCGGGCGGTGATTGGAAGACGCCTCAGTTTTCGAAGCTCAGTCGCAGCACGTGGTGCAGGAATTCCGGATTGAGCAGCATGTTGAAGCTGATCGTCACCAGTTCGTTTTCGCGCTTGACCAAGGTGGCGCCGATTTCGTCATGGATGCCGAGTATTTCGAGAAAGAAATGACTCGGCATCTCCAGGCTCGGACTGACTTCGAGCACGGCGCCGGCAAGTGTGATCGTGCGGATCAGGCAGCGTACCTGCGTCCCGGTGCTGAGATGGTGGCCGACGAAGATGATATTGCCCGGCCTGTCGAGATTGAATTCCCGGTAAGCACGTTCCGGCTTGGGGTGTTCTGTGTCGAGGTGCATCTGAAAGGCCCTTTTAGCCTCCGCTCATCGTAAGCAGAGAATAATGCAAGAGTGCTGACGATTGCTGAAGATTGTCGTTAAGTTTGAAGGTTTTTGCCGAGATCGGCTGAAAATCGCACCGATTCCGTCCAGATCTGCTCCAAATTCGCGCAATTCGGGGGGCAGCCGCGCCATTCTTGACATGCCGACAGCGATCGCGCATACAAAGCCCCGGTTCGAGGCACCAGCCGCTCGCGGATGAAAATCCATGGTGAAGCCCTCGCGATCATGGTCACGGCCCCTTGTGCATGCTGACTGACGGCAATGCGAGCTCCCATTGACAGTCGAAGAGCATGCCTTGCGAAGGCTCACTCCATGACGACCTATCCCGGCATTGAAGAACTGAAGGCCCAGGCCAAGCGCCTGCGCCAGGCGATGAACGATCGCGGCAGCGCGCTGACCCACAGTGCGGCCTTGGAAATGATCGCCCGCCAGCACGGCGCGCGTGACTGGAACACGCTGGCGGCTCTGGCGGCAAAACCCAATGCGGCTGCGAAGACGCCGCTCTTCGTCGGCGCCCATATTCGCGGCCGCTATCTCAATCAGCCGTTCACTGGCGAAATCCTCTCGCTTTCGGCTCTGCCGGGTGGCCTCTACCGGATCACCATCCATTTCGACGAAGCGGTTGACGTGGTCACCTTCGAGAGTTTTTCAGCCTTTCGGCGGCGCGTGAGTGCACAGATCGATGCCGACGGCGTCTCCCCCAGGAAGACCTCGAACGGCGTGCCTCATCTGGCGCTCGATCTCTGATTTGCTCCTCATCCTTTCCTGGCTGCCCGCATGCGCTTGTTCAAGCGCAGCGGATGTCGCCCGATATCACACGGATTTCTCCATGACCGATCCTTCCAAAGGCAATGACTTCCTCACCGGCTGGCTGCCGGGCGTATTCATCAGGACTGCGGCGCCGATCGTCGCGATCACTACCGTCAACGGCCTCTTTGCTGTCGTCGACGCCTATTTCCTGGGCGCCTATGTCGGCCCCGACGCGCTCTCAGCCGTCAGCCTGATCTTCCCGGGGTTGATGCTGCTGGTCGCCCTGCAATCGCTCGTCTCAAACGGCATGGGAAGCATCCTCGCCCGCCGGCTCGGTGCCGGCGATCGCCAGGGCGCGCGCCGGGTATTTTCCGGCGCCCATACGCTGGCGCTCGCCGTCGTCGTGATCCTCATCGTGATCTACTGGACCCTCGGCGAGCGGATCATCGATGCCGGCGCCGCCGAGAACACGGCCGTGGCCGACGGCGCCATGCTTTTCATGGGCGCGATGATCGCCGCGACGCCGGTGAGTTTTTTCCTGTCGCTGCATCTCGACGGTCTGCGCTGTGAAGGCAGGATCGGTTTCATGACGGCGGTCACGCTCTCGGCCTCGCTGCTCAACATCCTCGCCAACTGGCTGTTCATGGCGGTGATGCATTGGGGCGTGCTCGGTTCGGCCGCAGGCTCCATCGCTTCGCAATTCGTCTGTCTCGCCGCCGTGCTCGTCTATCGCTGGCGCCGGCCGGCGACGCTCAGGCCTTCTCCCGCATTCGCCCTTGTCGAATGGCGCGGCATTGTCGCCTTGGGCGCTCCCATGAGCCTCGGTTTCATCGGCATATCGCTTGCCTCGGCCGCGATTCTGGTCAACGTCTCGCTCTGGAGCACGCGTGATCATACCGCCACCATTGCCGCCTACGGCATCATCACCCGTATCCTGACCTTCGCCTATCTGCCGCTGCTTGGTCTCAGCATCGCCCTACAGACGATCGCCGGCAACAATCACGGAGCCGGCCTTGGGTTGCGCGTCGGCCGCAGCCTGCAGATCGCCATGCTCTCGGCGCTCGTCTATTGCAGCTTGGTGGAGATCACGGTGGAATTGCTGGCTGGCCGCATCGGCGCCGTCTTTGTTGGCGATCCCGCCATTATCGCCGAGGTCAGACGAATTCTGCCTTGGACGATCGGCGCCTATTTTCTCTTCGGGCAGATGCTGATCCTGTCGTCCTATTTCCAGTCGATCGGCGATGCGCCGCGCGCGGCGATCTTCGGTCTGTCGCGACCCTATCTTCTCACCCTGCCTCTCACATTCCTGCTGCCTTTCGTCTTCGGCGAGCAGGGAATCTGGATGGTGCCTATTTTTGCCGAGGCAGGCATGGTGGTGTTTGCCTTGCTGGTGCTGTCTGAGAATGCCAGGCGCCGCGGCTGGCGATACGGGCTTCTGCCCACCTGAGAGACGGAAGCCGCGCCTTCCTGCGCGGCTTCCGTCGATTGGCTTCTATTCCTTGCCGCTCTGAGCAGCCGATGTCGAAGCCTCCGCCTCGTTCAGTGCCTCGGCGCATTCCCGGCAGCAGACTTCGACGGTCTTGCCGCCGAGCTTGACGGTGATGGTCTCGGCGCCGAGTTCGCAGTCGCAGGCAGCGCATGTGGTCTTCTTCATCGGGTAATCCTCCATTGATCGTCTCCGGATCGGGACAGCATCATAAGAGCATCGAAGACCGCGTCATCGCTGTCGAAAACTTTAGCGATTATCAACTCGGAAAGGCTCTAAGGTCGGCGTCGAAGTTGCGCCGAGCGCTGGAATTCGGCCGGAGTCTGACCGAAGGCCTGTTTGAAGGAAGCGCTGAAATGACTGTGGCTGGAAAAGCCGAGATCGAGCCCGAGCGCGGTCAGATCCTCATACTGGCCGAGCAAATCGAGCGCCCGGGCAAGCCGCAGCCTCAGCTGATAGCGATAGAGCGGCGTGGCCTCGACCTGCTGGAAGACCTGGGTGAGGTAAACAGGGGAAACGCCGACTTCCGAGGCGATTTCCGCAAGCGTCCAGCGTCGCGCGAGATCGGAGGAAAGCACCAGCTTTGCCCGGTCGACGAGTTTCTGCCGGCCGAGGCTGGCGCCGGCCGCATGCGAGGTGCGCTCGCCGAGCGAGCGGCGAACCAGCGTCAGGGCCAGCGTTTCCGCCTCGAGCGTTTCGGCGACGTTGCGTCTGAGACCGTGGCGCAGCAGGGCGACCAGCGCTTGCGCGCGCGGGTCGATCCGCCGGCGCTGGCGGCGGAAGGAAAAGGCCGGGCCGGGCTGGGCCTGCTCCTTCGGCGCCAGCTCTTCCAGCATGGATTCGTCGATCGACAGGTCGATGCAGCCGTCGCCGCCCGCGATCGGATGGCTGATCCGATAGCCCTGACCGGCATTGAAGAACAGCACCTGATTGGCTTCAGCCACCGTATCCGTGCGGCCGACATGGCGCATAAAGACGCCGCGATAGGGATAGACGAGGCTTGTCTTGTGAGCACATTCCTCGTCGCTCTTGTGGCGGCACTCGCCATTGCAGACGACGTCACGAATGGTGACGGTCTTGGTTTTCAGGAGCAGAGCTGTTGAAAACTGCGACATTGTATCGTCCGGTTCAGGCAGGCAGCCGGACAAGGCTGCGCAGGGGCACAGTACCACAGTGAGTCTGATGTTTCAGTAGCGGCTGTAAACGTGCACGTCGCTTTCTGTCTGCCCCCGGGAGAGGCCGACATCCTTCAACTGATCGTCGGAAAGTTCCATCAGCGCATTGTAGTTGCGCCGTTCGCTGATCTTGCGCCCCAGCCAGCGGACTGCTGCGGCGGCTGCAGAACGAAGGCCGGGCCGCCGCGAAGAGCGGATATTGCTGGCCGGTATCGTGAAATGCGAGCTGTGCATGATGATCCTCCATCCTCATTGGATGGAGGCAGTGAACCATCACCGACAGTTTGGCGCTGTCAGATTATTTAGCGATCGAGCGCGGCCTTCATGCCTTCAGCAGCCATTCGTGCTCGGCGGCATTGTGGAATTTCCATATCCGCTTCGGCCCGGCCATGACGTTGAGATAATAAAGATCATAGCCGTGCGTTGCCGCGCAGGGATGATAGCCCTTCGGCACCAGCGTCACGTCGCCGTCCTCGATGGCCATCGCCTCGTCCAGCGAGCGGTCGTCGGTGTAGACGCGCTGGAAACCGAAACCCTGCGGCGGGTTGAGGCGGTGGTAGTAAGTCTCCTCCAGGAAGCTCTCGTTCGGGAGGTCGTCCTGATCGTGCTTGTGCGGCGGATAGGAGGAGGTATGGCCACCCGGTGTGATCACCTCGACGACGAGCAGCGAATGCGCCGAATTATCGTCCTCAGGCATGATGTTGTTGACGTAGCGCACATTCGTGCCCTTGCCGCGCGTCACCTGCGGATGCGTGCCGGGCGGGATCGCCTTTGCCTCATAGCCGCCGCCGCCGGGCGCCGAGCAGACAGCCAGTTCCAGATCGGTCTCCGCCGTGACCGACCACGTCGAGCCCATCGGGATATAAAGCGCATGCGGCGCCCCGTCGAAGGGATTCATCCGCTCGCCGAGCGTCCCGAAATCCTTCGCGCCGGCCGACGCCTTGCCTTTGCCTGTCACCCAGACCAGGCAGACTTCCCGATCGCCGGTCTCTCCCGAAACCGTCTCGCCCGGCTTGATGCGGTGCAGATCAAAGCCGACATAGGTCCAGCCGGCATTTTCCGGGGTGACATGCGTGACGCGGCCATGTGTGCCGGATGGTTTCACCTTGAGGTTTGGCATTGGTGTTTCTCCTCGTATGTTGGTGGGCGCAGCCCCCTCATCCGGCTACCGCCACCTTCTCCCCGAGGGGAGAAGGGATATGCCGCGCCGTCGCTTTTCGCTTCTCCCCTTACGGAGAAGGTGCCCGAAGGGCGGATGAGGGGGCCGCTTGCTCCAGCGGTCCGGTCAGTTCGTCCCTCTTGTGGGGTCTTTCGTCCCGTTACCCCTTCGGAAAGCCTTCCGTTTCCACAGTATAACCAGCCGCGGTCATGACGCGCATCAGTTCGGCATGGCCGATCTCGGCCATTTTCTGCGGCGGCGCCTTGCGCGGATCCTGTTCGGCCTCGACGACGAACCAGCCTTCATAGCCATGGTCGGCGAAGCGTTGGACGATGGCGCCGAAATCGAGCGAGCCGTCGCCCGGCACTGTGAAGGCGCCAAGCGCCACGGCGTCGAGGAAAGACTGCCGGCTGCGGTCGAGCCCATCCACGACGGATTGACGAATGTCCTTGACGTGGACGTGGTTGATGCGCGCGTGGTGATTGTCGATGGCGCGCAGCACATCGCCGCCGGCAAAGGCCAGATGCCCGGCGTCGAGCAACAGCGGAATACCTTCGCCCGAAGAGCGCATGAAGGCGTCGAGTTCCGGTTCGGTTTCGACGACGGCGGCCATGTGGTGGTGATAGGAGAGCGGCATGCCCTTCTCAGCGCACCATTCGCCGAATTCCGTGACGCGGCGCGCATAGGCCTTCATCTCGTCGTCGGAAAGGCGCGGCTTGGTCGCGAGCGGCTTGGAGCGGTCGCCCTGAATGGAGCGGCCAACTTCGCCATAGACGATGCAGGGCGCGTTGACGGCCTTGAACAGCTCGATCATCGGCGCAATGCGGTCCTTGTTGGCCGAGAGCTCCTCATTGACAAGCGTGCCGGAGAACCAGCCGCCGCACAGCGTCACGTCCGCGGCGCGCAGGATCGGCAGCATCTCTTCCGGGTTACTGGGGAAACGGCGGCCTTGCTCCATGCCGGTGAAACCGGCGCTGCGCGATTGCCGCAGGCATTCTTCGAGCGACACATCGTCACTAAGCTCAGGAAGGTCGTCGTTCCACCATGCTATGGGCGACATGCCGAGTTTGGCCTTCATCAATATTCTCCTTAAAGACATTGCGGAGGAGCGGGTCGGCTCCTCCGGAAAAACGGGTTAACCTGTTCAGCCAATGCGCTGGGAGCCGCGGGCTTCGACATAACCCTTGCGCGCCTGGTTGACTTCTTCGCGCGGGCTGACTTCCGGCACCGCGACATCCCACCAATGGCCGCCGGCCTCAGTGGTGATCAAGGGATCGGTGTCGATGACGAAGACGGATGTACGATCGTTCTTCTTAGAATCGACGATCGCCTGCTCGAGTTCGGCGATGGAACTAACCTTGACAGCGATGGCGCCCATGCTTTCGGCATGCGCGCGAAAATCGATCTCAGGCATCACCTCGTGATAGGAATCCTTGAGCAGATTGTTGAAGTTGGCGCCGCCGGTTCCCATCTGCAACCGGTTGATGCAGCCGTAGCCGCGATTGTCGAGCACGACGATGTTGAGTTTGACCCCAACCATGACCGAGGTCGCAATCTCGGAATTCATCATCATGTAGGAACCGTCGCCGACCATGACGACGACATCCCGTTCAGGGCGCGCCATCTTGGCGCCGAGCCCGCCGGCGATCTCGTAACCCATGCAGGAGAAGCCGTACTCCATATGATAGCTGCCCGGCGCCGTCGCCGGCCAGAGCTTGTGCAGTTCGCCGGGCAGACCGCCGGCGGCGCAAAGCACGGTCGTGTTCTCGCCGCCGAGCGTGCGGGCCACCGCGCCGATCACCTGCGCATCGGAAGGCAGGGCGGTGTTGGTCGCCGCCATAGCTTTGGTGGCAGCCTCCATCCAGACCTTCTTTTCCGCCGTTGCCTTCTCGGTAAGTGCCGCCGGCGCCTTCCAGCCGGAAAGGCCTGCCGAAAGCGCCTTCAGCCCTTCGCGCGCATCAGCCACCACAGGGTGGCTGTCGTGCTTCACCGCGTCATAGGCGGCGATGTTGAGGCCGACCATCTTCAGGCTGTCATTTTTGAACAGCGCCCAGGAGCCGGTCGTGAAATCCTGGCAGCGCGTGCCGACGGCGATGACGAGATCCGTCTCTTCGGCGATTGCGTTCGCCGCCGAGGTGCCGGTGACGCCGACCGAGCCGAGCGCCAGCGGATGGGTCTCGTTGATCGACGACTTGCCGGCCTGAGTGACAACGACGGGGATGGCGTGAGCTTCGGCAAAGGCGGCGAGTTCCTTCGTCGCCTGCGAATAGAGCACGCCGCCGCCGGCAACGATCACCGGCTTCTCAGACGCCTTGATCAGCGCGACAGCATTTGCCAGCTCGTCCGCATCCGGTTGCGGCCGCCGGGTCGTCCAGACTTTTTCTTCGAACAGGCTTTGCGGATAATCGAATGCCTCAGCCTGAACGTCCTGGCAGAGCGACAATGTCACCGGCCCGCAATCGAGCGGATCGGTCAGCACCTGCATGGCGCGCTTCAGCGCCGTGATGATCTGCTCCGGCCGGGTGATCCGATCGAAGTAGCGCGAAACCGGGCGGAATGCATCATTGGCTGATACGGTGCCGTCGCCGAAATCCTCGATCTGCTGCAGCACCGGATCCGGCGCGCGGTTGGCGAAGACGTCGCCGGGCAGGAAGAGAACGGGAATGCGGTTGACATGCGCGACACCCGCGGCCGTCACCATGTTCAGTGCGCCGGGACCGATCGAGGTCGTGCAGGCCATGAAGCGCGTGCGGAAGTTTGCCTTGGCATAGGCGATCGCGGCATGCGCCATGCCCTGCTCGTTATGGGCGCGGTAGGTCGTCAATTCCCCGCGCACCTGATAAAGCGCCTCGCCGATGCCGGCGACGTTGCCGTGGCCGAAGATCGCCCAGACGCCGCCGAAGATCGGCACTTTTTTGCCGTCGACAACAGTCATCTGTACTTTCAGGAAATGCGCGACGGCCTGCGCCATCGTCAACCGTATCGTCTTGCCCATCGGGGCCTCCCGCAATCTTCGTTCTAGTTGGTTTCCCCTCCCCAACCTCTCCCCACAAAGGGGAGGGGCCACTCGTTGGGCTCGCCGCATTTCACCGCAACCTTGCGTCCGCACCAGAGCTCGTTTGTGGTGTGAAGCGATGCCTCAACTTAAGTCCCTCCCCCTTGTGGGGAGGGGTTGGGGAGGGGTCTAATTCTCAGTGAAGCCCACGCGTCTTAAGCCAAGCCTCTGTCAATTGCCGGAAGCGGCCGGCCATGTCGGCGATTGCCGCCTCGTCGCTTATCTCGCCGGAGAGCCAGGCGCGCGCCGGATCGGCAAAGATTGTCCGGCCGACGGCGAAGCCCTTCACCGAGGGAGCCGCCAGCGTCGCCTCGAAACAGGAGATCAGTTCCTCTGCGGGCGCTTCGAGCCCGAGAAGGACGATACCACGGCACCATGGATCATTTTTGGCAATCACCGCATCGATCTTCTTCCAGGCTTCGCCGGAAGCCTGTGGCTCCAGCTTCCACCAGTCAGGCTTGATGCCGAGCGCGTAGAGTTCCTCCAGCGCGGTGGCGATCGTATCGTCGGTGAGCGGCCCGTTCTTGCCGGCGATGATTTCCACCAGAAGTTCGCGGCCGACCTTGCGTGCGGCCTCGAATAGCGTGCGCAGCTTCTCCTGCTGCTCCGTCTTCAATTCGGCTGGATCGTCGGGATGATAGAAGCACAGGCACTTGATGCAATGGCTGAGCGGCCATTCGACAAGCTGCGAGCCGATATCCTGGCTGAATTCGAAGCGCAGCGGCTTCGAGCCCGGCAGTTCGACAGGCCGGCCGATCCAGGAGAAATTCTTCGTCGCCGCATCGAAGAAGGCGTCGCGGCCGAATCGCTCGTCGATCAGCATGCCGTAGCCGTCGCGGCCGTTCGAAACGCGTGCTGCCGCCTCGACCGCCAGTCGCTTGAAGGCGACGATCTTCTTGTGGTCGACGCCGAGCTCGTCGGCGACGCTGACGAGCTGCGAGCGGTGGTCGATCGCAAGCGCCATCAGAAGCGGGATTTCGCCGCGGCGGGTGGATGCCCAGTGAATATGGTTGATCGACTCGTCCTTGCGCAGCGCCCGATGTTTGCTGCCGGTCTTCAGGAAGAAGTCGAGTTCGGCCCAGGTCGGATATTCCGGCGAGCATAGCAGGCGAGAGACCGCGAAGGCGCCGCAGGCATTGGCCCAGGTGGCGCAGGTCTGCAGCGGCTCGTCGCGCAGGAAGCCGCGCAGGAAGCCGGACATGAAGGCGTCGCCGGCGCCGAGAACGTTGAACACTTCGATGGGGAAGCCCTGGCCGACGATGCCGGCTTCGAGATCGTCGGCAATCGGCCCGTCATAGACGATGCAGCCCATGGCGCCGCGCTTGAGCACGATCGTCGCCGGCGTCAGCCGCCGGATCTCCTTCAGCGCGCCGAGCACGTCATCGGCGCCTGATGCGATGAGGATTTCCTCTTCAGTGCCGACAATGAGATCGCAATCGGGCAGCGTTTCCTTCATCTTCGAGGAGACTCGGTCGGATTTCACATAGCGTTCGAAGCCTTCCGCATGGCCGGCAAGGCCCCAGAGGTTCGGCCGGTAGTCGATGTCGAAGATAACCTTGCGGCCGTTCTCCTTAGCGATGCGGATTGCCTTGCGTTGCGCGGCTTCGGTGTTGGGCCGCGAAAAATGCGTGCCGGAAACGAGAACGGCGCGCGACGATTTGATGAAGTTCTCGTCGATATCGCCTTCCTCGAGCGCCATATCGGCGCAGTCGGAGCGATAAAAGATCATCGGCGACACGCCCTCGGCCTCGACCGCCAGCAGCACCAGCGCCGTCAGCCGTTCCTTGTCGGTGACAATGCCATCGGTCGCCACGCCCTCGCGTGCCGCCTGCTCGCGGATGAAGCGTCCCATCTGCTCGTCGCCGACGCGGGTGATGAGGCCGGACTTGAGGCCGAGCCGCGCCGTTCCGATGGCGATATTGGACGGGCAGCCGCCGACGGATTTGGCGAAGGAGGCGATGTCCTCCAGTCGCGAACCGATCTGCTGGCCGTAAAGATCGACCGAGGAGCGGCCGATGGTGATTACATCAAGCGCCGGCTCCGGCTGTGAACCCGGATTCGATTGTACCATGATGTCCTCCCACTAGATTTTGCGCGGCTTCCAGTGCCTGCGAATGTCGATAATGAAACATTGGTTCCGATATTTTGTCAATTCGGAATGTTTATTCCATTTTCTCTTTTCCAGCTTTGAGATGCTGACGCTTGCGGCGCCGCTCGGCAATTGCGACCGGCAGCGCCATGGTGAGCGCCATCGACGCTGAAAGCGAGCGGAACCCGGCGAAATCCGCTTCCGCCACCTCGAACCAATGCGTGGCGCAGGCGGCGAGCGGCGAAAAGGCCGAATCGGTAATCGCAATAACGGGGACGCCGCGATCGGCAAGCTCCTGGCTTTGGCTGAGGCTGTCGGCTGCATAGGGCGAGAAGCTCGCAGCGATCGCCGCATCCCTCGGCGATGCGAACTGCACCATTTCAGGATCGACTCCGTTCGGCGAGGCGACGATCTGGTGGCGGATGTTGAGCTTGGAAAATGCGTAGCTCATGTGCGCCGTCAGCGGATAGGAGCGGCGCTTGGCGATCAGGTAGATCGTTTCGGCGGTGGCGAGGATATCCACCGCCTTCGTGAACGTCTCGCTTTGAACCGTCGCAGCCAGTCGGTTGACCGACTGGTTCGCCGCGGCAATGAATCCGGAAAGCAGGTTGGCGTCTTCGTCGTCGCCGCTCGTTTGCTCCAGCGTGACGAGCCGCTCTTCATAGCTCAGCGTCCGGTCGCGCAGTCTTTCGCGGAAGATGCTCTGCAGATCGGAAAAGCCTTCATAACCGAGATGATGCGCGAGGCGTACCAGGGTCGAAGGCTGGACGTCGGAGGCGGCCGCGATGCTCGCCGTCGTGCCAAAGGCGATTTCGTCGGGATTGCCGAGCGCGAAGGCGGCGACCTGCGCCAGCCGCTTCGGCATGTTCGCCTTACGCTCGATGATGGTGCTGCGCAGGCTTTCGAAATCGCGCGGCACGCGCGCGTGCCTTTGGGGATCATTATCCATGCTTGCGGCTCACGGGATGAAACAAATATTCCATATCGCCGAGCATAGACGATTTCGAACGGCGCGCCTAATTGTTTTTAATCACCTGAAATTGAATGGGTTTTATACAATCGCACCGAGGAATGAAGGCCATATGCCTGCCGACGGTCTCTTGTCAAAATGATCCAAATATTCCAAAAATCCGCGCACACTTCTGGAGGAGACGGAAATGAAGCCACTTGGCATCGGTTTGATCGGCACGGGTTATATGGGCAAGTGCCACGCGCTGGCCTGGAATGCGGTGAAGACCGTGTTCGGCGATGTCGAGCGTCCGCGGCTCGTGCACCTGGCTGAAGCCAATGCCGGGCTTGCCGAGGCCCGTGCCGGCGAGTTCGGCTTCGAGAAGGCAACGGCCGACTGGCGGGCGCTGATCGCCGACCCCGAGGTCGACGTCGTTTCCGTCACCACGCCCAATCAGTTCCATGCCGAGATGGCGATTGCAGCCTTGGAAGCCGGCAAGCATGTCTGGTGTGAGAAGCCGATGGCGCCCGCCTATGCCGATGCCGAGCGCATGCTGGCGACGGCGGAGCGTTCCGGCAAGGTCGCCGTTCTCGGCTATAATTACATTCAGAATCCCGTCATGAGGCACATCAGGAAGCTTGTCGGCGACGGTGCCATCGGTACGGTCAATCATGTCCGAGTCGAAATGGACGAGGATTTCATGGCCGATCCCGACGTCTTCTTTTATTGGAAGAGCGAGCTTTCCGCCGGCTATGGTGCGCTTGACGATTTCGCCGTGCACCCGCTGTCGTTGCTCTGGTATCTTTTTGGCCACGTCGAGGCCGTCATAACAGACATGGTGAAGCCCTACGCCGACCGTCCGCTCTACGAGGGTGGCCGCCGTGCCGTCGAAAATCACGATGCCGCCAACGTGCTGATGCGGCTCGGCGGCGGCATCTCCGCGGTGTTGATGGCGAATCGCGCCGCCTGGGGTCGCAAGGGGCGGATCGCCCTGCAGATTTACGGCTCGAAAGGCTCGATCCTCTACGACCAGGAGCGCATGAACGAGTTCGAACTCTATCAGGCAGAAGGCCCCGGTTCGGAGCAGGGCTTCCGCAAGATACTGGCGGCGCCTGCCCATCGGCCCTATGATCGCTTCATCCCGGCTCCTGGCCATGGCCTCGGCTTCAATGATCTGAAGATCATCGAGTGCCGCGAGCTGATCCGGGCAATATCGGGCGAGCCGTCGTCGATCGTAACATTTAAAGACGGTCTCAGGATAGAAAAGTCGGTGCATGCCATGGCACAGTCCTTCCACGAGCGTCGCTGGATCGAAATCGGCTGAATGTAAGAAGCCGCTTTCCGTTGACGGCGCATGGGGCAGGGGATAGGCCTTGGCGTAAGTGTCGAGCCTAGTTTCAGGAGTGAGATCGTGACGGATAAAGTGGTGATCATCGGCGCGGGACAGGCGGGTTTCGCCTTGGCGGCCAAACTGCGTGCTTTGAAGGATACGCGCCCGATCACCCTCATCGGCGCCGAGGATGTAGCCCCCTATCAGCGCCCGCCGCTTTCGAAGAAATATCTGCTCGGCGAAATGAGCTTCGACCGCCTGCTGTTCCGCCCGGAACACTGGTATGCCGACAACGACGTCGATCTTCGCCTTTCGACCTGGGCCGAGCAGATCGAGCGGGACAGCAAGCAAGTTCTGCTGCAGGACGGCTCCGTTCTCGACTACGGCACGCTGGTGCTCGCCACCGGCTCGACGCCGCGCCGGCTGCCGGCGGCAATCGGCGGCGATCTCGAAGGCGTCTATGTCGCCCGCGACAAGCGCGATGCCGATCTGCTGGCCGATGAAATGCGCCCCGGCCGGCGCGTCCTCATCATTGGCGGCGGTTACATCGGCCTCGAGGCTGCGGCAGTCGCCCGCCATCGCGGCCTTGAGGTCACGGTCATCGAAATGGCCGATCGCATCCTGCAGCGTGTCGCGGCGAAGGAAACGGCCGACCTCATGCGCGCCATTCACGAGAGCCACGACGTGGTGATCCGCGAGAAGACCGGCCTGAAACATTTGATCGGCAAGGATGGCCGGGTTTCCGGCGCCGCCCTTTCCGACGGATCGGTCATCGACGTCGATTTCGTCGTCGTCGGCATTGGCGTGGTGCCGAACGACCAGCTTGCCAAGGAAGCCGGCCTCGAAGTCGCCAACGGCATCATCGTCGATGAATTCGCCCGCACCTCCGATCCGGCGATTTTTGCGGCCGGCGATTGCGCAGCACTTCCATGGCAGGGTGGGCGCATCAGGCTCGAATCGGTGCAGAACGCTGTCGACCAGGCTGAAGCTGCGGCAGCTCTCATCGCCGGCGGCGACGAGCCCTATCAGCCGAAGCCGTGGTTCTGGTCCGACCAGTACGACGTCAAACTCCAGATCGCCGGTTTCAATCTGGGTTATGACGACACGCTTTTGCGTCCGGGCGCCCGCGAAGGTGCTCATTCGATCTGGTACTTCAGGGAAGGTCAGCTGATCGCGGTCGACGCGATCAATGACGCAAAGGCTTATGTGACCGGCAAGAAGCTGCTGGAATCTGGCACCAATCCCGATCGAGCGATCCTCGCCGACCCCTCGGCCGATCTCAAGAGCCTATTGAGCTGAGTCCGCAAGCGGGCGCCGCCAGGCTCATGCGCTTGAAGGACGATCGGCCGAGCTCTCCGAGGAAGGGCGCAGACGAGCGATTGTTCTCGTCTGTCCGTCAAAAGCCGAAACGCCGGCCCCTGCATTTCTTCTGGTGAAAACTCAAAAAACCCTTGCATTCAAAGACCGCTCACCCTAGTTAGGCCGCACCGGAGAGGTGGCCGAGTGGTCGAAGGCGCTCCCCTGCTAAGGGAGTATACGTCAAAAGCGTATCGTGGGTTCGAATCCCATCTTCTCCGCCATAATTCCTTAGAAATCCCGAAATTGCTGGCTTTTCGGTCTTTGGCCGAAGGTTTTGTCGCCAACTGCTACACAAACGTGCTACACGCGCGGGCATGGACGACATGGCAAAACCTCCGGGCCTCGTGCAGCGTGGCCGCATCTGGTACTATCGCAAGCGTGTTCCGAAAGACCTTGTTGCGCGCTACGGCAAGCGTGAAATTCCCATCAGCCTCGATACCGAAGACTACAAGACTGCTCTTGGCCGCTTTCACGAGGAAGCCGCCAAGCTTGAAGCGGAGTTCGCCGAGATACGCCGCCGCCGCGAAATATTCACCACTCCCGTAGCGGCGGATGTTCCGGCAAACGTTTTGACCGTCAGCGAGGAGGAAGCGATTGCCGTCGCGAGGGCGCTCGTCGCGGAACGGCTCGCCAACTATGACAGGATCACCGCAAAAGAGAAAACACCGCCCTCGCAGGATGCGCTCGAAGACCTTCGGCACGAGATCAGCGGTGACATTGGTCATTTGCGGGATCGGGGCAGTGAGGAAGCCAATCAGCTTGTTTATGGTGCCACGATCGATGCACTTAAGAGGAGCGGCTACGTTGTCGCTGACCGTCAGCGCATCGATAGCCGCGTTCTGGATTTGGTTCGCCGAGCGCTGGTGGTTGCCAACGAGATCGAGTTGGCGCGGATCGACGGCGATTTCGCGGACGATCCCGGCGATGTGTTGTTTACAGGGTTGAGCAGCACCGATCTTTCAAAGGTCGCCGATGCGCGAAAGCTGAAGGTTTCCATATCCTCGGCCATCGAAACGTTCTGGGATCGAGTGATTTCCTTGGAGCCCAAAGCGCCGAAAACGGAGGTAAAATACAAGGCGATCTTAGGCGTCATCAAATCCTTTTTCGGCGCGGATACGGCGATTGAGACTGTTACCCGCGAGCAGTGTTTCGCCTTCCGGGATACCATTGCTAGATTGCCGCCGAATTACGCCAAGAAAAGGGATGCGCCACCCGAAGGAGCCTCGCTGGACGACGTTATCTTATATGCTCGCGTCAATGAGCTTCCTGTGATGTCTTACGGCACTCAGGCGCTCTATGTAGCCTTGATGGTACGCCTGTTCACGTGGGCGGGCCACGAGCGGCTGACCAAAGACTTGGTGGTGGTCGATATCAAACCGCGCGGCAAGCGCCCGGCCAAGGACGAATTAAGAGGTTCATTTGATGGAGACCAGCTTACAGCGATTTTCAATGCTCCGATTTACCGAGGCTGCAAGGACGACGGATACGGCTTCTCGACGCCGGGGCCAAACATATTCAAGCGCAGCCGCTACTGGCTGCCGCTGATCGCTCTTTTCGCGGGCATGCGTGAAGGCGAAATTCTGCGCCTCTCCGCAGATAATGTGCGCGTCAGCGAAAACGGCACCTCCTATTTCGACCTGAGCAAACACAAGGGGAAGAATACCTACAGCCGACGTGAAGTCCCGGTGCACTCCATGCTCATCAAGGCGGGTTTTCTGACGTTTGTGGAGGAAAAGCGCAAGTCCAAGGACCGCGCCCTTTTCCCGGACGTTCCTCCGGGAGCCGATGGCACCCAGACGGCCATTTTCTCCAAGCGCTTCGCCACCTTCCTGAAGGCATGCGGCATCAAGGATATGGATACGAAAACTTGTTTCCACATGTTGCGCCACACCCTCAAGGATGCTCTTGATAGAGGCCAAGTGCCGGAAAACTACAGCGAAGCCCTGCAGGGCTGGTCCCGCAGCATGAAGACCAGCCGCTCTTATGGACAAGGTTTTGAGGCAGAAACATTGAAGCCTTGGATCGAGAATGCCATTTTTCCGAAATTTGACCTGTCCCACATCACTGGGAAGGATTGATATCTCTGCGATGCCAATTAATGCGGCTCGACAAATCCGCTCGTGCCCCCATGAGGCTATTGGCGATGACGGCGTGGGTGAGGGGCAAGAGCCAGCTGTAATGACGCCGGCAGGATTTGGCATCGGCTGGCAACGCTCGGTTCCTTCGACCTCGCTTATCTTCTGGACATGTAGTCTTCGCCAGTAGAACCACATGCTACACCAATTGCGCGCGTGTATCTCGCAGACTATATGGTTGGTGAGTTGCATGGAGGGCACATGAGCAATCAGAAAAAGGTCATATCGGGGGAGAAGGCAACGACGGGTGCATGGGTCCTTCACCACGATCAAAAATTGACGGCAGTAAGGTCTTCAGATTTTGGGAATATCTCTCTTGCAGGCAGGGCTGGACGGCTTTTGTCAGTAATGTCTAAGGAGGATGAATGGGACATAAACAATGACAGGCTTACGGAACTTGCCAGAGTAAATGGCATCGAGAAGTTCGCTCTACCCGGCTTGTTAGATGAGTTGCGTAAAGCAGGATTGATAGACCGGGGGAAGGACGGTGTTTCCGTTTTGGGGGTCACCCAAGCAAGTCTCTTGGGGCATACGGCTGATTTATTTGAGGTGCAACAGCCGGAAAAACTCGAACGGGCGGTCATCGATCTTGCAGAGCGGGCCAGCCAATCACCCGTTGCTCGGTCAGACTGTGAAGAGGAAATATCTGACACCCACAAGCTCAGCAGAGCCGAACGTGACGATCTCTTCTCACTCTCCGAGCAGATTGGCTTCGTCGACTTCGAGAACGGCAAATTGGATAGGCTTTATTTTAACGGTTCGTTGTTCTCTCGCGAGAATGCTGAGAAGGCTAAAAGCGTACTAGAGGGCCTGAATTCTGAAGAACAAAAGCTTTTGCTGGAGGCTGACAACCTGCTTTCTAGGATGGGATGCGCGCCGGCAGAAACGCTGAAAAAGCTACTTGGCCCAATCCTGTGGAGCAAACTTCACCAGATAGCGTACTTCGAGGTGAGTGTTGTCGCAAATGAACAAGGTGCAACGGAGTTCGTCATGAAGCCCGCTTCGTTGGCAAAGTTCGTGCCGGGTGGATTGGCGGACATGCTGGATGACGCCAAGGCGCTTGCGAGTAGCCTGACCTATGGAATTGTGAAAAGCTCGCACGTCAGGGGTGCTATTCGCGATCCGGAGGTGCTGATAAAGGTTTTCATCAATCGTGGCTACGTGGAGGGGTGGGCCGAGGCGCTTCGCGAAGATTACAAATTGTTGGAGCGCAGAGGAGTTGTGACCGTAACCTCCTCCAGCAGAGGACACCGGTTGACGTTGAACAAGCCGGAAGTTGCAGAAATGGCGCGAGAGTTAATTCTAAAGGGGGACGCGACGCAGGCGGCAGTTCATGTTGCGGCAAGTCACTCAGCGGCACAATTTTATGGACCTAAACATACTCGGCAAGCGGAGCGGCTGAAAGACATCCCCGAAGCCAAGAGTGGCGCTGCTCGCGCCCTAAGCGTACTTCGAAAGACAAGATGATGAATGAGTTCGCGCAGAAAAACGTCGACAAAGGAGGAGCGCTTGAGGAAGCGCTACGTCATTACTTTCTCGGGATGGGAGCCTTTGTCATTAGGGGCGTTCCTTTTAAGCAAGGCAAGGAAGATATCACCGACATAGATCTCTGGGTCTACACAAGGGCTAACGTTCACGCCCGCCACGTTTCGATTGTTGACATAAAGAACAAAAAGCGCGCCAAGGCTTTTGAGCGCATTGTCTGGGTAAAAGGATTGCAGGCGGCGGTCGGGGCGGATGATGCGGTTGTCGCTACGACAAGTTCCGTCGATGCGGTTGCTCCTTTTGCCAAGCGCTTAGGGGTCAAGCTCCTTTCCAAGGGCTCCCTCGCGCCAATTCAAGCGAGATACGGCAATAGTGTTAGGCTGTCGAACGAAGATATTCTCGACCGTTGGCGCAATGTTAACATTCGAGGTGCCGAAACCCTGAAATCACGCTGGCTGACATCGCTGGCGGAGCTAAGCACAGGTATCACGTTCGCTGCGCTGAACATTTGGGTAGACGACGCTGCCGAGCTTTATGCACTGTCGATTGATCGAGAGCGAAAGCCCGGCGAGCTTGCTCGCGCAGCTTACTTTTTCTCTGCGCTGGTCGCGATTGCGGCGGATTTCCTCGGCAAGGGAGAGGTCTTCAGTGAGCATGAGGTGCGCCGCTCATTTTTCAAGAACGGATTGCTTTTTGGCCGCCCCGATCCCGATGCTAGCAAGAAATTTACAGATTTTGCCGAACAGCTAGTCACAGAATATTTGGACCAAAGCGGTGCCTCGGCGGCCCGAATACGAAGTGGGTTCGAGCGCTCACTTGAAAATCTCTCAATCAACAGCTTAGTAGAGTTCTTTTCTAAGCCCGCAGCGGGACGAGAACTTGTCGACGGAGCTATAGCTTTGGAGGCAGCCTCATTTCGCCCCGACCTTCCGCAGCCATCGGAACTCGGTCGTGAGGCCAGAACTATCATCGGATTGATCTTAGACTACGCAGGTCTTCCCCGCGCACATTTTCTTGGAGCTGGGAAAGAGGCGGACCGTGAGGTTAAGACCAACGTAAAGGACGGCGATAAATCCAGCACATTGGAATTTCCGTTTGATAAAACATCCACTTAAAAACAACAGAGCAGCTACTACCGTATAGATCCGGCAATTGAGGGGACGACATGCCGATAACCAAGGGGGCGGGAAATCCGGATTGGACGTGGGATGAAACGCTCTTAGCGCTCGACCTGTTCTACCGGCATGGCGGGCCAATTGATCGAAATCACGCGGACGTGCACGCGTTGTCAGCAGCATTAAGAGCAGCGGTGATTTTCCCAAAAGACGGACGCAAAGATAATTTTCGGAACCCCGATGGAGTGAGCCTTAAATTGCAAAACCTGCAATCGGCAATTGACCCGTCTCGCGGGTTATCCTCTTCAAAGCGGGATCGAGAAGTAGTTGCGGAATTTCCGCACTCAAGGCGGGAGGAATTAGCTCGGATTGCGGCGGCGATCTTACATTTGATATCAAATGAAGTGCAGCCGCTCGAATTGCCGGACGATGAAGTGTTCATCGAAGGGCAATTGATAACCGCTTCGCATAGGCGTCGCGACAGCCGCATTCGGCGCAAGCTCCTTGAGAAGAGTGGTGACAAACTGGTATGTCAGATCTGTGACTTCTCCCCGCCCACTCTGGCTCGGCCATTGCAAGAAAGCTTCTTTGACGCGCACCACATTGTACCTCTGTCGAATGCCTTGGGAGACGTTCGCACCCGTCTAGCGGACGTGGTCCTACTATGTGCCGGATGCCACAAGTTCGTCCACAAGCTCATTGCCAGCCAAAAGCGCTGGGTGAGTATTCCGGAGGCGCGGTCGGTGTTCTCCATTAAGGACGGACCAATTCGAAGCAGCCTCACGGGCGGGTGACCCGGGGACTTTCGATGCTGCTGCACACCCCGAGCCGGTCTGTCGACGAAGGGCCAGCGCTGGATTTTGGCCTAAGCGAAGACAATTGCCGGTCGCCGGAAATCTTGAGCATTCACAATTTTGGGTTGAAGCGCGCACAAAGTGTTCTGCTGATATTGTTCGCGAAAGAGGGCGCAGTGGCACATCGTTCACGACGAAGTTCCCGCCTCGCTCGGCCCGCGTTGCGCGAAGCGAGAGCGAGATGGCTGAAGGCATTGTCGCCGAGGTGAACGATTGAGATCGTGAACGTCCGATATCTCCTGCGACGCCTGAACGATCAGGAACCGGCCGCCTTACCTAAGGTGGAGACTATAGGATGTGCAGGCATTTGAGCAGTCCGCGGTGGATGCATAGGTTCTCTCGCAAATTTACAGATTTCTTGTGCGTATTATATGCAAAAACTTGATGATTTCCTGTGGTAACATTGCCAATCACGTTGAAATGATAAAGAAGTTTGAGTATTTCCACAGAAGAAAGTGGAGCTTTATTTCCATTACTATTGTACATCATCTCGTATGATGCATCAAATTCTTCTTTTGAGAAGATTGGCTTTCGCATTTCGGAAAACAGATCCAAAATCTCGGCGATATCGTCCACGATAGAATGCATTTCGTCGATTATCTCTCGACGCATATACTCAGACTGCAGTTCGTCAGCTTTCTTTATGATGTCAGCGTTGATCTTGTGAGAGCCCCGCTTCAGCGCCATTCCAGCGCATTCTCTGACATAGCTGATTGCATCGCGGGGTCGGTAGAATGTTGAGCGAAGCATATATTTGAACGCATCCTCAGAACGGCGATGGCGGTTATTCTGTCTGATCTCGGAAGTTTCAAACACCGTGTGCCACGCATCCTTGAACGATTGCACAGGCGCTTTTGAGTTAGTGGCTCGCGAAATACGAAATGCTATCAATGCCTCAAGTGAGTTTATGTCCCATTGGAGCTTCAACGATCTATCAAGCCACTTGTTCTTATCGGGGTCGCGACAGAGGTCAAAAATATCGTCACGTATAAAGATCACCGGAATGATTTTCGTGTTGGTTCGCGAAGCTGAATGGCGAACGTTTTGTGCGGCCTTGAACAGACCGACGAGCAATTCAAAGTATTTCTCGCGGCGATCTGGCTGTAGTATGTCTTTATAATCCTCGTCGAGAGCATCGAACATAATGTAGTACGTCGACTGGTCGATCTTATTTTCAATAAATTCGGCTATGGCGTCTGATTTTTCTTTCCACGTCGACGTTGTCTCGACCGGAACTCCCGCAGTCTTGTTAGCGCCCACACCAAAGATACTAAAGCCAAATCCCGGCGAGGTAATGGTTTTAATTGACTTTGAAAGCGCCTTTTCGATGTCAACATTCAATGCTTTTGCTAGGTCGAACTCGATTTTCGAACTAACAGCATGGTTTTCGGCCATCATAGAGCAAATGCATGTATTTATAACATATTCCCATATGGTGATGTACTGGTTTGGCGCTGTGTATGATGTGTCCTTTAGATCGTATAATATATTGAATGGGAAGCTGCCGAATGACAGTACTCTGGAGAAGTGATCGTGTGATTTCTTATTGCTAAGGTACTCAGCAATGGCTGTTTTCCCGGTGCCCTTTCTGCCGATAACGAAATTTTTCAGCCCGCGTTCGATTAGATTAACGTCATTGTAATGGTAGAAATACCTTTCGGTGTCCTCCTCCTTTGCCTCGATTGACCACGAAGCGATTTCGGACATAACGTCTTTGTTAACCACTTTATTTTTCCCCAAGCCCAGTTCCGTCGAGAAAATCAGAGGTATCACTTCCGGCCGCGACTAATCAATCATTCGTCCGGCGTCTCGAACAACCTTGCCCCAGTTGGACAGCGTCATGCATTTATCTTCCGTCTCACTGAAGTTATCCCTTGAGTTTTTGAGGCAATTTCTCATTATGTCTAAAAAGCATATGAGAAACAGAGGCTTATCTCATGATTATAGGCTACGCGAGAACCTCCACGGCGGAACAGGAAGCGGGGCTTCAGGCGCAAATCCGCGATCTCGGTGCAACGGGTTGCACTAAAATATTCAGCGAGCAGGTGTCTTCTGTCGCCGAACGGCAGCAGTTGAAAGCCGCCATGGAGTTCGTCCGGGAGGGCGACACGTTGTGCGTAACGAAGCTGGATCGTCTTGCCCGATCCACGGCTCATCTGCTGTCTCTGGTCGAGCAGTTGGAGAAGAAGGGCGTGGCGCTACGCATTCTCGATTTCGGCGGTGGCGAGGTCGATACAAAGTCCCCTTCCGGCAAGATGTTATTGACCGTGTTTGCGGCCATGGCCGAGTTCGAACGCAGCATCATGCTCGTTCGGCAGCGGGAGGGCATCGCGGCGGCAAAGGAAGCCGGAAAATACAAGGGTCGTGCTCCTACCGCCCGCCGCAAAGAAAAGGAAATCCTCTCCCTGAAGCACGCGGGTATTGGCGCGAGCGAGATTGCTCGTCAACTTCGGATCGGTCGGGCGTCGGTTTATCGTGTGTTGGCGACACCGACCTAACAGTATCGGCACCGTTGCAATTCTATTTGCGCTTCCGCCCACCCCTTAGAGGTTGAGGCGGAGCGTCGCCAGCGGCGGGCTCGCGGAAGAGTTCTTCCAAAGGCACAGCCAACGCCTCCGCGATTTTGTCAAGCAAATCCACAGTCGGATTTTCAGCCTGCCGCTCTAGTCCCCCAAGATATGCGCGATCAACGCCAGCGTCGGCCGCCAGCTTGTCTTGGGAGATAAGCTGATCCACCCGCAATCGTCGCAAGTTCCAAGCAACAAGAGCTCGACCATTCATCCTTGGAGCTGGACTATTTCTGTGCCTAAAAAACCACTGGCTATAGCCACATGAAATGTTTTCCTTTTTACCGGTTGTTGTATTGTCCTCGCTGTTCAAGTGCGCGTCGGAGGTAGTCTCCGATCATCAGAGAAAGACAGGGATTGCGAGCTTCGCAGGACGTACCGCGAGATCGCCCACCGGGGAGCCAGAATGTTTTCCAGAAGTCAGGCAGACTATGAAGAAGGCGCAGCGAGTAAACGTCACCGCCCGGTTGGGAGGGGCCTTTTAGCCATAGGCGCGGCAATCGGATTAACGGCATGTGATCTGGCCCACAGTCAAACTTCTGCAGAAAACGCAGTCACATCTGATGCGGCTGTTCCGAGTTTCGGGAAATGGAGCGTCTACAGCGAAACCGATCCAATGACAGACAAGAAGATCATCGCGATCCGACTTGCTGCCGAGAATGATGGGGGAGGTTCAGATGTGCTCCTGAGCGTCTATTGCAGCAAATTCAATGGCTGGTCCACTGTCAGATGGAACAAGTTTCTAGGCGGCGAGCGCGAAGGAGGCGTCGAGATGAAAGAAGTGACTTACCGGCTGGGCAATGCGCAGCCTGTGGTAGTCGAATGGCCTGTGTTGGAAAATCGGTCCACTACCCGGATTGCGGATGCTCCGAAGTTTATCACGCAAGTGCGCGAAACGGAGAAGCTTGTGCTCCGGATTGAGCCATATCAAGAGTTGGCCGTGACAGCCGTGTTTGACACAAAAGGGTTGAAGGCAGCCTTGCTGGCGAATTCGCCTGAGTGCGATTGGTATGTTCGCGATATTCGATGGGCGGAATATCAGGCTAAGCAAAAAGCGCAAGCTGGCAAGACGGGGTTGCAACAATGAGCGAAATCCTTTTCGCTCACATCGCCAGCTCCGTTGTCCCACCGCTTGAAAATCTGCTGGCACGACGGCAATAACGGCGAGCCCATGATCGGCTGTCCACACGATTTTGGTCTCACCTTGCCACCCTCGTTCTTGTCAGTGTTCAACTATGAGGCATTAGAGCAGCGGTGGTGAAAGGACTTCGGAGATGGGAATGGGGAGAGCTCCCCTCATATAATGGCTTCGTTCATCAGGAACGCGTGCGCGGCTGGCAACTACTTCATCTTTTGATCGACAATGGGTGGGCGCAGCGCGGGGCAACCTGTTGCATCTCTGGACAGACGACGCAGCTCAGGCTCCATAGCGAAAATTATTACGACTGGCACCCCTACACTTTGGCCCATTCCATCCATTTGGTCTTGCACGCGCGTTTCAGACAGCCGGTTGCTTGGCGCCGTATTGTCGATCGATATGCGGTCACAGGCGAGGAATGGTTTGCCCGGCTGTCTCTGGTCCCCGTCGAGCTCGCGGGCGAGTTACGGGCCAAACATGGGCCGCAGATTGCCGATATCTTTGCCCGCGCTCCGATCCCTGAAGGCATCAGCGTTCCGAGCCGTCAGATCTGCCGCACGGAGTGAACGGGGATCGGGAACCTAGAACTGTCTGTCTCTTGGAACCCGCTTTCCTCGGACCGGCTCGGATTTAATCTCTGGCTTCAAACATGAAGGGGCTCCCGGTGCTGGCAAGAGGGGCAACTCGCGGCCTCGCTGCCGTGCTTGCAGGTCGGATAGTCTGGTCAAACGGTGCCAGTCAGACCCTTCGAGATGAAGTCAAATCTGAGAGCAGCCCAGACATCGGAGATGCCCCAATACCTCTTCTTCGATCGGTCAATAGCTTCTCTTTTTTAAACTTCACTTCAATAGCTTTCTTCGAAACTGCAAAGTGGGTCGATAGAAGCGAAAGTAGCTCCTCATAGGGTTGGTAATTGCAGGGCTGGTCATCGACAAATATGTATCCATGGCCTCGATCTCTCATGTCTAGATCGCGTCGGAATAGCGCCGTCTTCCATAAGAAATTTTCATCTGGCAGGATAAGTTCGGCTGCGAAGGCATTCGCCTGATACTCGAGACGTTCATAATTGAAGCTGTTGGCTTTTTCGCGGGTGATGAAAAGATCTTTTTCAATGATCGTCTCGGATCGCAGATATCTTTCGTGCTCTAAGCAGAAATGACCAATCTCGTGGCCAATTGTAAAGCGCTCTCGCGTTTCCCGTGTATGGGTGTTTATTTGTATCGTCTTGCGCCCGAAGTTTGCCGAGCCCAAGACGGCGACGCCGTCAGTGTCAAACTTAGCGTGATCAACGAACTGCAAATCGATGGATAGCCTCCGGCAAATGGTTGAAAGGTCCACCGGTCCGGTCTTGTAGTCAGTGAGTTCAAGCACCTTCGCAGCTGAGGCTTTTATTTCACCGAGTGAAAGGAAAGGTACTGATAGACTGCGGCCTTCATTGTTGTGCCGAGCATGGTCTGGCGGCTCAGGATCGAGATTTGTTAAAAGCTCGTGGATCGAGCCGAAGTATTTCCCATCGTGATAGGCGGAAAATTTCAGCGATTTTGTAGGATCATCACTTCGGAAAATTTGAGAGCGGACGAAACCATGCTCAACGCAAGCCCCCCTGCGGTCGGCGATAATTTCCAGACCAAGCTCATCAAACTTGATAATACCCATTCGTGCATGTCTGGCGACCTTCTCGGCCCCAGACTGCAACCTCGAAGTTACGACGAGAATGCCCTTGACCGCATGCGGAAACATGCGACCAATTTT
Organism: Rhizobium sp. Nf11,1; assembly: GCF_050587665.1. NCBI lineage: Bacteria > Pseudomonadati > Pseudomonadota > Alphaproteobacteria > Hyphomicrobiales > Rhizobiaceae > Rhizobium > Rhizobium sp. Nf11,1. The sequence continues at coordinate 404,530 of NZ_JBOBHU010000003.1, read as the reverse complement.
CGATGAGAAGTCATTTACGTGAACTTCGGAGATGTTCGCATCGTGGTTTTTGCACTCGAAAATGACATAGAGGTGAGGAGTATCTCTCCCAGTCCGATAGAGCTCTAAAACAATATCGAATTCGACATCCGCCTCTCGTTCTCGACAGTAATAACTTTTCTTCCTCTGAATTCTGCAGTTCCCCGGTGGGTACGCTCCAAACACGAGTTCTCCACGATCTTGTTGATCCACGAGATATTGATGGAAAGCGTCCTCCAGCCGGTCGCCTTTGCTTGTCGAACTCACCATTCGCCTCGACGCTGGAATTTTCAAAAACCATCTTCATTCTAGAGCGAAAACAGGTTTCGAGAAGCTAATATTCTAGGAAAATTGCATTCGTAAACAGTTTATCGCGCGAAAGATTGGGTTCTGCCAGAACTAACAGTTTTGCCGCCGGTGGCCGGGGTTGAGAAAACGGAACTGTTCTTGTAGCAAATTATGCTCATGAGTGTCGAAAGCGCCGGGGGATCATGTGCTTCCAATTTCATGCGAGAATGCGCGCGTAATCTTTGACAATATTTGCCGTAGCATAGACGGCAAGAAGGCCTCAGCTTGGACATCTCAGGCAGCTCCCTTCCTCGACTTAGAGACCATCGAGGCGTGGGCACAGGAAGCGAACAACGCCAAGAACGAAACGTCACGCACGGACGCGTTTCTATTTGGTTACACGCTTTTCACGGGCGGCAGGATACCAATGAAAGGCATCCAGTTTAGTGACGGGTACGTTAGGCCAGATGCGTGGGTTGTTGGAGCATTGCTAAAAACAGACCGGATTTTTTTCGATCCATCAGCCAAAATGTTCGAACTCACGGAACATGGGTGGGAGCGATTGTCCGGGCTCTCGAAAGAATTTGGGCATATTATTTATCAGGAAGGTGGAAGATAAGCCATTAGCTTCCCGCTGTGGAAGCAATTGCTGCGATTGATAAGAGGTATCTTTCCAAACTTGAGGCCGCACATATCCGCTGTCCCGCTGTCATCCCAATCTGCAACATGTTGCAAGGACGGTAATGTCGCATCAGTCACAGTCACTCCTAACGCAAACGCTCTTCCATCGTTTAGCATTGTAAAGATGGCCATCGAGAAGATCGAGACCATGGCCTTCCAGCGTCGTCGCAATGAAGTGCTGATCCTCGAAATCTCATCCGTCCGCGAAAAGGGCCGTCCGATCATGGGCATGCAGGGCCGTCCCGCTTCCGGTCCCGGCCCGCTCATGGGCGCTATCGCCTCCATCGCCAAGCTTCGCGATGCTGGCATGCAGCCGTGGCGCGCTGCCATGTACGCCGACCACTACGCCGACGAGTGCGTGCTCGTAGGCGGTGCCCGCCGTGCCGCTCGCATGGCGACGAAGCACTGGAAAGACAAGACCATCTTCGGCTTCATCGACCTGAAGCGCGGTGGCTTCCTCTGGTCCTCGAACAACTCAGTGGCTATCGATGACGAGTTCCGCGAGCGCGTCACCAAGGTCGTCAAGCTCATCGGCTCGCAGGACGCCCCCGGCTCTGTCGGCTATGCAACGATCCTTCGCGCTTCCGGTCAGATCGATGAATGGGACTTGCACGCCTACAAGGTTCTCTGCGAACTGGCGAAGGCCGCATACCACGACAAGACCGGCGAGCCCGGCCTCATCAACGTGGACAAGCTCACCCAGAAGAATGAGGGCGTTGCCTCCTACGTCGATGGCCTTTATGCCGAGGGCAACAAGTACGCTCCCGACGAAGACACCCGCAGGCTGATGGTCGAGATCGCAGAGGTGGTCATCACTCTCCGCTACACGATGATCACCAACCCATGCGGGGATCAAGCTATCCTCGTTTCCGAACTAGTTTAGGCAGTCAAATGGCCGTTGCCGCTGAAACATACATAACGACTACCCTGGGACCAAGGCGAGCTTCTAGCCTCATCGAGGCGTTCAGGGTTCATTCCGCTGATCTGGAGGTCACTCATCAGGCACTACGAGAAATTGAGGTTCCCTCATTGTTGAGAGTTGCCACCGATCGTGGCTACGAGATCACCCTTAGCCCCGATCAGGAGGTGCTTGTTGAGGTCGCAAGAGGCAGAGTGTCCGGAGGAGCTTCCGTAGGTCAAAAGGCATGGGTGCCAGCAAATTCGATAGGGGCGGGAACGGTGCTGGTGATGGCCAACAACCGGGATGCGATAAGTGAAATCAGCTCAAAAGATTTTGAGCGGGGCTGGTTGCTTGGGCAGGTAACAGGCAATGGCGGGCATAACCCACATAACAGTAGCGGCACGTATCTGCGGTTTTGGATGCCACATCATGCAGACCTAGCGGATCGCGCCGACCGTATCATACGCACCATGGGAGTTAGCAAAACCTATTCCGGCGGAGCCTACAATGATTTCCACCGCACACTCTCCATTCAGACAAGAGCGCTTGAGGATTTCGCCGCGCAGTTTCTGGAAAGCCAGACCAAGTTGATTAAGCCCCAACTTATCGAAGGGAATGCGTCTCTGGTCCGAGGGTTTCTGAGGGGTTTTTTTGATGCCGACGGAACTGTCGCTGGCAACAGGGAAAAGGGTCAATCCGTGCGCCTTAATCAATCTTCTCGGCCAAATTTGATAGCCGTTCAACGAATGCTTCTTCGTTTTGGGATTGCCTCAACCATTTACCTGCGCAGGAAAGCGGGAACCTCGCGGCTTCCGAACTCAAAGCGTGAGTACCGGGACTATCAGACGAAAGCGAACTACGAATTAATCATAAGCAAAGACAATATCGGTGTTTTCGAACACACGATCGGCTTCGAAGACAGTGAAAAGAAGGCGCGTCTGGCAGAATTCACGCGCACATCCGCGAGGAAGCCCTACGCGGAACGGTTCACCGCCAACGTGACTGCGATTGAAGCCATTGCACTACAGAGGGCTTATGAAGCGATCGGTCAGCGCAAGTCCGAAGTCGACGCCCACGGATTTCGGATAAGGCTGTGACCTCTGCTCACCTCCTTAGTGACCTCTGTTGCGTGCTCGCTGCGCTCGGGCTATTGCTACACATCACTGCTACACAAACCGAGCAGCGCGACGAGATAAAGACAGAGATTGCGGGGGTGCCGGGGATGTGAAGGGTTTTCCCATCTTCTCCGCCACTTTGATTTCCACCGCGTGTCTCTGGTCTCAACTTCCGTCGGCGAAACACGGCCGCTTAATCGGCTATCCCTGCCAGTCGCGGCAAGGGAGAATCGCTTCGAAGAGAGAGAATCGCTGGCGGGAATCAGGTCCCGCGCTTCAGCCCTCAGGCGGCAGCGAGAGCGGATCGGTGAACGTCCGGTTACGCTTTCGGAACTGCCATTTCTCCCGCAATAGCCCGAACTTGTCAAAAACGTGTCGCAAATGCGTCGGAAGAAGCATGTCCAGCTCTTTGTCGACTTCGGCTAAGCAGCGGCAAAATCAGGCTTTTCTTAACAAAGCATAAAGGAAATCGGGGCCGGTTGCCCGACTTGTGTCCTTTCGGCAACAGAATTTCGGGAAGGCTCCCGCAAACCACCCATTCGAGTAAGTTGGTGATTGCGTGACGGCCGCCGTCTTGTATTTTCACCCTCGGAAGCAAGGGCGACGGATCGTCCACTTCTTAAAACACGGGGATGGGGCAGGGAACGCTGCTCAGCGAAAGATCCCAAACCCGATCGAAACTTTGAATTGGAGGTCATTTATGAACATCAAGAGCCTACTTCTCGGCTCCGCTGCTGCTCTCGCAGTAGTTTCCGGTGCTCAGGCTGCTGACGCTATTGTTGCTGCCGAGCCGGAACCGGTTGAATATGTTCGCGTCTGCGACGCTTACGGCACCGGCTACTTCTACATCCCGGGCACCGAAACCTGCCTCAAGATCAACGGCTACATCCGTTTCCAGGTCAACGTTGGCGACCAGCCGGGTGGTGATAACGACTCTGATTGGGATGCAGTTACCCGCGGCCAGGTTCAGTTCACGGCCAAGAGCGACACCGAGTATGGTCCGCTGACCGGCGTCATCGTCATGCAGTTCAATGCTGACAACGCTACCGACCAGAGCGCCAAGCTCGACTCCGCTTACCTCGACATCGCAGGCTTCCGCGCTGGTCTGTTCTACAGCTGGTGGGACGATGGTCTCTCGGGCGAAACCGACGATATCGGTTCTCCGGTCACGCTGCATAACTCCATCCGTTATCAGTATGAAACCGACGCCTTCTACGCTGGTATCAGCGTCGACGAACTGGAAGACGGCTTCTTCAAGTCTGACGAAGATCCGAACAACGTCGGCGTTGCCGTCGGCCTCGGTGGCAAGGGTGGTATCTTCAGCTACCAGATCACTGCCGGCTACGACGTCGACAACGAAGAAGGCGCCGTCCGCGCTATGGGTACGGTTGACATCGGTCCCGGCACGCTCGGCCTCGCAGCCGTCTACGCCACCGGCCCGAGCTCCTACTACACCGCAGCTGAATGGGCTATCGCTGCCGAATACGCTATCAAGGCAACCGACAAGCTCAAGATCACCCCCGGCGTCCAGTACTACAGCGACTACGGTGTTGACGGCAACGACTTCGCCGACGGCGATGCCTGGAAGGTTGGTCTGACGGTTGATTACCAGATCGTCGACAACTTCTACGCCAAGGCTTCGGTTCAGTACCTCGATCCGGAAGACGGCGACGACTCCACCTCGGGCTACTTCCGCCTGCAGCGTTCGTTCTAATCTGGTCTGACTTCGGTCGATCAGGAAAGCCCGGCTCTCGAGCCGGGCTTTTTGCCTTGTGCAGGGTGGTGTTTGAATCTCCCGGCCCTTGGAAGCGAGACGATAGCACGATCGCGGAGCCCGCCACGCCGCGGTGGCTGGCGACAGATCACCTCAGGCATAGGCAAAACCCTTGGTTACACTCACCGCCGGAACATTTCGTGCCATGACTTTCAGATCCTCGCGGACCATCTCCGTAACCAGCTGATCAAGACTGGTCTCGTGTTTCCAACCAAGCTTCGTATGCGCCTTCGTCGGATCGCCGATTAGAAGGTCAACTTCAGTCGGGCGGAAATAAGCCGGATCAATCTCCACCACGCACCGACCGGATGTCTTGTCATACCCCTTTTCCTCGACCCCGTTGCCACGCCAATCAATCGGCATGCCCACCTTGGCAAAGGCTTTGTCGACAAAGGAGCGAACCGAGTGCGTTTCGCCGGTTGCAAGGACATAGTCCTCCGGTTCGTCCTGCTGCAGCATGAGCCACATCCCACGGACATATTCTCGCGCATGTCCCCAGTCGCGCTGTGCATCCAAATTGCCGAGATAGAGCCTCTCCTGCAGTCCAAGATGGATCGCAGCCGCCGCCCGGGTGATCTTACGGGTCACGAAGGTCTCGCCGCGGATCGGACTTTCATGATTGAACAAGATGCCGTTCGAGGCGTGCATGCCATATGCCTCGCGATAGTTGACCACGATCCAATAGGCGTAGAGCTTGGCCGCTGCGTAGGGTGATCGAGGGTAGAAAGGCGTCGTTTCGCTTTGCGGAACTTCCTGAACTTTGCCGTAGAGTTCCGAGGTGGACGCTTGATAGAAGCGCGTCTTCCTGGTCAGTCCCAGGAGGCGAATTGCTTCAAGCAGCCGAAGTGTGCCGGTTCCATCCGCGTTGGCCGTATATTCCGGCGTCTCGAAAGAGACTTGAACATGGCTCTGTGCTGCGAGGTTATAGATCTCGTCCGGCTGCGTTTCCTGAATGACACGGATGAGATTCGTTGAATCGGTCATGTCCCCGAAATGCAAGATGAACCGGGGATTCTCGACATGCGGATCCTCGTATAGATGCTCGATGCGGCTGGTGTTGAAGGACGATGAGCGTCGCTTGAGGCCGTGAACAATATAGCCCTTCTCCAGGAGAAACTCGGCCAGATACGCACCGTCCTGACCTGTTATACCCGTAATCAGCGCAACCTTGTTTTTATTCTTCACTACGGTCTCCGTAATTTGTTTCGGCGGAATCAGATGTGAATGCTGTCTCGGTTCAGGTGAATTCGTGGTATTTCCTCAATGATTTCACAAACAATTCCGAATCGCTGAAGTTGTACATGGCGTGTTGTTTCGGATTGACGTTGTTTATGGCAACGCAAAGCTCCGCGTTGCGCACGGTCCTCAGCTGATGTAAGCAAAATTCGACGGCGCGACGGCTCGTCTTACCCCATTTAACCACCACGAGCGTTCGTTCTGCTAAGGCCGTCAGATGCATCGTATCAGCCGAGGCGAGCACGGGTGCGCTGTCGAAGATGACGACTTGGCCCAGCGAGGCGGCCATCGAGACGATGTCAGCCGCATCCGTCATACGGGCGCGCCGATGGAGAGTGGCATTGCCGGCCGGAATGAAGTCGATGCCGCTCGGATGGTGATCGATGATGTCCCGGATTCCAGCCTGTCCACACAGGAATTCGTTCAATCCCTGCTGTAGCTCTGACTTGAAAAACGAGTCGAGATTTCCGTGTCTGAGGTCGCCATCAACAAGCAGCACGGGAATTCCGTTGGCGGCGAGATCGATTGCCAGTGATCTGGCGACAAGCGACTTGCCCTCTCCGCTGTGAGCCGACGTCACGACAATACTGTTAGGCAGCTTTCCACCGTTGGACTGTTTAAGCGAAGTTATGACAGAGCGAATTGCTTCGTCAAACATCCCGTCTTGAATGTACCCAAAGAGCATAGATGGATCCCCCCGGTCCTTCCGTTTCAGGCGCGGGATGAATCCGGCCGGCGCAACGCGAGGCATTCCGGCCATCTGATCGAAGCTGCGGACCGAGTTATCCAGCATCTCGACCACGAAAGCGGCTGTTACCGCGATCGATATCGAAGCCAGGAGGGCGCCGACCAGATAGAAAAGTCGTCCGCGCCCCTGCGGTGCCAGCGGTACTGCCGCCGGTGACAGAACTTCCAGTTCCGCTCCCGGCAGCATGGCTTGCGCAGCCAGGCCACGGCGCTGCTCCTCGAGCTTATCAAGCGCGGTCTGCTCCTTGTCAGCCATGCGCTGCAGTCGCGCCAGCTCCGTTTGCGCCAGGGCAGAGCGAGCGCGTTTCTCATGAGCAGCCGCCAAGGCCGACCGGACCGCGTCGCCTTCATGATCGAGCGCTGCAAGCTTGGAGCGGATGGATTGAAGGTATCGCTCGGCGGCAAGCTTGAGATCGCTGCGGGATTTGAGAATCTTCGCCCGCATATCGATCACGGCTTGGGCCGTGTTGCCATATGTCTCGAGAAGGCGTTCGAGATCTTGCTCCTGCGCACGAAGCTCCCGCTGCATTGCGCCAATGCTGTCGGGAATAACCATATTCTGCAGGGCAAACGAGAGGTCGTCGGCCGCTTCCAGTGCAGCTATCGTTGATCTTGCTTCAGTGCGGCTTTGTTCGATTTTCGTTTGCCGCTCGCCCAGCTCCATTATCGACTTGATCTGTTCAACCTGATCATTGTCATTCGAGACGACGTCCATCGTTTTCTGATACGCGTCGGCGGCATCGCGTGCTGCTGCAGCGCGCTCCTTCTGTTCGGCGATACGCTGCAGAAGCCATTCTTCTGCCGCGTCCAGGCGCCCCCGCAGACCGTCCTTCCGCTCTTCGAGATAGATGCTGATGAGTCGGTTCGGGACCGAGGCCGCCAGTTGGGGGTCGCTCGCATCGAATCCGATCTGAATAACGTCACCCTGGCCATCGCGCCATACGCGCAATGCCTTGTAGTATTTCGGGATGATCGGCTCGATGCTGTTTTGTATCGGCCGGGATTGTTTTTCATTGTCAACCAGACCGCGCAGCATTCCTTGGATCCTGTCGATAAACGACCTCTCCCGCAGCGCCGGATTGAATTCGGCCCACTGATCGAGACGCACGTCGCGGATTACCCGCTCTGCAATGCTTCTCGAAAGAAGCCGTTCGGTCTCCGATGTGGCGTCCAGCGGATCGTTGCGGCCGGATTCCTCCGGGCCGAGTTTCGTCGCCAGAGGCGTGTGGATAATCAGCCGGGACTCGGCATGAAAACTCGGCTTCAATCCCGAAACCATCATTGCGGCGATCGCCATAAACAGCGTGATGATAGCCACGATCATCACCATCCTTCGCCGGATAAGACGCAAGCCCGAAGTGAGGTCAAAGTCGTCCGACCTGGTTTCTACCTGAAACCGGGGATCGTAGCGCATCGACGATAGCGAGGTGTTGCGGTCTGGCGGGATAGTTGAAATGGTCATCATTCACCAACCGACGTTTGAGGTTGCGCGGAGACGGCGTCATAGAGTTTTTCCAGCGATCGCATGTAGGCCTTCATACTGAACTGATTGAGATAATGAGCCCGGGCCTTGGCTGAGAGGCGGTTGCGGATTTCCGGATCGCTGACGAGTTTCGCCAGCGCCGCAGCCAGGGCATCCTGGTCTCCGACAGGCACGAAGACGCCCGTTTCACCGTCGGAGATGACTTCGCCATGCGCGCCGACGCGCGTGGTAACGACCGCAAGCCCGTGGGCGAGCCCTTCGACCACAGCCATTGCCAAGCCCTCGGCATGCGAAGGTAGGACCAGGATATCTGCCCGTGCACACAAAGCTTGCGCCTCGTCGGCGCCGAGCCAGCCCGGCATTTTCACTAGATCTGAAAGGCCCAAGGCTGCGGCTTGGCGTCGGTAGTCTTCCACAGGTCCGTCGCCGGCCAGCACGGCCCGCCACTGGAGCGCCTTCATAATCGGATGACTTAAGGCAAGCAGAAGCTCCCCAACGCCCTTGCGTTCGCTCAGTCGGCCGAGAAAGACGATCAAGGGCATCTTGCCGACGTGAACACTGCGCGCCCCGGGATCGGGAACACAATTACGGATGACGGCCACGCGGCGCTCGTCTACGCCCAGAAGCGTCGTTAGCGTCATGCGGTCGCGCTGTCCCAGCGCTACGACCTGGTCGGCATGTTGGAACATCCGGCGTATGAGCATTTGTTGCCGTGGCGAGCGTGCGGCAAAGTCACTCGCATAATCGTAATCGTGCAGGTGTAATATATGAGAGCACCCGAGGAAGCGGGCAGCCTCAGTAAGGATCAGTTTTCTTGCGGTGCTGCCGCGACCGGCGATATGGATATGGTGAATGCGTGTCGGAGCAATTATCCGATCCTTGGCCATCATCAGGATGGCGCCGAGCAGGCGCATCGGCGACGTAACCAGGGACCAGCGAGGCCCTCTGGTGTCGGTGACGAGGTGCTTTTCGCCAGCCTCCTTCGCCGTGCTTGATATATAACCGACCAGCCTGCCAATTCCGCCGCCGTTCTCGCAACCACCCGGGACATAGTGGCGCACGGTTGCTGCGGCATTCCGCACCGCTATCCGATTCCCCTCCGTGAGCGTCGTCATTCGCATGCTCCGACCACCTCACGATAAACGGCCGCAGCCTGCGCCCCGACCTGTTCAGGCGAATTAGGACCTCTGGCCCAGGCGAGCGCGCTGGTTCCGAAGCTGCTTCTCAGTTCGTTGTTATCTGCTAGTGTTCGGATGGCGCTGGCGAGCTGTTCGACGTCCCCTGGCCGAACCACCATTCCCAGTCCGTTCGGCAGAACGGTGGCGCGCAATTCGCCGACATCGGTCACGATGACCGGTTTGCCAAATGCCGCGGCAAGGTTGAGTACACCGCTCTGCGAGGCTTCCGTGTAGGGAAGAACAACGATATCGGCGTCCAGAAAAAGCTGGGCGACCTCCATATCCTCGATAAAGTGGTTGCGAATATCATAGCGGCCGGCTTCGCCCATAAGAGGTTGGAAGATCCAGGGATCATCGCCGCGGCCGGCGACCGTGATCCGCAGATTGGGGAGCTGGTCCTTCAGCATCGCCTCGGCACGGATCAGTTGCTCCAACCCCTTATAAGCAAAAATCCGCCCGAAAAGCAGGACGCGCAAGGTTCCATCTGCGTGGCGCCGCGTCATCTTGTGCTGTCGAGCAAGTTCCGCGTAGCGATGAATGGCCGGATGCGACAGGACATGGACGCACTCGGGCGATTTTGAATATCGCTCGAGAACCATTCGTTTCAGCCCCTCGCCATGGACGACGACATGGCCCGATTGCCGCACGATCAAGCGCGGAGCCCAGGCCGGCAGCGTTCGGGTGTCGGAATCGCCGGGATGCACGTCAACATCATGGACGGTCGTCACGAGCGGGATCGGCCGCCAGAATGGCGCAGCAAAGTTCAGCCAGAGCGTGGAATTGCTCAGAAGGTGAATGACATTCGGCCGCTCGTGCCGGATGAGACGCGTGAGTTGGTGTAGGAACCAGGGATTGGAGAGCGAGCGGTGCCGTGGCCAGTCCAAAAGGTGCAGATCGACCGCCGGGTCGAAAGAGGAGACAAGGTTGGCGTAGCGCCGACGCGGGACTGCGAGCACGACTTGCAGGTGTTGCGCCACACCACTGGCGAAGGAGATTGTGTAGTCTTCGAGTTCGGAAACCAGCATCAGCGCCTTCATCGTGCTGACTCCGACAAGCTAACCGCCTGACCGCGTCGAGGAAGGTCGCGGGCTGTCCGCAATGCCTCACGCATACGCCTCAGCAAGTTTGGTTCTCCGGCGAAAAAAAGACCTTCCGCGGCAAGTCTGAACCGGGTGCGTGCATCTGCGCCCTCCAGCCTGGCTGAGGCGACCCGATACGGAAAGTGATCGGTCAGACGCAGCCTTCCGGCTAAACCGTGCGCGGAAAGAAACTGGTTCGTCGCGTCAACGACAGTCCGCCAATGGGCCATCCGCTTTCGCAGCATGGCGGCGTCATCGACTGGCCGATACCAGTTATTGTTGTGAATCCGGTAGAATCCGAGTGAATCCGACAGGGCGACAACATCCCCCAGAAATGGGTAGAGGCCCGTGAGCCAGGCATCGGCGGAAATGTGGAACTGCTCGGGAATATCTCCTGCCGCATCCCAGGCGCTGCGTCTTACAGCGATGGCTGACGTCAGTGGGAAGGGCCACCAGCCAGCCGATCTCGCAAGCCGCGACGACAAATCTCCCGAACACAAGGTCCGAGGAATTGGCTTGAAAGCTATTGAGCCATCGGTCTGCGTTGGCTGAAGTCGGTGATAAACAAGCGATGCATGAGGATTCGACTGGAACGCAGCGGCTGTTGCCGACAGCTTGCCAGGCGCCCACCAGTCATCGGCATCGAGAAAACAGAGGATGTCGCCACTGCTTGCTTTCACAGCGGCATTAATGGCGGCGGCCTGTCCCTGGTTCTCCTGGAAGAGCACCTTCACCTGCTTCTCATAACCTTCGAGAACCGAGCGCGACTGATCGCTCGAGCCGTCATCGACGACGATGATCTCGGCATCAGACGCTCTTTGGCGCAAGGCGCTGTCGATCGCCCGAGGAAGAAAACAACCATAGTTGTAGTTGTTGATGAGGACGCTGATCGTCGGTCGCTCCATGACACCCCCTCTCAAGCGCGTTGCTGCGCGACACATCGGTACGCCGGAGCTGCGAATGCTCGTTCGTTCGGCAACGCGAATTGATGGAAAGAAATGAGAGGCGGACAGGGATCATTCTGCGCGATCAGGCCTTCGCCCTGAGCTCGTAGGATCACCACCGCAACGCGTGACGCTTCCGTTATAGTGCATACGAAACCAGGACCATGACGCAGAACCATAAGAATCCCAACCCTTCCAAGCGTCACCTGCCAACAGCCAGCTGCGCCAGAATTATTGCCTCGCTTCACCACCAACTGCAGCTCAGCGCGATCTTCGCGGTATGTTTTCATAGCCAAGCTACCGGCGATTGGTCACGGGTGACATCTGCTCTTATGGGCAATGCCGTTGGTCCAAGCACCAACTTTTTGGGGGAGGGGTAGGCCGTGAGCTTTAACCCAACCAACGTCCTTGGACGGTGGGTATGCGCGTTAGGCTTAGCTGCGCCTTCGTTTGCGTCAGTTGACTGGGGAGGTGGCGGGATGTTCGTTGGTAAGCAGCGCAGCTGTGAAAGGGGACCCATGTCTTTCCAAATTGCCGCGATCAAAAGCCTCTCATCTGTCCAGGCAAATCGGGACCGATAATGAGAGCCGATACGCTTAGAGCCGCGAATGGGCCGACCGTCAGTTGGCGAGCGATAGAGTGCTGGGGCGCGGGCTTCTGCCTTTTCCTTCAGACGGGCGCCCTTTTCCCGCTCATGCTGGCGGACGCCGACGGATCCCTTGGCGATCACGCCAGGTCTATATTGCGTCTGCTTTGTCTACCCGTATACGGCTTTACATTGTTGATGCTGGTACGGAATTTTCCGCACTTTCTAACGGCGCTCAAGCGAAATTGGTTTGTCCCCATGATAGTCGCCATGCCGTTTGTGTCCGTCTTCTGGTCGGTGGGCCCATCAACGACATTCAGGCGCGCTATCGGCCTGCTCTTTACGGTGCTTCTGGCTTACGTGCTGGCGATACGCTTCACACCACGGCAGTTGCTTCTGCTGGCATTTGCCACCTTCGGAACATGCATAGTCCTCAGCCTGCTGGTCTTCGTGGCGTCGCCGGGTCTCGCTCGCATGCCGATGGACGGCGCCGTGCGTGGCATATTCATCCATAAGAACAGTCTCGGTTGGTATGCCGCGATGATGATACTGGTGTCAACGGCCGTTTTAATGGACGGTAGCCGGGGTTTACGGCGAACCGCTTTGCTTTTCTTGATCGCGGCTGGGGCCTGTCTCATGGGCTCCGGATCGATGACCGCGATCATTGCGACGGTATCGGCCTATTGCTTGATAGGGTTCTATTCCCTGTTGCGGCGGATCGGTGGCATCAGCCGCATCGTCCTCATCCTGTTTTTTGTCCAAATGTTCATGGGGCTCCTCCTTTTGCTTCACGAATTCCTGGTTCCATTCCTGGAGGCGCTTGGCAAGGATGCCACTTTGACGGGCCGAGTGCCCTTGTGGGAACTGGTCGATGGTCAGATTGCCGATCATCTGCTGCTCGGCTTCGGCTACCAGGCCTTTTGGACAGAGGCGAACCCCGAGGCCTGGATTATCTGGTCGAAGATCCAATGGATGGCTCCCCACGCCCATAGCGGATTCCGCGATACACTGCTGAACTTCGGAATAAGCGGAATGATTTTGTTCACTCTGATGCTTCTACAGGCATTGCGCCAAGGGGCGATCCTCCAATGCCGGGACCCGCACTATTGCTGGCTCTGGCTGAATGTCTTCACAGTCGTCATTTTGGTGATGAACATGACCGAGACCATCTTCCTGATCCAGAATGACGCGATTTTCGTTCTGTTTATGTCGGGCATCATCATGTTCTCTCTATACGAGCCCGTTGTTTCAACGAGTCCCGGCCAGAAAATGCGGGCATCGGCGCGCAGAAAAACGGCGGAGCTGCAGACTTGAGACTGCATTTCGCACCGATCTTGAGCATTCTGTTTGCGACGCTCTTTCCGCAGCCGAGCAACCTGGCCTCAGTGACCTCGGACGCAGATGCGCCCGATAAGCTGCAGACGGCGCTTAGGGAAGCGACTTGCGCGGAGGCGTCGCCGGCGACCTTTTCCGACAGGCTGAAGGGGACTTCACTGAGCAATGTACCAACGGGCACATCTGCGGCCCGGGCGGTATTCTATGTTTCTCCTGATGGCAAGGACGGTTGGAGTGGGCGTCTTCCCAAACCCAATCCTCAGCATACCGACGGTCCTTTTGTCAGTATCGAGAGAGCTCAGGATGCTGCGCGCAAGAAGGGCGGCGAAAACACGATCGCGTTGGGCGGCGGCGACTATTATCTCTCTGAACCGATAGTCTTCGACGCGCGCGACGCGGGTCTGGTCATCACGGCGAGGTGCAACGAAGCGCCGGTTCTGCACGGCGGCCCGCTTGTACGCAATTGGACGGCACAGGCCGATGGCCGCTGGACGGCATCACTGAAGCTGCCTCCAGGCAGGGCCGTGGGCGACCTTTTCGTCAAGGGCGCGCTGCAGACGCAGGCACGCTTTCCCAACGCCCCGTTTGATGGAGATCCGCGCAAAGGATGGCTTTTTGCGGCCAAGTGCACAGAGGATGACGACATATGGCATGGCAATACGCGCTTTTGCTTCCATGCCGGCGATCTTCCGATCTCGAAAAATACGGCGGGGCTTGTCGCCCATATTGTCGGTGGTTTTAGCCCCGGTAGCCAATGGGGCAGTGACACCCTCCCGGTAGTTTCAATCGACACCGGCAACCGGACCATCAACACCAGAGGCACTGCCTACTTCTTCACCGCGGAAGGCAGCCGCTATTTCCTGGCGGGGGCGGCGGCCCTGCTCGATGCTGCTGGCGAGTGGTGGTATGACCGCGCCAAGGAGCAACTCGTCTATATTCCGACCGATGGATTGCCAATCAGCTCTACGGCTGTGGCCGGCATCCTGCCGACATTCTTCAGGCTGGATGGAGCCGATGGAATGGTTGTATCCGGGCTCCAGTTCAGGGATGGGGATCCGCGCGGCAGCGGCAAGTTCGGTACCGACACCAGGAGCTTCGGTGCCATACGGCTCGACCGGGCGGACGGCGTCCGGCTGCTCGGCAATTCCATCGACAATGTCGGCGTAGGCATCCACGTTTCCGAGAGCAAAGATGTCCTGATTGCCGGTAACGTGATTGCGGATGTGGCCGGCAACGGGATTTATGTCGGCACGACCTATGGCACCTTCCTCAAATCGCACGGTGCGACCATCCTGTCGAACCACATCCATGACATCGGTAGGGTCTATTTCGAAACGGCTGGGATATGGTTCCAGGCTGCCGACAATGTCAGAATTGCTCATAATCTCATCGAAAACGCAGCCCAGTTCGGTATCGCCGGTGGCTCGCTATGGGGAGATCAGGACGCAGTTCATGACGCGATCATCGAACACAACGTGGTCCGCAACGCCAATCAGCAAACGGCAGACGGCGGCGCCATCAAGATGATGGGTGAACAGACCGACCCTTTGAACAGCAGCATTCGCTACAATCTCGTCACCGGAACAGGTCAGCTTATGAACAGGGTCGATGGGACATTCTGGCCCCCTGGATATGAAAATACCAGTGAATGGCCTTCTCCTATCAGTTGGGCGATCTATACGGACGGCAAGGCCAGTGGAGTGCGCATCGAAGGAAATACGCTTTCGGATAATATATCGGCGATCGGCATAAACGGCGGCTGGAGCAACCTGGTGACGGGGAACATCATTACCGGCGGATCTGGGGCTGCCTTTCGCGTCGATGACGGTACGGGCCGGGGGTGGCATCCGCCTTGGGCGGGCCCCAATCGCATCGAGGATAATATCGTGTCGGTCGACAGCGGCAATGGGTTGGCGGCATACATTTACGTGCCTGACCACAAGCTTGGATCGGTGCAATTTGCGCGTAATCGCTACAACGGCAATCTGAACGACAAGAGCTTCAGGATACACCCGGAGATCATGCCTTCGGGAGAGTTTGGCAGTCTAAGCGATCTTCAGAAGGCTGGGATCGACGTAGGCAGCGTAGCGTCGCGCTCCAATTGACAAGAACGGCAACGTGACGGGCTATATCGCTGCTGGCGGGAGTATTGCGCTCCACACGAAGCTCAGACCACTCGCCGGCGGTTGCTCGGCGCAATAGCGCCCCGATCGTGACGCGAAAATGACTACTGCCGGCAAGAGCTATGACGTCATGGCTTCGGCGAGCGTGCCCAGAGCGAAAATTCCAACGGATCCTGCGCCACGACGAATCCTGCGCCGACGCAGGTGCGCGCATCAAGTTCCCGGCGCGGAAGCCTGCTAGGGTTGGTTTGTCGGGCAGTTCTGACGGTTCGTCAGCCCAGTCATCTCGCCTGTTGGGTTAATCATCTCTCCCCCGCTTTATTCGCGCGCAGGTCCGCCCAGGCTTGGCGCGAGAGTGACTATCTTCTACGGCCTTGTGAAGGTCAAACCGCTCTTTCGGGGTCGCACTCATCAAAAAGAGCAACGCGGCAAGCCGTGGGGTACGCCGCCTTACTTCGAATATTGTAACTTATCTCGGCCGAAGGCGTAGGAATATGAAGTGTCTTCTACGTCCAATAGTTGGAACTGAAAGTATGGAGACAATCGCTCTGCCGGCTTATTCTGATGACAGTTTAAATCGCGAAAGCGTAGGTCATGGGAAAGCAACCGACAGACAGAAGCCAAACTTCAGTTCTTAAACAAAAGGACTCCCTGGAATGGACTAATGTTCTTGGTGTTCGCATTTCGGCAGTTAATCTTAAAAGCGCGACCGGTTTTATTCAAAAAGGGATTGAAGACGGCAGGAGGGAATATGTGTGTGTTCGCGACGCACACGGTGTCGTCCGATGTCAAGATGACCCAGAGCTCCGGTCGATACATAACCGGGCATTCCTCGTGACCCCCGACGGCATGCCGTTGGTATGGGCGTTGAAGCGTGCTGGCCATGTGGACAGCGACAGGGTGTACGGACCTGATCTGATGTTGTCTGTTTTCGAGGCCGGTACATCGAAGGGAATACGCCACTTCCTTTATGGCGCAACGCCCGAGACGCTGCAGCACTTGCAGGCGCAGCTTCTCGCGAAATTCCCGGAAGCTGAGATAGCCGGCTCCTATGCACCGCCGTTTCATAAACTGTCACCGCAAGAGGAAGCCGATATTGCGAACCGGCTCAATCGATCCGGCGCCGATATCATCTGGGTGGGGCTGAGCAGCCCCAAGCAGGAACTCTGGATGGCGCGCATGCGTGACCGTCTGGATGCATCGATGCTTATCGGCGTCGGAGCTGCATTCGATTTTCACGCCGGCCTCAAGCGGCAAGCTCCAAGGTTCATTCAAAGAAGCGGCTTCGAATGGGCCTTTCGTCTTTTGTGCGAGCCGCGACGGCTGTGGCGGCGGTATGCCCTCGTCGTGCCGACCTTCATCTCACTGACAGCATTCCAGAGACTGGGGCTTCGGAAGTTTCCGATCGAAGACGAGGTTTTTGGATCGAGTGCGCCAAAAGCAACAGCCGTAAAGGTGTGAAGCGATCATGTCCCTATTTGCGCCGTCAGCAATCACGTCCGACCTGCGGAAGACGAAACCTTTCGTGGCAAACCCCACACCGACCGCCGAATTCAGCAAGCGGGCAGAGCTGAAAATACCGGTTCCATTCAGGCGCAGGTTGCCTCGGCTCGCTACGTCGTCATTTCTGATTGCCGGCGACATCGCAAGCTACCTGATAGCCTATCTTCTTCTCCTGCCGTTCCTTTCGAACTCTTCGGAGAACATGGTGCTGGAGCGCGCTTTCGCCGTCGCAGCGCTGGCAGCAATCGTTCTTTATGCATCGAACGCGCTCTATCCCGGATATCGGCTTCACGACCACGAACATCTGCGCCGCCGCACGACAGCATCCTTCAAGGTGGTGGTCATCGCAGCGCTTGGGGCGATCCTTCTGCCGGAAGGACTAGGAGTGCTGCTTCCAATCATCGCCTTCATGGGCCTCGGATTGGTTGTTCAACCTCTTATGCGTGTGGCCGCACGAGGACTGTCCTGGAGGCTTGGTATATGGGGTGAGCGGGCAGTGATCGTCGGTGCCCGCAATCGCATCCCTGCGCTTGTGGCGTATTTCTCAGAGCATTGGCACTATGGCATTCGGCCGGAATTCTCTTCTCCCGATACCTCGGAAGTATCACCCGACGGCGGGCCGTCAATTGCCTTGATAGCTGACGATACGGGCTCATTTGTCGCCGACTTGGCAACGATGCGTCGCCAGTTCGCCGAAGTCATCCTCCTCTCCGACACGCCGAACTTCAAGATAACCGGTTTGCGACCGGCGGACGTCGGCGGAGAGATCGGTGTTCGCTTGGCCGTCGGTGGGAAATCGGCAAGCTCGAACCTGGTTCGTCGGGTCCTCGATCTCGTGATCGCTATCCCGGCAGCGCTGGTGCTGATGCCCTGCATTCTGGTTGCTGCCGCCGCTATCTATGCCATCGATCCGGGTCCAGTCTTCTTCAGACACGCCAGGGAAGGCTTGTCCGGCAAACCGGTGCGCGTCCTGAAACTGAGGACGATGTACAGAGATGCGGAACAGCGCCTCGAAACATTGTTCCGGGACAATCCGGACATACAAGCCGAGTGGTCGAACCACTTCAAGCTTCGGCAGGACCCGCGCATCCTGCCGGTGATCGGGCATGTCCTTCGCTCATCGAGTTTCGACGAACTCCCGCAGCTGGTGAACATCATTGCAGGAGAGATGTCCTTCGTGGGACCGCGTCCCTTCCCGGAATATCACCTTTCGGCGATGGATAGCGAGTTTCGTGCCAAGCGGCGCTCGGTAACGCCGGGGCTGACGGGGCTTTGGCAGATATCCGAACGAAGCAACGCGGATATCGAACTGCAGCAGCAACTCGATGAGTTCTACATCGACAATCGATCCTTGTGGTTCGACTGGCACATCCTTCTCAGCACAATTCCTGCGGTCCTGAAAGGCAAGGGAGCCTGCTGACATGTTCTCCATCCCTGTGGGCAAACATTAACAACGGAGCAAATCAATGCACGGACAGAAGCGAATTATGGTTACCGGCGGCACCGGATTTCTGGGATCATTCCTGTGCGAAAGGCTTTTGCGAGAGGGCAATGACGTCCTCTGCGTGGACAATTTCTATACCGGCTCGCGCGATAACGTACTGCACCTTCTTGACGATCCTCGTTTTGAAATACTCCGCCACGACATCACATTCCCGCTTTATGTGGAGGTCGATGAGATCTATAACCTCGCCTGCCCAGCATCTCCGGTCCACTACCAGCACGATCCGGTGCAGACCGTGAAGACCAATGTGCATGGGGCGATCAATATGCTCGGCCTGGCCAAGCGCACAAAGGCAAAGATCTTCCAGGCATCGACAAGCGAGGTCTATGGCGATCCGGCGGTTCACCCGCAGCCTGAGGAGTATCGCGGAAGCGTCAGTCCGATAGGCCCGCGGGCATGCTATGACGAAGGCAAGCGGTGCGCCGAGACACTGTTCTTCGACTATCACCGTCAATATGGCGTGGAAATCCGGGTGGCGCGGATCTTCAATACCTACGGGCCACGAATGCAGACCAATGACGGCCGCGTCGTCTCCAATTTCATTGTTCAGGCGCTTCGCAACGAGCCGATTACAATCTTCGGCGACGGCAGGCAGACACGGTCGTTCTGCTACGTGGACGACCTGATCGACGGTTTCATCCGATTGATGGCGGCGCCCGCCGGGGTTACAGGACCGATCAATCTCGGCAATCCAGGAGAATTCCAGGTTCGGGAATTGGCAGAAATGGTGGTGGAAATGACCGGATCGAAGTCGGGCATCGTCTTCAAGCCTCTGCCGATTGACGATCCGACACAACGCAAGCCCGACATCAGCCGCGCAACGCAACAACTGGGCTGGCAGCCGAAGGTGAACCTTCGTGAGGGGCTTGAGAGAACGATCGCTTATTTTGAGTGGAAGCTTTCCGGCGGAGTAAACAACAGGTTCAACGTCAAGTCCCGGCAAGTGCCCTATCCGCATCTGGCCTCTGCGAGCGTCGAAGTCAATGCTCCCGAAGCCATTCGATAAGGACATGAGCAGCAAGGCCGATCATCGGAAACCGCGGCTCGTTTTCTTTCAATGGGACCATCAGCCCAATGCGAACGCGGCCGGTTACCTGCTGCTGCACATGCAGCAGCAGGTCAAATGCC
Source organism: Rhizobium sp. Nf11,1 (assembly GCF_050587665.1). Lineage (NCBI taxonomy): Bacteria > Pseudomonadati > Pseudomonadota > Alphaproteobacteria > Hyphomicrobiales > Rhizobiaceae > Rhizobium > Rhizobium sp. Nf11,1. The sequence goes on along the minus strand of NZ_JBOBHU010000003.1, from coordinate 384,907 downwards.
TCGCCACACATTTCGATGTCTTCGTCGTTAACCGCGACTGCGATTATGCCGAGATCTGCGACAGATACCAACCGGATCTGACGTTGTTTGAAAGCGGTTACCGATCGCATGGCTCACGTCGGATAAAAATCAGCAACACCAATACCCATCTCGCCGTTCCGAAACTTGGTCTTCATAACGCAGATGCATGGTGCGATCGACGCGCCGGCTTCCTTTCCGACATGGAGCAGTGGGGCATCGAGACGTATTTCGCGATCGCAACCATGGCGCCGGAGTATATGCCGGCGGTGAGGGAGAATCTGTTCGTCTGGCCAAATTTCATCGATCCCGAGGTCTATCACGACTACGGGCAGCAAAAGGTCATCCCGGTCACGCTCACGGGTCAGGCCTATGGCCTTTATCCCTGGCGACAGACAGTTTTTCCGATGATCCGCGACCGGTATCCCTGTCTGGTCTCGCCGCAACACGCCTATGAGAGCAAGCTGGCTGCCCAGCTCCTCTCTGGAGAAGCTTATGCGCGGGCGCTCAACGCGAGCTTTGTCGTCCCCACCTGCGGCACCATGGGCGGCGAGGTCGTACGCAAGCATTTTGAGATCCCCGGAGCAAAGGCCTGTCTCGTGACGGAGCGTACGGCAGCAGTGGAGGCAGCCGGCTTTGTCGACATGGAGAACTGCCTCTTTGTTGACGGCCGCAACGTGGTCGAGCGACTGGATTATCTTTTTGCCCATCCCGACGAAATAAGACGCATCACAACAGCCGGTTTCAACTTGATCCATTCACGTCATACGTTGAGCCACAGGCCGCAAATATATCAGTGGTTCATGCTGAACAGAGGCCTGCAATTCGGCGAAAAGATCATCCAGTCCGGCCCGTTCGGCGATCTTACAAAGGTCAGGCGTATCTCAAAGCAAGAGAGCGTCCATATCGTCGGGCAAGCAAGCGATCGTGTCTTGCTGAAGCAGGGGGACCTGCTTCTCCAACAGGGTAGGGTGGAGGAGGCCAAGCACTGCTACCTCAGCTGCCTCGACTATGTAACTTACCTGCCCGAAGCGAAATTGCGCCTTGCCGTCTGCGCATTGCAGGAGGGTGACGCCGATCGCGCCTATGACCTTCTGGTGGACCTGATCAAGGTGACCACCATCGAATATGGGGCACGCGATCCGGATCCGGTCGAGTGGGCCTACTTCCTTCTTGCTTTGATCTGCAGAGGCCAGTTTGAGCGGGCGCGGAGGCTGCAAAACTTCTATCCTTCTCTGTCGCATGACGAGTTCAGACGCGCGCGCCTCGTGATCGCTGAACTCGCTCGCTCAGCCGATGGGGTCGTCTCAGGACGGCATGGCATTGATCGGAAAAGCATTCATCAGCTTCCTGATCGAACCGATTCCGAGTGGCTTGCTTGGTTCGCCGATACTCTTGAACAGTGCCGGCAGCCAGATTTTGCAAGCGTTGTTCGTCAGGTTCGGGCTGGCGCAAGCGGTGGTGAGAAAGTAGCACCGCCACAGTTCAAACCTGATGCTGGTTGGCGCCTGCGAGTCTATTCGGGCATAGATGGCCTAATGATCAAGCTGCGCCTGAATGGGTTGAGGCCGAATGTGCCGCCTCTGCCGGAGTTCCGATATTTTTGGCATCTTGCGCGGCGTCTGGTCCCCCATTCGCAGAAAGCTCAGTTGAGCAAGATTCGGCTGGCGCTTTCCAAGCGTCCTTTGGGCACCGGCAATTAGCTGTGGGGAAATGCCACTGCGATAACAAGCACCTAAAGCGTGACACGCGAATCCGGAAGATCGCGGCACGCTTTAGATGATCGACTCGGTGGCGTATTTCCGTGCCGCCACCTCTAGAGAGAAAATGTGCTGGCGATGCGAAGCAAGGTCTATCGGCTGACCGCATCGGCACCGTCAGTTTGCTGCTAAGCCGCCCGAAAGATTACTTTGAAAAAGATCGTTGAGCTTGAACACGACTTCCGTTCTGTTAGTCGCCTTGACCTTTTTCATGATATTGCGGACATGCACTTTCACCGTGCTTTCTCTGAGATTGAGCTCGTAGGCGATGATCTTGTTCGCCTTTCCGCGTCGGAGCGCCTCCACCACTTCTGCCTGACGATCGGTGAAGATGCCGGAGAGCGGACGGGCGGTCGAGTTGCTCGAGTCTAGCAGGTGACGCATGGCGAACAAGGCGCTTGCAGGCACGAATATTCCTCCTGCCACCGACAGCGCGATCAGCTCCATGCAGACGCTGACGCTGACCGAGGCGGGTATGAACCCTTTGGCGCCGTACTCAAGAGCCCTAACGATTTGGCCGAAGTCGTCGCTATCGGCCAATACGATAAGGGGTGTAGACGCGAATTCCGAAGAAAGTTTGCGGATTTGCTCCGAAACGGCTGGTTCATCGACCTTTTTGCCGCCGATGTTCAAGAGGATTGCTGCAAGCGGAGCGTATTCGTCGCGCTTCTGCTTCCACTCCTCAATCGATCCAAACGCCAGAATCTGCAGGTCCGCTTTTTGCGCAGCCATGCATTGCGCCAGGCATTGGCGATCAAGTTCACGATTGTCGAGAATGACAAGCGAATGCGTTTGTCCCGCCGACAACGCGAGTGTGTGCGCGTTATTTTCTATCCTATGAAGAGGTACGTGTTCCTGCCTGAGGTCCAAATTCGGTATAAGTGCTGAATTCACAGCTTCACCCTCCCACTAACACGTTACGCTTCACTACGACCCGAGTACCGACCCCTCTCAATACGGGGGTTTGGGAAACTCTAAAGTAGGAATCGAATACCACAATTCGCGGAACGTTACAGTAGCTAATATAGGCTAAGTACAGCACAACTTACCGTATCGAATTTAAATCCGAAGATAAGCCTGAGTATAGACTTAGGTCTTACTACGATGTCTTCCAGATAGTCTATGTTATTATATTTCCGATTTGCCGCGGGCCACTAAACACATGGAAACAATCGCTGTCTTCGGCGTAGGCGCGGCGACGGGTAGGGAGGATGAGCCCGCCACCAATGCTGGTGCAGGGCATACACCAGGGCGTAAGTCGTCATAAGTAGATACGCCTTTAGGTGAGTAAGCTTAACCGTTTTGTTTCTTTACTCGGATGACGAAAACAATTCTCTTTGAAGTGTAGAGAAATATTTGTCCTGTTGGTTTGAAACCTTGGACGCAATCGCCCGATTGTTTGTTTTAACTGAAAATCGGGCCCTGTTAGGAGTAGTAGGGGTTTTCAGGGATGATTGCATCAAATGTCAAGCTGGGTGACGGTAGCGTCATCCACCATCGAGATCTCGTGAATCTGTATGGCTGCACGATCGGCGCAGGAACGCGCATCGGCACCTTTGTCGAAATTCAGAAGAATGTCGTAGTCGGGAGAGACTGCAAGATTTCCAGCCATTCCTTCCTCTGTGAGGGCGTGACACTGGAAGACGGCGTGTTCATCGGCCACGGGGTCATGTTTACGAACGACACCTACCCGCGCGCCATTAATCCGGACGGCAGCCTGCAGACGGAGACCGACTGGATACTCATCCCTACACTCGTCAAGCGCCACGCGTCGATCGGCAGCAACGCCACCATCCTGCCCGGCGTGACCATCGGAGAGGCTGCGCAGGTCGGCGCCGGAGCGGTTGTAACAAAGGACGTGCCAGACGGCGCCATCGTCGCGGGCGTTCCGGCCAGGGTAATCGGCCGCGTCAATGACGGACCGGTAGACATGTTTGCGTTGGGAGAAATGGAATGATCGGTATCGCTGTTGTCGGATACGGGTATTGGGGTCCAAATCTGGTTCGTAACATCTCTGAAGCGGCCGGCGCCCACCTTGTTTCAGTCTGTGATCTCAATGTCGAACGGTTGGGGGCCGTCAAAAGCCGGTACCCCGCAATAACGGTCACCGACAATTTCGAGGAAGTTTTGCGCGATCCGAGAGTCGACGCGATCGCCATCGCGACGCCGGTCTCGACGCATTTCAAGCTTTCAATGCAGGCGATGATGGCCGGAAAGCATGTTTTTGTCGAAAAGCCGATGGCAGCGACGGCGGACGAAGCGTCACGAATGGTCGACGAAGCTGCGCGCCGACGCCTCGTGCTGGCCGTGGATCATACCTTCGTCCACACCGGCGCCGTGCGGAAAATGCGCGAACTGGTCGAAAGCGGCCTTGGCGACATGTATTATTACGACTCGGTTCGGGTCAATCTCGGGCTCTTCCAGCATGATGTCAGCGTCATCTGGGACCTCGCGGTGCACGATCTTTCCATCCTGGACCACGTCCTGCAGGAAAAACCGGTGGCCGTTTCCGCGACGGGCATGAGCCACGTGCTCGGCGAGCCGGAGAACATCGCCTATCTGACGCTCTTTTTCGAGAGCAAGCTCATCGCGCACATCCACGTCAATTGGCTGGCGCCGGTCAAGGTGCGCCGCACGCTGATCGGCGGCAGCAACAAGATGATCGTCTATGACGATCTCGAGCCCAGCGAAAAGATCAAGGTCTATGACAAGGGCATCACCATGTGCCCCAATTCCGATGCGTACGGCGAGAAGGTGCATCAGATGCTGGTCGGCTACCGCAGCGGCGATATGTGGGCACCCAAGCTCGATATGACCGAGGCATTGAAGCGCGAACTGGATCACTTCGTCGAGTGCATCGAGCAGAATTCCCGGCCCATTACGGACGGGCATGCCGGGTTGCGTGTCGTTCGAGTCCTTGAAGCCGCAAGCCGTTCGCTCGCGCAGCGCGGTCGTATCATCGAGCTCGAAGAGGCGAGGCGCATCGCATGATCCCCTTTCTGGACCTCAGAGCACAATATCAATCCATCAAGAGCGAAATCGACGCCGCCGTGCTCGGCGTGCTCGCCTCTGGGCAATACATACTGGGCGAGGAAGTCATCCGCCTTGAGCAGGAATTTGCGGATTATTGCAACGTCAAACACGCGATCGCCGTCAACACCGGGACGAGTGCCCTGCATCTGTCCTTGCTTGCGGCGGGTATTGGTCCCGGCGATGAAGTCATCACCGTGCCGTTCACCTTTGTCGCGACTGTGTCGGCGATCTGCTATACGGGCGCAACACCGGTATTCGTCGATGTCGAGCCGGTGACGCTTACGATGGATCCCGCTCAGCTCGAGGCGAAGATTACCTCCCGGACCAAGGCGATCATTCCCGTCCATCTCTACGGCCAGATGGCGGATATGGATGGCATCATGGCGGTCGCCGATCGCCACCGGATCCCGGTCATCGAGGACGCCTGCCAGGCACATGGCGCCCGGTATAAGGGCGCGCGCGCCGGCAGCATCGGCGCGTCTGGCTGCTTCAGCTTCTATCCGGGCAAGAACCTCGGCGCCTGCGGCGAGGGCGGCATCGCCGTCACGAACAGCGATGAGCAGGCCAAGACAATGCGCATGCTGCGCGACTGGGGTCAGGAACAGCGCTATCACCATCTGCTGAAGGGCTTCAACTACCGCATGGATGCCATCCAGGGTGCAATCCTGCGCGTCAAGCTCCGGCATCTCGAAGCCTGGACCGAAGCTCGCCGTTCGCATGGCCGCCGCTACTCCTCGCTGCTTGCAGGATCGCCGCATTTGCGAACGCCTGTCGAGGCTGCCGAGCGGCGGCATGTCTACCATGTCTATGCCGTCAGAAGCAGCGATCGCGACGGCCTGCAGCGTGTGCTCACAGCAGAGGGCATTCCATCCGGTCTGCACTATCCTATTCCCGTTCATTTGCAAAAGGCCCATGCCGACCTCGGTTACCAAGCAGGGGACTTCCCGGTCTCGGAAGCCGCCGCACGCGAGGTTCTCTCCTTGCCGATCTACCCTGAAATGCCCGTACAGCACGTCGATCAGGTCGCGGCTGCGCTGGAGTATGCCTATGTCAGCTAGTCCACGCGAGGCTCGTGTCGTGCAGGCCGTCCACGGCCGCAGCCAGAAGCCGGCAGATCCAGCCTATCAAGCGGGGCTCGCCGAAGAGCTCAGGCAAGCATATGGGCGCGCCGGCCTGATCGAACTCTACGGCCGCTTCGCGACAGGCGACGGCGTCGTCGACGCGCTGATGCGCAAAGCCATCTGGCGGGCTATCACGCGCAGCTGCGGCGAAGGTCTGCAGGTCGCAGGCGGCGCCGGTTTCAAACATCCGGAAACCTTCGAAATCGGCAATGGCGTGTTCATCGGCGCTCAGGCCTACATCCAGGGACGTTACGATGGCACCTGCGTCATCGGCGACAATGTCTGGATCGGCCCGATGGCCTATTTCGACGCGCGCGAACTTGTGATCGAGGATTCTGTCGGGTGGGGGCCGGGCGCCAAGGTGCTTGGCTCGACCCACACCGCACTGCCGATAGACGTGCCGATCATCCGTACGGATCTTGAAATCAAGCCGGTCCGCATCTGTGCCGAGGCCGATATCGGAACGAATGCGACCATTCTTCCCGGCGTGACCATCGGGAAGGGGGCGATCGTTGGAGCGGGTGCAGTTGTCGTTTCCGACGTCGAGCCGTTCTCGGTTGCCGCCGGTGTACCGGCGAAATTCATACGTTGGCGTTCGGAGAATGATCCGATGACGAACATGTCGCGTAAGGAAAGATCATGAGAAACAAACGGGTGCTCATCACCGGCGGTGCCGGTCTGATCGGTTCGCATATTGCCGATCTTGTTGCATTGGAAAAACCTCGCGAGATCATCGTCCTCGACAATTTCGTGCGCGGGCGCCGGGACAATCTCAGCACGGCAATATCAAGCGGCTCCGTCAACATCATCGAAGGTGATATCCGCGACAGGGCACTGCTGGCGAAAACCTTCGAAGGCGTCGACGTCGTCTTTCACCAGGCGGCGATCCGCATCACGCAATGCGCGGAAGAACCGCGGCTCGCCTTCGATGTTCTGGCCGAGGGCACGTTCAACGTCCTCGAAGCTGCCGTGAAGGCAGGCGTGTCGAAGGTCGTTGCTGCTTCCTCCGCCTCGGTGCTGGGGCTGGCCGAAAGCTTCCCGACGACCGAGCAGCATCATCCCTACAATAACCGGACGATCTATGGTGCGGCGAAGACGTTCAATGAGGGGCTGCTGCGCAGCTTCGCGGAAATGTATGGCCTGCGCTATGTGGCGCTGCGTTATTTCAACGTCTACGGACCGCGAATGGACGTTTACGGCGCCTATACGGAAGTGCTGATCCGTTGGATGGAGCGCCTGGCGGCTGGAATGCCGCCGCTCATTTATGGAGATGGCAGCCAGACGATGGACTTCGTCGATGCACGCGACATCGCGCGCGCAAACATTCTCGCCGCAAAGAGCGACGTCACGGACGAAGTATTCAATGTCGCGAGCGGGCAGGAAATAAGCCTCCTGGAACTCGCTCAGATGCTGAGCAGCGTCATGGGCGTTTCACTCGAGCCACAGCACAAAGAAGCCCGGACCGTCAACGGCGTAACCCGTCGTCTCGCTGATATCAGCAAGGCCGAACGGCTCCTCGGTTTCAAGGCAGAGATATCAATGGAACAGGGGCTTCGCGATCTCGTTGCCTGGTGGCAGCAACAGACCGCCGCGGGAGGGGCGGCAGCATGAGCTCACCTCAATCCACAATTCCAGTCGCCAAACCCGTCCTCGGAGAGGAAGAGGCCGAGGCCGCACGCCGGGTCATCCTGTCGGGGTGGGTCACGCAGGGGCCGGAAGTCGCGGCATTTGAGAAGGAATTCGCGGCGTTCGTCGGCACTGAGCACGCCTGCGCCGTTTCCAACTGCACGACCGCGCTTCATCTCGCCTTGATGGCGGTTGGCGTAGGTTCCGGTGACGAAGTCATCACGGTCAGCCATTCGTTCATCGCCACCGCGAACGCTGTTCGATACTGCAATGCGGTGCCCGTCTTCGTCGATATCGAGCCGGATGGCTACAATATCGACCCCAGCTTGATCGAAGCGGCAATCACGCCCCGCACCAAAGCAATCCTGTGCGTGCATCAACTCGGCATGCCCTGCGATCTCCGTTCGATCGTGGAGATCGGCAAGCGCAATTCGATACCGGTTATCGAGGATGCGGCCTGTGCGACGGGAAGCGAAATCCTGTGGGAAGGGCGTTGCGAAAAGATCGGCAAACCGCATGGCGATATTGCCTGCTTCTCTTTCCATCCCCGAAAGGTCGTCACCACCGGTGATGGCGGCATGCTGACGACTCTGAATCCGGAATATGACCGAAAATTCCGGCTGTGGCGCCAACATGGCATGAGCGTCACCGACGCTGTCCGCCATGGCTCCAAACAGGTGATCTTCGAGGACTATGATGAGCTCGGCTATAACTACCGTATGACCGACCTACAGGCGGCGGTCGGACGGGTGCAACTGCGGCGGCTGCCGGAGCTGGTTGCACAGCGACGGCGATTTGCCTCGCAATATTGCGAGAGGCTATCCACGATCCCAGGTCTGTCGGTTCCGACCGAGCCCCGCTGGGCTCGCAGTAACTGGCAAAGCTTCTGCGTGAGATTGTCGGACGAAATCGACCAGCGAGCCGTCATGCAGGCGCTGCTCGATCAAGGAATATCGACGCGGCGCGGCGTGATGAACATTCATCTCGAGGGCGCCTATTCCGGTCAAAACTCCCATCGCATCGCCACCAACCTGCCGAGAAGCGTTTCTGCGCAGCAGCAAACCGTCATCCTGCCGCTTTATGCTCAGATGACGGAGGCGGATCTCGTCAGGGTCGTCGACACATTGCGCCGGGCCATCATCGACGTCAGCACCGGGCGCGCCGCCCATCAGCCCATTGAGCACGTCGTACCTGCCTGAAGTGACGCCTGCACGAGGCGGCATGTCGATACAACATCAGAAAAGCGCGCATCATCTGAAGCGCGCTTTTCTCATGCGAATTTCGTGATCCATCCTCTGACGATTGCGGGCACCGATTCCGGCGGAAGCAGTTTGACCAACATGCGTAGCGAGTAAAGCCCTGTCACGACTGCTGCGACGCAGCCGATCACCATCGCCGCCCATGACGGTAACAGGAAAAAGGCTGAGACGACCAGTCCCGATGCCGGCAGGAAGAGAAATGCGTGCCTGCGATTGGCGCGCGACCAACGAAAGCCGGTGAGGCGATACACGATCACGTAAATCAGAATACTATGCCAGACGTAGAGGCCGAAGAACGCCGCGCCGGCTCCTGTCGTGCCGAACTTTGATACGAAGAGCCACGCCAGCCCCACATGCACCAGCGTTGCTGCGACCTCGGTCCAGAAGAAGATCGTCTGCGCACCCTTCGCCAGGACGATGAAGCCCATCGGCCAAGCGACGATCCTGAGCATCATTCCAAGGCAGATCCATCGCAGAAGCTCCACGGCCCCATGAAACTCCGCGGAATAGAACATGCTCATCACGAGCGGGGCGAGGGTCAGGGTGGCGATCAGACCGGGGCCGGCCAGTAGCATGCTGATTTCCGCCTGCTCATTGACCAGCCGATTGCACTCGACATCGTTGTCCACGATTGCGGTCAAGCGCGGATAGAAGTCTGTCCCCATCGCCTGCAGGATGAAACCGGCGTAGAGGCCGCCAAGCGCCCAGGCTGCCTGGTACAACCCCGCCGCCACAACGCCTCCTTCATTCAGCACGATGATGCGGATAGCATAGGCCGCGCCGAAGGTCAGAAGTCCGCTTGCCATGAAAGCGACGCCGAGCCTGAACAGGGCTTTCGCTTCTCGGCCGAACTGGCGCGCCGACATCGGCGGTGGCTGCGTGGATATTTGTTTGCTGTACCACCAGGTGGGAAGAACCGAGACGGCCGCGATCGCCACGAGAGAGGGTACAATCGCCTTTTCGCCGAACAGATAAATCAACGGGATGCTGACAATCGTGCCGAAGAGTCCGGAGAGCACGTTGATGCGGGCAAGATTCGCAATGCCCCGCAAGCCCTGGATCAAAGCAGCCTGTCCGGCAGACACAATGCGAAAGAATACGGCGAGGGAGAGCAGCACAATGCCGCCGACGTGCTGGTAGTCGCCGAAGGTGAGATTGGAGACCGGAAAGGCCAGCACCGCAAGCAACAGCCCGCCGAACAACCCGAGCACCAGCGAGATGCGTCTGAGCGCTGTCGCCGACCGCGCGATCCTCTCTCCGTCGTCGGCGCCCGCCGCCTCGGCGACCCGGCGCACACCGCTGCTGCTCACGCCCAGACCAGCTATTGCCTGCGCGATATCGAGGATTGCCCCGTAAAGGCCGATAAGCCCCACTCCTTCCGGCCCGAGCAGAACAGCCAGGGCTTTGTTGCGAACGATGCTGAGAGCGACATTCACCAGCGAGGAACCGCCCATCAATATCGTCGACTTCAAGATTTGGGTATAAGACTGACCGCTGGGTGGGATCATGCGCAAGGTCATCAGATATCCCTAGCTTTTATCCTGTCGGGCAGCATCTCCGACGCTTTACCCCGGGCCCGGCGCCCAACGCAGCTTCGGAGATGCGCGGCGCGCGCGGTCTTCTTGAGACCGTCATATCGCTCATGATATTCGAGGCGGCGGGATCTCACATCTCTCGGTCTCACGGCCGCTTTCACCGTGATCGTGCTTTCGCCACAGGTCACTGGCTTGCCCGATTTGCAAGCGTCTCTGGCTCCATCTCCCCAGATTGATCGGAGGTGGGCTCGGACGGCTCGTCCGAAATTTGCGGCCGAACAACTCTCACGACGTCACCCGGCGCTAGCGTCGTCGTTTCTGAGGCTTGGAATTGATCGATTCGTCCTTCGTTACGCCGGCTGACGGTAAAAGTGATCGGGAGCTCCACGCTGCGGTTTTTCAAGCCGTCGTCGGCAGCAAGTTCATCGATAAGCAGCTTCTGCGTCATCTCACGCTTCATTTTGAGCTGATCGAGATTTGCCCGTTCCGCCTGCGCTTCGACCGCGACTTCGCTCCGACGCGTGTCGGACAGGCCCTCGAGGTTCCGCGTTGTCTCGCTAACTGCCTGACGACCCCGCATGATGGCGGTAACCAGGTCGAGCTTGTCGGAACGGTAGGTCGTCAGCAACCGTTCCAGGTCCAACTGCCTCGACGAGATCGTGAGGCCTTTCTGCACCAGGGACTTGACGCTGGTCAGCTGGTCCTCAACTGATTTGATATTATCGTCTGCGCCCACCAGTTTCTCTTCCAAAGTCGAGATTTCGGTGGTCAAAAGTTCGCGCAGTTCCGTGAGCGCCTTTGACTGCCGCTCCAGCGCATTTGCACGAGCTTGAAAAATGACCCTCTCCTCGCTGTATATCCCAGCGGAAAATTGCTGATCGGCGCCCGCCGCCTGATCGAAGGTAATTTCCTTCGCACCGGCCATCTCGGCCTGGAGTCGCGACAGTTTCGCCGTGCTGCGCAGGATGGAGTGATCGATTTCCCGCAATTCGCCGACGAGCTTGATCGACTCCGTTTGCAGCGGAGTTTTAGAGCGAAACGGGCCGCCGCTCATAGCCAGGGATTGCAGAACGGTAAGCCCGGGACGAAATTTATATTCTCCGGGCGTGGTGACGTCTCCCACAACATAGATTGGTGGATATTCGAGAATTTCGATCGTGACCGCGGGTGGCTGAACCAACCCGATTTTTTCCTGCAGGCGCTTGGCGATCTCGTTTATGAGATTGGTTTTTTCGAGATTGCCGACGGAAAGGGATCCGAGAAAAGGCAAGAAAAGCGTGCTCTCATCCGAGACCGTGTATTCGCCGCCAAGCGCATCCCATCGTTCATATTGGCCTTTGGATTGCACCCATTGGACGATCGTCAGACGGATTTTCGTTTGCGGAGGCAAGGACGCGCTATCGGCGAGAGCCGGCGACATCGCTCCGCCAAGAAAGGCGAGTGCGCCGATGGCAAACGTCGTGCGAAAGAGCAGCTGGAGGATGCGGTGCGATGAATTCATATACATATCTCGCCTGCGAAACATTCTTCAACGGATGCTGATCCAATCCCTTGACGCTGTTCGACCGCCGGCCGGCAGGTCCGAAGCCACATCGTTAGTGTGCAGTCTGGCGAAGGCTTGAGGAAGGTGAAGGTCGTTTGCTTTGCCTCATCACTATTGATGAGATAGGGTGGGTGCCTCAGTCTAAATCGAGCAGGAGCGTATATCTCGGAGAGGTATCATCCTGAAAAATCACGCGATCATGCACGCAGGAATAGGCGCACTCGCATCGAAGGATTGAGATCGCATGCTCGTGCCCGATTGTAGTCCCCAGATGCAGACGGCCTTTGTCATCGCTTGGTCGATCCGGTCCGTTGCTTCCTGCCCGGGCGTTTCCAGCGTCAGTGCCGCCATGTGGCGATGATGGACGAAGCCGTCGCCGCGGCTTGAGGCCCTGCACCGAGCGCAGCGAGCTTTGCGGCCCGTCGCACCCGTCATTAGTTCATGCAACACGGCTGTTGCCCAAAGGATGCCGCCCGTAGAGCGAAAGGCGTAGGATATACTCGCTTATTTTTCGACTATACTTCCCAGAGTCGTTTTAAACGATCCTCATAGATTTGATCCGATAAATATAGCGAGAGGTACCCGCCATGTATCGCAACGCTCGCCGGTGGATTTCGCACTCACTTCTGGTGGATTCGTTGGTGCCCCGATGGCTGACCGTCGGGGGAAAGGAAAGACCGCGCAAGCCGGCCGAAAAAAGTAAGGATAGAGCTCAACTTGCGGCATCGGCGCAAACCGCCGACGGACACAAGCAGGGCGCCCTTGTCGACGATCCCTATACGGATGCGGCCCTCAACGAGCATGATGGCGGGCAGAAAGCGCACGTGAACGGCGAGGCGGACAACAGCCTCGAAGAGCGGTCCTTGCCTGACACTTTCGCAAAGCCTGGCGAAATGGGAATTCGAAGCGGTGATGCGGCCACGCTGTCGGATCTTATGCCGGAGTTTGCGAATTTCCAGGGGCCCGCGAACGGAGTTGCGTTCGGGGGTGCAGCGTCCCTTCAGCGCACCTATACCGCAATGAGCTCCATGGGCGACGATCCTCTGGCTCCCTATCTGCCGCAAAGTCCTGCGTCGACAGATTCGGGGCAAGGTGCTCCTAAGGTGGCGGCCGGGCGTGCTCATTCGGGCAAGGTAGTCATTCTCGAATCGAGCCCGTCAGGGCAGACGACAGCGCACGACGCCGGCGCGAATTCGCTGGCCTTCGGCATGCCCTTTGGCGTGTGCGGGTGCGGCTACTTTACCTCCCCCACTCGGATTCTCGATTGGGCTCATGGCGGCGCCCTGCTTCAACAGGACGGTCAATTGCCGGGGACCAGGCTGACCGAAGGGCCGGACTATGTGGCTATTAAGCAGGCCATCGGCGCCTCGGTCAGCGATCCGCTTCTCGATCGTGACTTGTCCCCACTCTCGGGGTGGCCCGGCACTGCAACATGGTCGGACGCGGCGCTCACCAATGGAACCCTGCCAGGGGGGGGAGAGACGGGAACGGGAACAAAATCCAAGGATATCGGTATCCTGTCCGGCTCTGTGACGAAGCCACCTAAGCCTTCTACGCAGGGGTCATCGACAACGCAGAGCCTGGCGGCCGCGGCGGTGGCCAGCAACGCAATCGTGCTGGAAAACCAGAAGCAGGGCAATCCGGAGAGCGAGTGGGGCATCGTCGGTGCCGGTAGCTCCAACATCGAAGGCTTTGCGACTGACATCAGCGTCGACAACGGCAAGACGATCAGCTTCAAGATCAATACCAACTCAACCAACTACCGGATCGACATCTATCGGCTCGGCTATTATGGCGGCATGGGCGCCCGCAAGGTCGCGACCATGCAGCACACCGGGTTGCAGACTCAGCCCAGTCCGTTGCGCAATGCCACGACCGGCACAGTGGACGCCGGCAACTGGGCCGTCTCGGCGTCATGGACCGTACCTGATGATGCCGTCTCGGGCGTCTACATCGCCAAGCTCGTGCGTCAGGATGGCACCGCTGGCTCGAACCACATTCCGTTCATCGTGCGCGACGACGACAGCCACAGCGACGTCGTCTTCCAGACCGCGGATGAGACCTGGCAAGCTTACAACGGCTGGGGTGGCGCAAACTTGTATGGCGGCAACGGGCCGGCGACGGGGCAAGGTGCCGGTCGCGCCTATGCGGTCAGCTACAACAGGCCGATTGCCACCCGCGGCGGGGTCGGCACTTACGCCGGTCCCCAAGACTATCTGTTCGGCGCCGAATATGCGGGAATCTATTGGCTGGAACAGAACGGCTATGACGTCTCCTACTTGTCGGGTGTCGACGCCGACCGCTATGGCAGCCTCTTGCTCAATCACAAGACCTATATCGATGCCGGGCATGACGAATACTGGTCGGGACAGCAGAGAACCAATGTCGAGGCCGCGCGCGATGCGGGCGTCAACCTGATGTTCTGGAGCGGCAACGAAGTCTATTGGCGTACCCGCTGGGGCAACGCCTATAGCGCCGACGGCACGCCTTACCGCACCCTGATCACCTACAAGGAGACATGGGCCGGCGGCGATATCGATCCTTCCGACCAATGGACAGGCACCTTCCGCGATCCACGCTTCAGCCCACCGGCTATTGGCGGCGGCAATCCCGAGAATTCGCTGACCGGTCAATTGTTCAAGGTCGACGATGTCGGCAGCAACCTCGGCGCGATCACCGTTGGCTATGATGATGCCAACCTTCGCTTCTGGCGCAATACGAGCGTTGCCAATCTTCAGCCCGGGCAGACGGCGACGCTCACCAAGAACTATCTCGGTTACGAATGGGACGAGGCGCCCGATAACGGCTTCGATCCTGCCGGCCTGGTGAAGCTGTCGTCGACGACACTTCCGGTCAGCACCTACTTGCTCGATTACGGAAACACGACCGGCAATGCGACCGCGACCCACAATCTGACGCTCTATCGCGCCCCCAGCGGTGCGCTGGTGTTCGGCGCTGGCACGGTCTACTGGACATGGGGGCTCAGCGACAATCACGACCTCACAGCGACTCCGACGGATCCTCGCGTGCAGCAGGCAATGGTCAATTTGCTTGCCGACATGGGCATTCAGCCTGGAACACTGCAGTCGGGGCTCACCGCCGGGACCGCGTCGTTGGACCACACTGCGCCGACATCGGTCATCACGGTGCCCGCCACGGCGACCGTTGGATCCACCGTGACGATTACCGGCACCGCTGCCGATACCGGAGGCGGGGTTATCGCCGCGGTCGAGGTTTCGACCGACAACGGGGCGAGCTGGCATCCGGCGACGGGCGATGAGAACTGGACTTATACCTGGCAGCCGCAAACCACGGGCACCTATACCATCCGGTCTCGTGCAGTCGATGATAACGTCAACCTGGAAACGCCCTCGGCGGGACGAACGGTCACCGTCAGCGGGCCGAATTACACCTCTCTCTTCGGTTCGGCGACGCCGGCGGTTGTCAACACCAACGATACCTCGGCGGTTGAACTCGGCGTCAAATTCCAAACCTCCGTGGCAGGCACGGTCACCGGCATTCGTTTTTATAAGGGCAGCCAGGATACCGGCACGCATACAGGTTCATTATGGTCGAGTACCGGCACGCGTGTTGCGACCCTCACCTTCACAAGCGAGACCGCCAGCGGCTGGCAGACCGCCTATTTCACCAGTCCGGTATCGCTGACGGTCGGACAAACCTACACTGCATCTTACCATACCAATACCGGTCACTATTCGTCGACCACCGGCTACTTCACCTCAAATGTAACCAGCGGTCCGCTCACGGCGCCGGCCAGCGGAAATGGCGTCTATGCCTATGGCAGCAACAGCCTATTCCCCACGAGCACCTTCCAGTCGACGAATTATTTTGTCGATGTGATGTTTACCACGTCGAGCTCGAATACGACGCCGACGGCGGTTGCCGATACGGGGGATGCGACCGAGAAGGGCGGCGTGGCGAATGGCTCGGGCGGCGTGGCCGCCAGCGGCAACGTCCTGACCAACGACACCGATCCGGATGCCGGTGACACCAAGACCGTCACGGCGGTCCGCTTCGGGGCGACGTCAGGCACGCTCGGCTCGGCGCTCACCGGCGCCTATGGCAGTCTCGTGCTCAACGCATCGGGCGCCTATAGCTATGCCATCAACGAGAACAATGCGACCGTCCAGGCGCTGCGACAGTCGACCAACACGCTGAGCGATGTCTTCAGCTACACGATGCGCGACGCTGCCGGCGCCACGGCCACGGCGAACCTGACGATCACCATCCATGGCGCCAACGATGCGCCGGTGCTGGCCGTCCAGACGACGACCCAGAACGCCACTGTCGGCTCTGCCTTCTCCTTCACGCTGCCGACGACCACCTTCACCGATGTCGACAGCGGCGACACGCTCGCTTATGCGGCAACCGCTGCCGACGGCACGGCACTGCCTTCCTGGCTGAGCTTCAACGCCTCGACACGGACCTTCTCCGGCACGCCGACGACGTCAGGCACATACGGCGTCAAGGTCACGGCGACTGACCTCGGCGGCCTTGCCGCCAACGAGACCTTCAATATCGCCGTGTCGACATCAGGCAATACGACGCCGACGGCGGTTGCCGATACGGGGGATGCGACCGAGAAGGGCGGTGTGGCCAATGGTTCGGGCGGCGTGGCCGCCAGCGGCAACGTGCTGACCAACGACACCGATCCGGATACCGGTGACACCAAGACCGTCACGGCAGTCCGTTTCGGGACGACGTCAGGAACGCTCGGCTCGGCGCTGAACGGCACCTATGGCAGTCTCGTGCTCAATGCATCGGGTGCCTATAGCTATGCGGTCAACGAGAACAATGCGACCGTCCAGGCGCTGCGCCAGTCGACCAACACGCTGAGCGATGTCTTCAGCTACACGATGCGCGACAGCGCTGGCGCCACGGCCACGGCGAACCTGACGATCACCATCCATGGCGCCAACGATGCGCCGGTGCTGGCCGTCCAGACGACGACCCAGAACGCCACTGTCGGCTCTGCCTTCTCCTTCACGCTGCCGACGACCACCTTCACCGATGTCGACAGCGGCGACACGCTCGCTTATGCGGCAACGTCCGCCGATGGCACGGCGCTGCCTTCCTGGCTGAGCTTCAACGCCTCGACGCGCACCTTCTCCGGCACGCCGACGACATCTGGCACTTACGGCATCAAGGTGACGGCAACCGATCTCGGCAGCCTTGCCGCCAACGAGACCTTTAATATCGCCGTGTCGACGGCACCGACGACCTACAGCCTGTTCTCTGCTTCCAGCACGCCGAGCCGGACCTTCAACGATGGTCAGCAGCTCGAACTTGGCGTCAAGTTCACGTCGAACGTTGCCGGAGATGTCACCGGCATCAGGTTCTATCGCAGCGCCAATGACAACGGCCAGAATGTCGTCGACCTTTGGACCGCGACAGGCACCAAGCTTGCCACCGCCACCTTCACCACCACCACCGCGAGCGGCTGGCAGACGGTGAACTTCACAAACCCAGTCACCATCGCCGCCAATACCACCTATGTCGCCTCCTATCACACGACAGGCGCTTACGTGGCGACCAGCAATTTCTTTGCGGCCGCTGTCAGCAACGGTCCGTTGACGGCGCCGGCCAGCGGCAATGGCGTCTATGCCTATGGCGGTTCCGCCACCGCAGGTCTTTTCCCGACCAACAGCTACAATTCAACCAATTACTACGCCGACGTCGTCTTCCGGCCGCAACTGGTCGCGTGATGCAAAGGGGATCGGTTTCGAATGAGGCTGACACGACGCAAATGCGGATCGCAGAGAGGAACGCGGCCTCCGCTCCCATTCAAGCGACAGCGATGAACAAGGGCCGGCTCCCTGTGACAGTGCTCGCCGGCTTTCTCGGCGCCGGCAAGACGACGCTTCTCAGCCACGTGCTGACCAATCGTCAGGGCCTCAGGGTCGCTGTCATCGTCAACGATATGAGCGAAGTGAACATAGACGCCAGTCTCATTCGAGACGGCGGCTGCAACCTGTCGCATACGACGGAGGCATTGGTTGAACTCAGCAATGGCTGCATATGCTGTACCCTGCGCGATGACCTCCTGACGGAAGTGCGGCGACTGGCCGAAGAGGGGCGATACGACTATCTGCTGATAGAGGGAACCGGCATTGCCGAGCCGCGCCCCATCGCTGCCACCTTTTCCTTCCGCGACGAGAATGGTGTTTCGCTCTCCGATTTTGCCAAACTTGACACGATGGTGACTGTCGTCGACGCCGCCAGCCTCTTGGCTGATTACAGCAGCGCCGATCTGCTTCGCGATCGCGGCATGCAGCGGGACGGCGAGGACCGGCGGACCCTCATCGACCTCTTGGTGGACCAGATCGAGTTTGCCGACGTTGTCGTGATCAACAAGATCTCGGACGCGACCGAGGAAATCCGCGCAGAAGTTCGCAAGACGGTGGCTGCGCTCAACCCGGATGCGCACCAGGTGGAGACGGACTTCGGCAAGGTTTCTCTTGCAACCATTCTCAGTACGGGCCTCTTCGACGAAGCAAAGGCCGCCGCTCACCCGTTATGGCACAAGGAACTGTACAGCCCGGGTGCTCATGTTCCGGAGACGGAGGAATATGGGGTATCGAGCTTTGTCTATCGCACGAGGCGTCCCTTCGACCCGATACGGTTTCGGGCATTCCTGGACGAGCCCTGGCCAGGGGTCATCCGCGCCAAAGGTCATTTCTGGCTGGCCACGCGACCGCGTCACGTGGGTCTGATGTCGGCGGCCGGAGCGCAACGACGCTGTGAACCCATGGGGCTCTGGTGGGCGGCCGTTCCCCGGCAGGACTGGCCGAGCCACCACCAGTTTCGCCAGCATATCGAGCGCCGATGGGACAGCGCTTGGGGCGATCGTCGGCAGGAACTCGTGTTCATTGGTGTTGACATGGACGAGACAGGCGTCCGCAGCGCGTTGGACGACTGCCTGGCCAGCTCGGATCCGCGGGACTGGTCGGCTCTCGAAGATCCCTTTCCGGCCTGGTAGCACGGGGCGACGCCGGAGTTTGCCGGCTCGACCAGCCGGACCGGCAACACAAGACCGACCAGCTTCCTCTTACACAGCGTCCGCCGCTTAGCGGAAGCACCAGACGGCTCCAGAACCGGATATGCGGTGAGGATCATCATATCGGCGTATGGAGTACCACCCACATACCCAAGATTGCTGTCGTACGTTCCGCTCCGAAAGCTGGCAGGATGAAGCTATTCAATGCTGGTCGACGGGAATGGGGACGCCGCTCTTGCTGAGATTTCATGTGAGGAATCGCAAATACTTGACTGCTGCCGGCGGCACGCCGTGCATCAGTCACGCAACCTCGGCCTGGGCCGCGCTGCTTGGAACTCCGACCGTCGTGTCTTCGAGCACTCAGGGTTCTTCCGACTTTGCCAATCAAGGCAGCGCAACCGTTCAATCATCCCTCACCGGCACCGTTACATCTTCCTTGATATCATCAGGCGACATGCAGTCGTCGCCTGCATCGTCGACGCCGATGTCGGCGACTGCCGCCGATGGCGGCGCGCAGGACACATCCACGAAGACGGCGTCGGCTGCGACGATCTTCGACACGACTTCCTCGGCATCGCAAGACATCGTACTTGCCCCGGATCCCTATGAAGAGGCTGCTACACTGCCTGCCGCCCCCGTGCTGACGGGTATTGCCAGCGATGCTGACACCGGAAGCGCCACGACGGCGGCGCCGGTGACGTCTTCCAGCAGTCTCGACACGGCTTCGTTGCGGCTTCATACCTCGATAGCATCCCTCACGGTGGAGCCGAGCCAGGACGCTTCCGCCGATACGACCGCGGTCTCAGCGCTGGCCGCACCGGCGGCGGCTCCGGCTGCGGTCACGCTCAACAAGATCGCACTGGAAAACCTGAAACAGGGCAACCCGATCAGCGAGTGGGGCCTGGAGGGCGATGGCAAGGGCACCATCCAGGGCTTCGCCACTGAAATCAGCACAAATATCGGCCAGACGGTCGATTTCAAGATCGCCACCGATTCCACGCATTACCGCATCGATATCTACCGGATGGGTTATTACGGCGGGGCCGGTGCGCGCAAGGTCGACTCGATCGAGCAGCAGCTGACCACGGCGCAGATCCAGCCGCATCCGATCGTCGACATGTCGCTCGGTCTCATCGACTGCGGCAACTGGTTGGTCTCGGCGAGCTGGCAGATTCCGACTGATGCCGTCTCCGGGGTCTATTTCGCCAAGCTGGTGCGTGAGGACGGCACCGAGGATGCCAGCATCATCCCCTTCGTCGTGCGCGACGACTCCTCGCACAGCAATATCGTTTTCCAGACCTCGGATACCACGTGGCAGGCCTATAATGCCTGGGGCGGCGCCAGCCTCTATTACGGCGATGTCCCCGTCGATCCCGCTGACATGATTGGCTACTTGCCGCCGAACTGCAGCTGCGGCCTGACCGCAATCGGTCGCGCCTCGGCGATCAGCTACAACAGGCCGATCATCACCAATACGAGCCCGGTCGGCGGCTCGCACGACTTCATTTTTGGCGTCGAGCATTCAGCCATCCAGTGGCTGGAGCAGAACGGTTACGACGTCTCCTATATTTCCGGTGTCGATGCGACGCGTAGCGGTAGCCTGCTGCTGAACCATGATGCCTTCCTGTCGGTCGGCCATGACGAATACTGGTCGGCCGAGCAGCGCACCAATGTGGAGGCCGCGCGCGATGCCGGCGTAAACCTCGCCTTCTGGAGCGGCAACGAAGTCTATTGGAAGGTTCGCTGGGAAAGCAGCATCGATGGCAGCGGCCAAGCCTACCGCACCATGGTCTGCTACAAGGAGACCTACGGCACGAGCACGGACCCGAGCAATATCGGCACCGGAACCTGGCGCGATCCGCGTTACGCCGATCCGGGGCAGGAGCCGGAAAATTCGCTGACGGGCACGATGTTTCAGGTGGACGGCTACCGCCAGGATACGATCTCCATCCCCTACGACTATTCGAACCTTCGCTTCTGGCGCAATACCGATGTGGCAGAGCTGCAGCCGGGCGAGACTTACAATCTGGTGCAGAACCTGCTCGGCTATGAATGGGATTCGGATGTCGAGAATGGATTCCGTCCGGCTGGACTGATCAACCTGTCGCTCTCCTCGGTGGCGGTCAACACTTATCTGCGCGATTACGGTTCGACGGTCGGCGATGCGGTGGCGACCCACAGCCTGACCATGTACCGGGCGGCAAGCGGCGCACTCGTCTTCGGCGCCGGCACCGTATTCTGGTCCTGGGGGCTGAACGATCAGCATCAGGGGCCGGCAACGTCAACCGATCGCAACGTGCAGCAGGCGATGGTCAACATGTTCGCGGACATGGGCATCCAGCCGACGACGCTCGATGCGAGCCTGATCCTCGCGACCCAATCGACCGACACGCTGAAGCCCACCTCGTCGATTACCTCGCCCATCGTCGGCGCAAGCTTCCTCGAAGGGCAGCATGTGACGATATCAGGAACGGCGCAGGATTTCGGCGGAGGCATCATTGCCGGCGTCGAGGTCTCCACCGATGGCGGCCAGCACTGGTTCAAGGCCACGGGCCGCGAGAACTGGAGCTATAACTGGGTCGTCCAGGCGAGCGGCACCTATACGATCCTGTCACGCGCCGTCGACGACAGCGTCAATCTGGAGGCGCCATCGGCCGGCAAGCAGGTCACCGTCACGCTGCCGGGCACGCAGGGTCTGTGGACGCTGGCGGAAAAGCCCGCGACCGAAGTAGCGGTCGATCGCGATTCAGTCGAGCTCGGCCTGCGCTTCCAAGCGACGACGGCAGGCTCGGTGGAGGGCATCCGCTTCTACAAGGGCTTCTATAACATCGGCGAACACGTCGTCAGCCTCTGGAGCAGCACCGGAACGCTGCTGGCGACCGGCGTAGCGACAGGGGAATCGCTCTCAGGGTGGCAGACGGTGATGTTCTCCAGCCCGATCCAGATCGCGGCCGGCACGACCTATGTGGCCTCCTATCACAGCAATGGCTACTACTCGCTCACCCAGAACTATTTCAACGAGCCCTATGCCAGCGGCCAACTGAAGGCCGTCGATGGCGGCGGCGTCTTCGCCTACGGCACTACGCCCAGCACATTCCCCGGCCAGAACCCCGGCGGCAGCAATTACTGGGTGGACGTGGTCTTCGATGCCGGCCCCAACAGCCAGCCGGTCGCGACCGACGACAGCGGGCTGATCACCGGCCACAACGGAACGCTTGTTATCTCCATTGCCTCGCTCCTGGCAAACGATACCGATCCCAATGGCGATGCGATGACCATCACGGCCGTCGGCAATGCCGTCAATGGCACAGTCGCTCTCAACAAGCAGACCGGCGCCATCACCTTCACGCCGGCCAACGATTATTCAGGACCGGCGAGCTTCAGCTATACGCTGTCGGACGGGCGCGGCGGCACGGATCAAGGCAATGTCAGCCTGACCGTCCAGACGGGTTCGGCTGGCGAGACACTGTTTACGGCAAGTGAGGGACCGACCGGCGGCAGCTTCAACGACAATACGGCGTTGGAACTCGGCATGAAGTTCGTCGCTTCCTCGACCGGCACGATCTCGGGCATCCGCTATTACAAGGCTGCCGACGATACCAGCCTGCATACCGGCTCCATTTGGAGAGCCGACGGCACGCTCGTCGCAACGGTCACCTTCACCAACGAGTCGCTCTCCGGCTGGCAGACCGCGAACTTCGCCATGCCGCTGCAGATCACGGCGGGTGCGACCTATGTCGCCTCCTACCACACGACCGGCACCTATGTGGCGACGTCGAATTATTTCAACACGGCACATACCAATGGCTCGCTGACGGCGCTTGCAGGCAGCAATGGCGTCTACTCGGTCGGATCAAGCTCGATCTTCCCGACGTCAAGCTATCAGTCGACGAATTACTGGGTTGACGTCGTCTTCAATCAATCGACGGGCAATACGGTGCCGGTCGCCGCCAATGACAACGGCTATACGACTTATACCAATACGGCTCTGTCGATCGCCGCTGCAAATCTGCTCGCAAATGACAGCGATGCGGATGGCAACCCGCTTGTCATCACCGGCGTCAGCGGAGCGGTCAACGGTTCGGTGTCCTACGACAACCAGACGCAGACCGTCACCTTCACGCCGACGGCAGGATATACCGGGCCGGCGAGCTTCAGCTATTCCATCGCCGACGGTCAGGGCGGCACGGCATCCGCCCAGGTTGGGCTTACCGTCAACGCCCAGGGGAGCGAGCAGAACCTCTTCAGCGCCAATGAAACGCCTGCAGTCGTCTCGGTGAACGACAATCATCCGGTTAATCTCGGCATGAAATTTCAGGCGGACACGGCCGGCTGGGTCACAGGGATCCGCTTCTATAAGGGCGCCGACAATACCGGCCCGCATAATGGTTATCTCTGGACCGCCTCGGGCACGCTGCTTGCAACCGTCACCTTCAGCAACGAAACGGCAAGCGGCTGGCAGACTGCCACGCTCACCCAGCAGGTCGCGGTCGCAGCGGATACGACCTACGTCGTTTCCTACAGCACAAACGGCAATTACTCGGCGACGGGCAATTATTTCAGCACTGAGAAGACCAGCGGCGACCTCAGGGCGTTCAGCGGCGACAATGGCCTCTATGCCTATGGATCGAGCGGGTTGTTCCCGACCAGCAGTTACAACAGCACAAACTACTATGTGGACGTGGCGTTCAAACCGCAGCTCGCGGCGTAACGCCCACAAGGATGCAAGCCGACCATCGAGCAAAGAGTGAGAGTATCGATGATGCGTGCAGACAACAGATTGCCGGTTACGGTTCTCGCCGGGTTTCTCGGCGCAGGGAAGACGACTGTCCTCAATCATGTCCTGAGTAATCGGGAGGGCCGTCGGGTTGCGGTCATTGTCAACGATATGAGCGAGGTTAACATTGATGCGGATCTCGTGCGCGAGGGAGGTGCAGACCTTCTGCGCACCGATGAGACGCTGGTAGAGCTCACCAATGGATGCATCTGCTGCACGCTCCGCGAAGATCTCCTCAGCGAGGTGCGGCGGCTGGCGGCCGCCTGCCGTTTCGACTATCTGCTGATCGAGGGCACGGGGATCGCCGAGCCTCTGCCTGTAGCAGCGACATTCTCCTTCCGCGACGAGAGTGGAGCTGCCCTTTGCGACGTGGCAAGGCTCGACACCATGGTCTGCGTCGTCGACGCGGTCAATCTGCTTGCCGATTACCGCAGCGACGAGTTTCTTGCCGATCGCGGCGAAAGGCGTGACGGGGACGATGAGCGCAAGCTCGTGGAACTGCTCGTCGAGCAGATCGAATTTTCCGATGTCGTCATCATCAACAAGGCGGGCGACGTGCCCAGCGCCGATCTCGCCGAAGTTCGCCGGGTCGTCGCAGCACTCAATCCGGATGCCCGTGTCATCGAGGCGGTCTTCGGCCAGGTGCCGCTCGGCGCGATCCTGGATACCGGCTTTTTCAGCGAAGCCAAGGCCGCCCGCCATCCACTCTGGCACAAGGAGCTTTACGGCTGGGGCGATCATGTGCCGGAGACCGAGGAATACGGCATAACAAGCTTCGTCTATCGCAGCCGCCGCCCCTTCGATCCGGCGCGGCTGGGCCGCATGCTCAAGCAGCCATTGCCCGGCGTCATCAGGGCGAAAGGCCATTTCTGGCTGGCGACCCGGCCGGACGAGATCGGTCTGCTGTCGATTGCCGGTACGCAATGCCGCATCGACACCAGAGGGTTCTGGTGGGCCTCGGTGCCGCGGGCGCACTGGCCGCGCCATCCGCAATTCCGCCAGTTACTCGACCGGCATTGGGACGATGTCTGGGGCGACCGCCGTCAGGAGCTGGTCTTCATCGGCTCCGGCTTCGACGAGGGCGCCATCCGCATCGCGCTCGACGATTGCTTGACCGGTGACGAGACGGGTTTCGATCCTCAGACCGCCGTCGGTCTTCGCGATCCGTTTCCGCCATGGCGGCACGATACGCACGCATCGAACGGAAAAATGTGAAGCGAATTTCGGATAATCCGATGCGCCGACTCAAAGGTGAACAGGTTTTGATTATCAACCAGAGGAGAGAACAATGAGCAGCGAACTTTATGCAGACGGTATCGGCGAAATCACCGTCACAGGAACGATCGTGCGCATCGACCTGATGTCGCTCTCGGCCACCGATCGGGACGCCAACAACAATCCGAAGCCGGTTTTCCGCCAGCGCATCATCATGCCTGTCGACGCCTTCGCCAATGCGGTTGATCTCATGCAGAAGGCGCTTGGCGGCTTGGTCGAGGCGGGCGCGGTCCGTCGCATCGGTGACATGTCGGCTGCAGCCGCCACCGATATCCAGTCGGTGCAGGGCGCTTCAAACGCCTCGCCGAATTTCAACTGACAACAGGGACAGCCTCGGTCTCGTAGTGTTTCGGGTGGGCCATGAGTGGTTTTCTGCATACCAACCTGCATTGTCTTGCGCTCGTCGCGCGTCACCACGGCGTCGACCTTTCTCCTGAGCGATTGCAGCACGATTATTGCGTCGGCAACGATCCGGTGGCGGTGCGGCAAATGCTCAGAATGGCCAAGGATGCCGGTCTGAGGGCCAGGCATCTGGCCCTCGACTGGCGAAGCCTGTTCCAACTCGGCGAGGCTTTCCCGGTGCTTGCCGAACTTTCGAACGGCAACTGGGTGGTCATCGCCGGCGCTCTCGGAGAGGGCGAGGATGAGCGGATCCGCGTTCTCGACCCGCTCGCCACGCGCCCCGAAGTCATGCTGCTGAGCGAGGAGCAATTCGCCAAGGCCTGGCTCGGATCGGTGGTTCTGCTGAAGCGCAACTACCGCATGTCGGATGAGGACCGGCCCTTTGGCTTCCGCTGGTTTGTCCCCGAAATCATCCGGCAGCGCAGCTTCTTCCGCGATGTGGCGCTCGCAGCTTTCGTGCTCTACGGGCTGGGTCTGACGACGCCGATGTTCTTCCAGCTCGTCATCGACAAGGTGCTCGTGCATCAGAGCTATGCGACGCTGACGGTTCTGACGGTCGGCATCGCGGTGGCGCTCGTCTTCGACGCGACCTTCAGCTTCCTGCGCCGCTATCTGCTGCTCTACGCCACCAACAGGATCGACATTCGGGTGGCGACGCGCACCTTCGGCCATCTGCTCAACCTGCCGATCGCGCTCTTCGAGCAGGCATCGGCCGGCGTTCTCGTCAAACATATGCAGCAGACGGGACGGATCCGCGAATTCCTGACCGGCCGGTTGTTCCTGACGCTGCTCGACGGCGTATCGCTCTTCGTCTTCGTGCCGATCCTGCTCCTCTACAGCGTCAAGCTGACGCTCGTGGTGCTCGGCTTCGCAGCGCTCGTCGGGCTTGTCGTGATGATGCTCGTCGGGCCGTTCCAACGCCGTCTGCAGGCGCTCTACCAAGCCGAAGGCGACCGGCAGGCCCTGCTTGTCGAAACCGTGCACGGCATGCGCACGGTGAAATCACTGGCGCTGGAAGCGCGACAGCGCAAGGTCTGGGACGATTATTCGGCGCAGTCGATCTCGGTGCGTTTCCGGGTCGAAAAAATCTCCACCATCGCCCAGTCGATGACCGGGCTTCTGGAAAAGCTGATGAGCGTGGCGATCATCGGGCTCGGCGCGCTCGATGTCTTCAGCGGTTCCATGACGATCGGCGCGTTGGTCGCCTTCAATATGCTCGCCGGCCGCGTCTCGGGGCCGCTGGTGCAAATCGTCACCATGGTGCACGAATATCAGGAAGTGGCGCTTTCCGTGCGCATGCTCGGCGAGATCATGAACCAGCGGCCGGAACAGGCCGGACGCGGCCGAGGTGTGCGGCCGCATCTGCATGGCCGCATCGAATTCGACAGGGTCACCTTCCGCTATGCTCCCGATGCGGCGCCTGCGCTCGACAATGTGTCCTTCGCCATTCCGGCGGGCTGCGTCTTCGGCGTCGTCGGCAAGAGCGGCTCGGGCAAGACGACGATCACCCGACTGATCCAGGGCCTCTATCAGAGCCAGGAGGGGCTGGTGCGCATGGACGGCTACGACAGCCGCGAAATCGATCTCGTGCATCTGAGAACCAGCATCGGCGTCGTGCTGCAGGATAATTTCCTCTTCCGCGGCACGGTGCGCGACAATATCGCTGCCGCCAAACCGGATGCCAGCATCGAGGAAATCATGGAGGTCGCCCGCATCGCCGGCGCGGAGGAATTCATCGAGCGCCTGCCGCGCGGCTTCGACACGATGCTGGAAGAAAACGCCGCCAACCTCTCCGGCGGCCAAAGGCAGCGGCTTGCCATTGCGCGCGCGCTGATCACCGATCCGAAGCTCCTGATCTTCGACGAGGCGACGAGCGCGCTCGACCCCGACAGCGAGGCGATCATCCGCGAAAATCTGAGCCGGATCGCCGCCGGGCGCACCGTCGTCATCGTGTCGCACCGGCTTTCGACGCTTGTGGATGCCGATGCCATTCTCGTCATCGATCGGGGCAAGGTCGCCGATATCGGCCGGCACGACCAACTGGTGTCGCGCTGCATGACTTATCGCCACCTGTGGGCGCAGCAAATGAGGCAGGTCGCATGAACGCGCGTGTCAGAAAATCCAGCGAGAACCTGCCAATTTCATCAGACAAGGGCGCCTCGGACCATGGCCCCTCGAATAAGGGGCCAGACGGAAGGACCGGGTTGCTCGTCGCCCGCCCGCCGCTGCCGCCTGTTATCGCGGAATTTCAGTCCGATGCCGTCGAGCTCGAGGAACGTGCTCCGCCGCGCGTTGCGCGCATGACGCTCTATTGCGTAACGGCGCTGATCGCTGCGACCATCATCTGGGCCTCCGTCTCTGAGATCGACGAGGTGGTGATCGCGCCCGGCAAACTCGTCACCACGCAACCGACCATCGTCGTCCAGCCGCTGGAAACCTCGATCATCCGCACGATCGATGTGAAGGCCGGCGAGGTGGTGCGTGCCGGACAAACGCTCGCAACGCTCGACGCCACTTTCAGCCAGGCCGATGTCGACCAGCAGCAGGCGAAGTTCTCCGCACTCGACGCCCAAGTGAAGCGCATCGAGGCGGAACTTGCCGGCGATGACTACACAATGATGGCCGGATCGACGCCCGACGAGATGCTGCAGTTGCAGCTCTTCGGCCAGCGGCGGGCCTTCTACACGGCGCAGCTGCAGAATTTCGAGCAGCAGATCGCTGGCCAGTCGGCAGCGCTTGCCGCGGCCAAGAACCAGGAAGCCGTGCTCATCGACCGACGCGACACGCTCTCGCAGATCGAAGGCGCGCGCGAGCGGCTCTTTAACACGCAGAGCGGCTCGCTGATCACCATGCTCGGCTCGCGCGACGCCCGCCTCGACGTCGAGTCCGATCTGACGGCCGTGCGCGGCAAGGCCGACGAAGCCGCGCATACCTTTGCCAAGCTGAAAGCCGACCGGCAGGCCTTTATCGAGGATTTCCGCCGCGCCGCGATGGAACAGCTGGTCGAGCTGCGCGGCCAGCGCGACATGGCGGATGAAGAGCTGAAGAAGATGGAGCTGCGCCGCAACATGGTGTCGCTGACAGCACCTGCCGACGCCGTCGTGCTCGACCTCGCCCAGCGCTCCATCGGCTCCGTGGTACGCGAAGCCGAACCGATCGTCACACTGGTGCCGATCAACGTGCCGCTCGAAGCCGAAGTCTCGATCAACACCCGCGACATCGGCCGCATCGCCGTGGGTAAGGAGGCCCGCATCAAGCTGGACGCCTATCCATTCCAGAAATACGGCACCGCGTCGGGCGAGGTTCGCACCATCAGCCAGGACACGTTCATGACCGGCCAGCAGCAGGAACAGACCGCCACCCCGGGCCAGCCGGCCGCGCCCTTCTTCAAGGCTCGCATCCTGCTTGCCGATACGAGGCTGAACGTCTCGGACGTGCCGGTCAGGCTGCTGCCGGGCATGACCGTCTCCACAGAGATCAAGGTGGGCAACAGAACGGTGATCTCCTATTTCCTCTATCCGCTGCTGCGCGGCCTGGATGATGCCATCCGGGAACCGAACTGAGGGGGGCCGCAGACGAGGTGTGGGCGAGGGGCGTCCTACGCACGCCGGGGATGGAGGTGGCGCCAGGCCTCCAGGCGGCCGCCCCCAAAAGCGTCTGTGTATCAGCGGAAGCCGCATCCGTTTGCAGATACAGCCTACCGGCAAGTGGCCAGAAAAGCGCGAATTGCTGCAGAGATATTGCCGAGATGGAGGAGGGGCGCATGTCCTTGCCCTCCGGCGGTATGAAGGACCAATCCGGGATGCAGTCGGGCCATTTCGTTCACTGTTTCCTGCGACAGCAGCGGTGAATTTTCACCGCGGATCAACATCAGCGGAAAGCGGCTCAGGCTTTCGAATTGTGCCCACAGATCGGGTAGCGGCTGGCTGAAATCGATCGATCTCAGTGCCTCGGCGATAGCCGGATCGAAGTCGGCGACCGGCCTTCCGCCGACGTCGCGATATAGCGCAAGCGCCATTTCGCGCCAGTCCTCGCCCGTAAGCGCAGTAAACGAGGCGCCATGATTCACCCGCAATATATCGGCCGCCTCTTTCCAGTCGGCCGGCTTCCTGCCGCTGTTTAGGTAGTCACGAATGAGCGCCAGCCCTCCCGCCTCGATCGCCGGTCCGATATCGTTCAGGACCACGGCTTCGAGAAGATCCGGCCGTGCCGCCGCGATCAAGTGCAGGATCAGGCCGCCACGCGACGTGCCGATGAAAACCGCCCGCTCGATGCCGAATGCCGTGCAGGCGGCAATGATGTCGCCGGTCTCGACAGCGAGATTGTAATTGGCCTTGTTCTCATCCCATGCGGAATTTCCGCGCCCGCGCGAATCGAGGGCGATCACTCTACGCGGGCCAGTTCTGTCGCGGCTGAGAAGCAGCGCAAGCGGATGAAAGTCCCGGGCATTGCGGCTCAGACCGGGCAGGCAGATCACCGGCAACCGTTCGGCGGCTGCCGCCTCCTCGGGCCGGTAGTCGCGGGCATAAAGCCTCAGCCCATCGGAAGAAGCGTAAAATCGTTCCTGGAAACTGCCTGCATCCATGTCCGGCATCGCATCCTTCAAGACCGACGATGTAAATTGCCTTTCAAGCCGCGCCAACGACTTCAGGAGGCGCTGCGTCCGCCGATCAGATCGCGCTCGATATCCGTCGGCTGGCCGAGGCGAGCCTTGTAGACTTCATAATTCTCCATCACCCGCTGTACGTAATTGCGCGTCTCGGGGAAGGGGATGCGTTCGATCCAGTCGACGATTTCGTCGATCGGCCTGCCGCGTGGGTCGCCGTAGCGTCCGATCCATTCCGGCACGCGCTTCGGCCCGGCATTATAGGCGATGAAGGTGAGGATATAGGAGCCACCGAAGGCTTCGATCTGCTCGCCGAGATAATGCGCGCCGAGGGTCGCATTGTAGCCCGCATCGGCCGTCAGCTTGTCCTTCGAAAAGGTGATGTTGTGGCGCTTGGCCACCGCCTGAGCCGTGCCGGGCAGAAGCTGCAGCAGGCCGCGTGCATTCGCTGCCGAAACGGCGGCCGGATTGAAGGCGCTTTCCTGCCGGGCAATGGCATAGGCGAGCGCCTTGCCGGAGCCGGAGATATTGGCATTCGGCGGGATTACGCCGACGGGAAAGGCGAGCGCGGCGACATCGATGCCTCGGCCATAGGCGATTTTGCCGACCTGCAGTGACAGATGATGATTGCCTGATTGCTCGGCCTGCGCCGCAAGGATCGCCAGTTCACCGGGACTTTGCAGCTGATCGGCGAGTGCGAGATAGAGGATGTCGGCCCGCCAACCGTGGCCGGCTGCCTCAAGCCGGGCGATTGCCTGCACGGCCTCGCGCGCCTGGAAACGCTGGCGGTCGGCTGCGCTCGGCGTGGGATAGCTGACGTTGAGCGTCTTGCGTCCAAGCCTTTCGGCAGCGAGCTGTCCATAGAAGGTGCCGGGAAAATTCGCGGCCTTGCCGTAGAATTCGCCGGAACTGCCGGGGCCGCCGGCCTCGGCTGCTCGCCCGAGCCAGTACCAGGCGCGCGACACCGAGATGGGACCGTTCGAAGTCGCCAGAATCTTGCGGAAATGCTTTTCCGCCGTTGTCGGGTCCTGCAGTCCGCGCAGCGCATACCATCCGGCATGGAATTCGGCCTCGACGATATCAGTCGGGCTGGTTGCCGCGGAGCTTGCGACGACGCGATAGGCCGGTCTGAATTGTCCCTGGTCGAAGAGGCCGCGGCTGACGATCCGCTGCTCGTTCCACCATTCTCCGGAATTGACAAGTTCGCCCGGCTCGCGCGGCATCTTTTCCAGAAGCGCCGCCGCTTCGGCATATTTGTCCTGCCTGCGCAGATATTCGATGCGCGCGAACAGCAGGCCGGCATCGCCACGCCATTTCGCCTCGACGCTATTGAGCAGCGCGTCGGCATTGGCAGCTTTGGCGTCGACGGCGGCCCAGGCTTTGTAGAGGGACTGCGCCTCGCCCATGTCGCCGAAGCGCTTGGCCTGCGCCACCCGACCACGATACATCAGATAGTCCATCCGCGCCTTGTGGTCGGCTGGCGTCAGCAGGGCGGAAAACTCGAGGAGGATCTTGTCTTCGCTCGCCTTGTCGAGCGCCTCGGTGCGCCAGACCTTGCGGATATACTTTGCTGCCTGCGCCTGCTTGCCTGTCGCAATCAGCGCCCGCCCGAGAATGATGGCGCCCTGCATCGTCTCCGGCGCGGTGTCGCCGAAGGCGGCGAGCACGGCTGACGGGTCGGGGTTTTCGTCGTAGAGCGCGCGTTCGGAATAGGCGCGCAGCCTGGAAAGGCCAGGCCATCCCTTGAGCTCCTGCGCAGCACTGGCGATTTGATAGGAGGGAACGCCCTTCAAGCCGGAGACGGCGATCGCCCAGGTGAGGATATGGCGATCGAGCGTATCCTGGCGCATGCTGTCGCGGATTGACAGAGCCAGTTGCGGGTTCTTGGCAGAAAGCGCGTCGAGTCCGGTTTTCAGA
Organism: Rhizobium sp. Nf11,1; assembly: GCF_050587665.1. Classification (NCBI taxonomy): domain Bacteria; kingdom Pseudomonadati; phylum Pseudomonadota; class Alphaproteobacteria; order Hyphomicrobiales; family Rhizobiaceae; genus Rhizobium; species Rhizobium sp. Nf11,1. The sequence continues at coordinate 353,017 of NZ_JBOBHU010000003.1, read as the reverse complement.
TCATTGGCGAGCGGCGCAACGGCCTGATTGCGCGGGATGGCGCCGGTTGTCAGCGCTTCCGGTATGGAGGTCTCTGGGACGAAGCCGATCGGCTTGACTTCAGGCGTCGGAATGCTTTCGCCGGGAAGCGGGGACGCAACGCTGCCCCACGCGGCGGCAACGAAGCCGAAGGCGGTCAGAATCAGGACAGCTTTCTTCATCCGGGATCTCGCAACGGAAAACACGCCCTGTTCATTTGGCTAGAGGCTTCTTAACGAAACCTTACCGTACCAGGTAAAATTCATTCACATCTGCTATCGGAATTTGCCCTAAACCGAACTCTCCGCGCTTGTCGCGATGATTTCAGCGCTTTATGGTGCGCAAAATATTCATGGAATGCGGCCGAAGCAAGGATTTGGTCGTGAGGAGCTTTGCATGTTCAATGGGTCCATTCCCGCCCTCGTCACCCCCTTCACCGATGCCGGACTGATCGACGAAGCGAGCTTCGCTGCCCATGTCGACTGGCAGATCAAGGAAGGCAGCAGCGGTCTCGTTCCGGTGGGAACGACCGGCGAATCTCCGACGCTGTCGCATGCCGAGCACAAGCAGGTCGTGGAACTCTGCATTGAAGTGGCGGCAAAACGCGTTCCGGTCATGGCCGGCGCCGGTTCGAACAATACGCGTGAGGCGGTCGAACTCGCCCAGCACGCCGAAAAGGTCGGCGCCGACGCCGTGCTCGTCGTCACGCCCTATTACAACAAGCCGACGCAGAAGGGGCTGATTGCGCATTTTTCTGCGATTGCCGAGGCCGTCGCCCTGCCGATCTATATCTACAATATTCCGGGCCGTTCGGTGATCGATATGACGCCCGAAACGATGGGTGCTCTCGTCAAGGCACACAGCAATATCGTCGGCGTCAAGGACGCGACGGGCAAGATCGAGCGTGTTTCCGAGCAACGCATCACCTGCGGCAAGGATTTCAGGCAATTGTCCGGCGAGGACGCGACAGCCCTCGGTTTCAACGCCCATGGCGGCGTCGGCTGCATCTCGGTGACGGCCAATGTCGCCCCGCGCCTCTGCGCCGATTTTCAGGCCGCGACGTTGGCCGGTGAATACGCCCGCGCGCTCGAATATCAGGACCGCCTGATGCCGCTGCACAAGGCAATTTTCCTTGAGCCGGGTCTCTGCGGCGCCAAATACGGTCTCTCCAAGCTCGGCCGCATGAGCCGTAACGTCCGCTCGCCGCTGCTTTCGACGCTGGAGCCGGCAACCGAAGCAGCGATCGATGCCGCCATGCGTCATGCAGGATTGCTGAACTGAGGAGACCGGCCGCCTTCACAAGGCCGGCTCGTTCCCTTACATAAGGGGTAAGCAATGAGGGCGCGGCTTTTCGCGCCCCGAAGGGAATATCGTCATGGCCCCCAAAGGCAGCCAGCGCGTGGTGAACAAGGTCGTGGCCGAAAACCGCAAGGCCCGCTTCAACTACGAGATCATCGATACTTATGAGGCAGGTCTGGTGCTGAAGGGCACGGAGGTCAAGTCGTTGCGCGAAGGCAAGGCCAATATCGCCGAATCCTACGCATCGGATGAGGACGGCGAGATCTGGCTGATCAATTCCTACCTGCCGGAATATCTGCAGGCGAACCGTTTCAATCATGAGCCGCGCCGGCGCCGCAAGCTGCTGCTGTCGGGCCGTGAAATCCATCGCCTGCGCTCCGCCGTCAACCGCGAAGGCATGACGCTGGTCCCGCTGAAGATCTATTTCAACGATCGGGGTCGGGCGAAGATGGAGCTGGCGCTCGCCAAGGGCAAAAAATTGCACGATAAGCGCGAATCCGAGAAGGAGCGCGACTGGAACCGGCAGAAGAGCCGCTTATTGAAGGATAACGGCTAACCCATCACGCCGCAGCCGATCGGCTCGCGACGCTTCGATTAGTCCCCGAAATCGCTGGCTGGGGCGACTTCGACCGGGCGCGGCGCCCGTTCCGCGGGATCGCGACCGATCTCAGCTTTCAGCGACAAGAGATCAATGAAATGATCGGCCTGCCGGCGCAGGTCGTCGGCGATCATCGGCGGCTGCGTCGCCATGGTCGAGATCACCGAGACTTTGCGGCCTCTGCGTTGCAGCGCTTCGACGAGGTTCGTGAAGTCGCCGTCGCCGGAGAAGATGACGAGATGGTCGACGGTTTCCGACTGCTCCATGGCGTCGATCGCCAGCTCGATGTCCATGTTGCCCTTGATCTTCCGCCGGCCCATGGAGTCGGTGAATTCCTTGGCGGGCTTGGTGACGACTTTGTAGCCGTTATAGTCGAGCCAGTCGATCAGAGGACGGATCGATGAATATTCTTGGTCCTCGATCAACGCCGTATAATAGTAGGCGCGCAGGAGGTAGCCGCGTTTCTGGAATGCCTTCAAGAGCTTGCGGTAATCTATGTCGAAACCGAGGCTCTTGGATGCAGCGTAGAGGTTGGCGCCGTCAATGAAGAGTGCAATTTTTTCGCGTGGGTCAAACATCGCTTATCAATTCCAATGAGAGAAATCGAAATTCGCAGGGCATCAAATTGCAATAAATACAATGGCTTATTGTGATCCTTGATCTGATGCTTACTTTACCATCTATTCATATAAGAGAGATTTAGGGCACGATTCCGCATATTCCAAGCAACCTTTGGTAGAATTGTCACATTCTCCATGGAAATTTAGCTCGGCACCGGATAAAGACGAGGGGAGCCGGAACGAAAAACTTGTATTTGCCCGGTTTTAATTGTATCGGGCGTGCTAATCCCGAAATGACGACCGTAAAGGACAGGCAATGGCCCGTGTCACAGTTGAAGATTGCATCGACAAGGTGGAGAACCGCTTCGAGCTGGTTCTGCTCGCCAGCCACCGCGCCCGGCTGATTTCCCAGGGTGCCTCGATCACCATCGATCGCGACAACGACAAGAATCCTGTCGTGGCGCTGCGCGAGATCGCCGACGAGACGCTTTCCCCCGATGATCTCAAGGAAGATCTGATCCATTCGCTGCAGAAGCACGTCGAAGTCGACGAGCCCGAGCCCGATCCGGCCAGCATGATCGCGGCCGGCGGCGCTGCTGCCGCCGATAGCGAGGAGCAGGATGACCTGCCGGAGACGATCACTTTCGACCAGATGTCGGAAGAAGAGCTGCTTGCCGGTATCGAGGGCCTGGTGCCGCCGGAAAAGAGCGACGATTATTAAGCGTCTCGACCGGATCTGAACCGGAAAAGAGCGACGATTACCAATCGTCAATCTTGCGCCTTTATTGCTTAGGCATATTATTGCCCATGTGTGCGCCAATCGTTGATTGGCGCGCTTTTATTTTTGTCGGAGTGGCTTTGGAATGATGCGGCAGTACGAGCTCGTGGAGCGGGTTCAGCAATACAAGCCCGATGCCAATGAAGCACTGCTGAACAAGGCCTATGTTTACGCCATGCAGAAACATGGCCAGCAGAAACGCGCGAGCGGCGACCCATATATTTCCCATCCGCTCGAGGTCGCTGCCATCCTGACCGATATGCATCTCGATGAATCGACGATCGCGGTCGCCCTTCTGCACGACACGATCGAGGATACGACGGCGACGCGCGCCGAAATCGACGAACTCTTCGGTGAGGACATCGGCCGCCTGGTCGAGGGGCTGACGAAGATCAAGAAGCTCGATCTGGTCACCAAGAAGGCCAAGCAGGCGGAGAACCTGCGCAAGCTGCTGCTCGCCATATCAGATGACGTGCGGGTGCTCCTCGTCAAGCTCGCCGACCGCCTGCACAATATGCGTACACTCGATCACATGTCGGCCGACAAGCGTGCCCGCATCTCCGAGGAGACGATGGAAATCTATGCGCCGCTCGCCGGCCGCATGGGCATGCAGGATATGCGCGAGGAACTCGAGGAGCTTTCCTTCCGGCACATGAACCCGGAGGCCTACGAGACCGTCACGAAAAGGCTGGAAGAGCTCTCCAAACGCAACGAAGGCATCGTCAAGAAGATCGAGGCCGAATTGCGCGACCTGCTGGTCGCAAGCGGCCTGACGAGCGCCTATGTCAAGGGCCGGCAGAAGAAGCCCTATTCGGTCTTTCGCAAAATGCAGTCGAAGTCGCTCTCCTTCGAACAGCTTTCCGATGTCTACGGCTTCCGTCTGATCGTCGAGGACATTCCATCCTGTTACCGGGCGCTCGGCATCGTCCATACGCGCTGGCGCGTCGTGCCCGGCCGGTTCAAAGATTATATCTCGACGCCGAAGCAGAACGATTACCGTTCGCTCCACACCACCATCGTCGGCCCCTCCAGCCAGCGCATCGAGTTGCAGATCCGCACGAAGCGCATGCACGAAATCGCCGAGTTCGGCATCGCCGCCCACACGCTCTACAAGGATGGCGCCACCAATGCCGATGGCGACATTCTTTCGCGCGAATCCAATGCCTATTCCTGGCTGCGCCATACGATCGAGGCGCTCGCCGAGGGTGACAGCCCGGAGGAATTCCTTGAGCACACCAAACTCGAACTCTTTCAGGATCAGGTCTTCTGCTTCACGCCGAAGGGCAAGCTGATTGCCCTGCCGCGTGGTGCCACCCCGATCGATTTCGCCTATGCGGTGCACACCAATATCGGTGACACGACGGTGGGCGCCAAGATCAACGGCCGCATCATGCCGCTGGTGACGCGGCTGGCGAATGGCGACGAGGTCGAGATTATCCGCTCCGGCGTGCAGGTTCCGCCGGCGGCGTGGGAAGAAATCGTTGTCACCGGCAAGGCGCGGGCTGCCATCCGCCGCGCCACCCGCATGGCGATCCGCAAGCAATATGCAGGCCTTGGCCACCGCATTCTCGAGCGCACCTTCAACCGGGCCGGCAAGATTTTCTCGCGCGAGGCGATGAAGCCGGCGCTGCACCGTCTGGGCCAGAAGGATGTCGAGGATGCAATCGCCGCCGTCGGTCGCGGCGAGATGTCCTCGCTCGACGTGCTGCGCGCCGTCTATCCTGATCACCAGGACGAGCGCGTCACCGTCAAGCCTTCCGGCGATGACGGCTGGTTCAACGTCCGCAGCGCCGCGGGCATGATCTTCAAGATTCCCGGAAAGGCTAAAACAGGGGCCGAAGGCGGCCATTCGGAACTCGATGCCGATGTCGATGTCGGCCCGATCCGCGGCCTGTCCGGCAATGTCGACGTCAAGTTCGCCTCGACCGGCGCCGTGCCCGGCGACCGCATCGTCGGCATCATGGATCAGAGCAAGGGCATTACCATCTATCCGATCCAGTCGCCGAGCCTGCAGCGTTTTGACGATCAGCCCGATCGCTGGATCGACGTGCGCTGGGATCTCGACGAGGCCAACAAATCGCGTTTCATGGCGCGTATCATGGTGAATGCATTGAATGAGCCCGGCACGCTTGCCAAGGTCGCCCAGACCGTGGCCGGGCTCGACGTCAATATTCGCATGCTGAACACGGTGCGCGTGGCAGCCGATTTCACCGAGATGATGCTCGAAGTCGAGGTGTGGGACCTGCGGCAGCTCAACCAGTTGCTCGCCCAGATGAAGGACCTGGATTGCATCGCCACGGTCCGGCGGCTCTATGAGTAGGCTTTTGTCAGGCCTGCCATGGAGCTGATCGACCAAAATGCACATTTTATCATCGGTCTCTACTCGCGACGGCGCAGCAATAAGGCAAGGAATGCGTTGAGCGCATAGCTGTGTCCATGTTGCGGCGGTGGTAATTAACCTTTGCCGGGACTATCTTCTGGTCATCGAAAACGTAAACAGAAGATGAGACAAGGTAATGTTTGATCCTATCAGGAAAATCGCTCGCGCCTTTCGCGCGCCGACGACGCAGGAACGTGAAATGGCCTATCTGAACGGCTCGCTGGATCGTATCGATCTCGAGTTTCGTCAGCGTCAGGTCGATCGCGGTCTGTTCCGCAATCGCTGACACCGCCTTTATACTTTGTCGAGTGAGGGACGTTACGTATAATGAGCGCCCCTCGGCATGAAGATGCTCCTTTGCAAGAAAGATAAGGGGGCTGTTTCGGGCGGTACCATTGCCGCTCTTGTCATGGTCCGGTGCACTGCACTAAATAGCGGCCATGTTGTTTCGCCGTCGCAAGCCTGCGGGTTTCAAGGAAAAGATGCGGGAGCTTCTATGGCCCCGAAAAGGTTTCCTTCGCCCGATCCGTTACCTGACAATGCGCATTCTGCGCCTGAGCGCTTCGCCGCATGCGGTTGCGGCCGGTGTTGCCGCCGGCGTCTTTGTCTCGTGGACGCCGTTCATTGGCGTGCATTTCGTCATGGCTTTCGTCATCACCTATTTCCTCTCCGGCAATATGGTGGCCGCGGCTCTCGGCTGCGCGGCCTTCGGCAATCCGCTGACCTATCCTTTCATCTGGGGTATCACCTGGGAAATCGGCCATCTGCTGCTCAGCCGTGAGGATCATCTGGCCGGTCAGGCGGTGGATCTCGCCGCGCTCTTTCACAAGCTCAACTTCACCGAATTGTGGAAGCCCGTGCTGGAGCCGATGTTGATCGGCGCCATCCCACCGGGAATCGTAACCGCCGTTGCGCTCTATGCGCTGACGTTCTACACCGTCAAAGGTTTTCAGGCCCGCCGCCGCACGCGACTGCTGGAGCGGGCACGTCTGCGCCTGGCGGGTACGGCCAGCGACATGCCGAGCGTATGAACCGGTACAGAATTCTTGAGCGACGGAAGGTTCCGGCATGATCATCGGCATTGGCAGCGATCTGATCGACATTCGTCGTGTCGAAAAATCGATCGAGCGCTTCGGCGAGCGCTTCACTCATCGCTGCTTCACCGAGATCGAGCGCGCCCGTTCCGACCGCCGGGCAAACCGCGCCGCATCCTATGCCAAGCGTTTCGCCGCCAAGGAGGCCTGTTCGAAGGCGCTCGGCACCGGCATAGCCCAGGGCGTCTTCTGGAAGGACATGGGCGTCGTCAACCTGCCGAGCGGCAAGCCGACCATGCAACTGACCGGTACCGCCGCCGCGCTCCTGGAAGCGATGCTGCCCGCGGGCCATAGACCCGCCATTCATTTGACAATAACCGATGATTATCCCTTGGCGCAGGCCTTCGTTATCATCGAGGCGTTGCCCGAAAGGCCATGATGGCGACCCCGGGGAGCGTTTCAACGCGACCCCGGGAGCGTTTGGTAGCGACCGCAGAAGCGTTTCAACGCGACCTCTCGTCGCTTTTCATGTTGTCGCCATTGCCGCAACCGGCCGAAGCCGCTAGAGAGAACGGCAGAAGGAATTGCGCCTTTACGGCGTCTTGAAGGAATAAGACTGCGTGTCCGAAAAAGTCGATACCAAGCCGAACGCCCTCTGGGAAAACATCAAGGTCATCATTCAGGCGCTGATTTTGGCGATGGTGATCAGAACCGTGCTGTTCCAGCCCTTTACCATTCCGTCCGGTTCAATGATGCCGACGCTGCTCGTCGGCGATTATATCTTCGTCAATAAGTTCGCTTACGGCTATTCGAAGTATTCGCTGCCCTTCTCGCCTGATCTCTTCAGCGGCCGCATCTTCGGCTCCGATCCGAAGCGCGGCGATATCGTCGTCTTCCGCTTCCCGCCGAATCCCGATGTCGATTATATCAAGCGCTGCATCGGCCTGCCCGGCGACCATATCCAGGTCACCGACGGCGTCCTCTACGTCAACGGCAAGCCGGTTCCGAAGGTGGCGGATGGCAGTTTCACCTCGGACTACAAGCTCGATCCGGGCGAGGACGTACCGGTCTTCCGCGAAACCCTTGATAACGGCAAGACTTACGACACGCTCGACCAGTCGCCGGTCTCGCGCGGCGACAACACCCGTGAGTTCATCGTGCCGGAAGGCCATTATTTCATGATGGGCGACAACCGCGACAACTCGCTCGACAGCCGCTTCGACGTCGGCTTCGTGCCGGCTGAAAATCTTGTCGGTCGCGCCAGCGTCATCTTCTTCTCGCTCGGCAACGACACGTCTTTCCGCGAAATCTGGAAGTGGCCGACCAACATGCGCTGGGACCGCCTTTTCAAGGTCGTTGAATGAGTAAGGCGCAGACGCTTTCTGCGGCGGACCGCGCAAAGCTCGAAAGCCTGATCGGCCATGACTTCGCCGAAAAGGCACGCCTGGACCGGGCACTGACCCATGCCAGCGCCCGTACCGAAAAGGGCGGCAACTACGAACGGCTGGAGTTTCTCGGCGACAGGGTCCTCGGGCTCTGCATCGCCGAGCTTCTGTTCCGCACCTTCGGCACGGCCGGGGAAGGCGAGCTCTCGGTTCGCCTCAACCAGCTCGTCAGCGCCGAAACCTGTGCAGCGGTCGCCGACGAACTCAATCTCCACCTTTATATCCGCACCGGCGCCGATGTGAAGAAATTGACCGGCAAGCGCATGATGAATGTGCGCGCCGATGTCGTCGAGAGCCTGATCGCCGCGATCTATCTCGATGGCGGTCTCGAAGTCGCCCGCCGGTTCATCCTGCGCTATTGGCAGGGCAGGGCGGTCAGGGCCGACGGCGCCAAGCGCGACGCCAAGACCGAGCTGCAGGAATGGTCACACGCGAAATTCGGCGTCACACCGATCTATCGGGTTGATGAACGCAGCGGACCGGATCATGATCCGCGCTTCAAGGTGACGGTAGAAGTTGCTGGCATAAAGCCGGAAACCGGCGTAGAGCGGTCGAAGCGTGCCGCCGAACAGGTTGCGGCGACCAAGATGCTCGAGCGTGAAGGCATTTGGCAGCAATCGTCTGCCGGAAACTGACGGGACAATGACACAAGAAGAAGATATCGCGGCCGAAGCTGCCGTAAAAGCCAATGGGCCGACACATTCGGGTTTCGTTGCGCTGATCGGGCCGACTAATGCCGGCAAGTCGACGCTGGTGAACCGCCTCGTCGGCGCCAAGGTGTCGATCGTCAGTCACAAGGTGCAGACGACGCGCGCGATCGTCCGCGGCATTGCCATTCATGACAATGCCCAGATCGTCTTCATGGATACGCCCGGCATCTTCAAGCCGCGCCGTCGGCTCGACCGGGCCATGGTGACTTCTGCCTGGGGCGGCGCCAAGGATGCCGATCTGATCATGCTGCTGATCGACAGCGAGCGCGGTTTGCGCGGCGACGCCGAAGCCATCCTCGAGGGCCTGAAGGAAGTCCAGCAGCCGAAGATCCTGGTGCTCAACAAGATCGACCGCGTCAACCGCGAGGATCTGCTGGCGCTGGCCGCCGCCGCCAATGAGAAGATTGCTTTCGATCGCACTTTCATGATCTCGGCCGAAACCGGTTCCGGTTGCGACGATGTCATGGACTATCTGGCCACCACCTTGCCGGAGGGGCCGTGGTACTATCCGGAAGACCAGATCTCCGATCTCCCCATGCGTCAGCTCGCCGCGGAGATTACCCGCGAAAAGCTGTTCCTGCGCCTGCACCAGGAGCTTCCCTATTCCTCGCATGTCGAAACGGAAAAGTGGGAAGAGCGTAAGGATGGCTCGGTTCGGATCGAGCAGGTGATCTATGTCGAGCGTGATAGCCAGAAGAAGATCGCCCTCGGCAAAGGTGGCGAAACCATCAAGGCGATCTCGACTGCCTCCCGCAAGGAATTGTCGGAAATATTAGAGCAGCCGGTCCATCTCTTCCTCTTCGTCAAGGTCCGCGAGAACTGGGGCGATGACCCCGAGCGCTTCCGCGAAATGGGCCTCGAATTCCCTAAATAAGGACGGCAACGATTTTATCGAGAAGCCTCCAGCCCCTTGTTTCTTAGGAAAAAATCCGTCTCGTTGCGGAACGAATCCGAGCTTTGCGCATTCCTCGGTCAACGGCGGCCAGACTGGCCGTCGTTTGCGCGACCGCGGGGCAGGCATGGCGACGTCGAGACGCATCCATTCATTCAAGACCCCTTGCGAATTATGTCCATTGCGGCCTCTGCCGCATTTCAGGGAGTTCAGCCGAGACGAGCTGGAATTCGTTTCACGTTTCAAACGCGGCGAGCTTGCCGTCGATGCCGGCTCCACCATTCTTGTCGAAGGCGCCCACAGCGCTCATCTTTTCACCGTGCTGTCCGGTTGGGGCTTCCGCTACAAGATGCTGGAGGACGGGCGCCGCCAGATTCTGAATTACATCATGCCGGGCGACCTGATCGGTCTTCAGGGAACGATCGCCGGCGAAATGCAGCATTCCATCGAAGCGCTGTCTCCCGTTTCCCTTTGCGTCTTCGAGCGCGACCGGCTGATGACGCTCTACAACAAACATCCTTCGCTCGCCTTCGACATCACGTGGATTGCCGCGCGCGAAGAACGAATATTGGATGAGCATCTCCTCTCCATCGGCCGTCGCACTGCATTGGAAAGAGCGGCCTATCTGATCGCTTTCTTGTATGAGCGCGGCAGGAAGCTCGATCTCTTCAACGGCCGCAAATTCATCCCCATCACTCAACAGCACATCGCCGACACTCTCGGTCTTTCCATCGTTCACACTAACAAGACGCTGAGAAAGCTTGGAGAACGCGGTTTGATCCGCTGGCAGGAACGCGGCTGCGAAGTTCAAAACGGTGAGGAGTTAATGGCGATCGCCGGTTGGGAAGGACTTGGAGAGGGCAAGCGTCCCTTCATTTAGCCCGATGGCCTATGTCTTTTTTAAATGCAGTTAAGCTTTTCGGAAAATAAGGTCGGTCGTCATCTTTCCTCCGATTTTGATTCTTATCGACCGGGCAGAAAAATGGTTTATTCAGAACTGGTGGCGCAATTCACCGATAGCGTGCCATGCGGGGCACCGGAGGGCAATGATGTTGGCGAAAGGGCCAGGGCGCTGCGAAAAGCGCCCGACGAGGGGCGCGGAAGCATGAACGCACTCCGTGTTTTGGTTCTCGAGGACAGTCTGATCATCGCGATGGAGGCGGAGGATATCCTGCGCATGGCCGGTGTCGAGAGCATCGATATTGTCGGCAGTCTCGATCAGGCAAGAGCCGCCATCGCTGCGGAGACGTATGATTTCGCTCTTCTCGACGTCAACCTCGGCGAGGGCATGAGTTTCGGATTTGCCCGCCATCTTCTCGATGCCGGCATACCCTTCGGTTTTGTCAGTGGCTATTCCGATATACGTGACTTCCCGTGCGACCTTCAGCACATACCGCTGCTGGTGAAGCCGTTCGACGAAAAGGCGATGCGCGAATTCCTGCAGAGGCTTCTGCCGGCTGCGGCCTAACATAGTCCGTGACGGACGCGGGATCTGCTTGAGAGCGCCTGATGCTATCACTTTGAAACTGCGGGCAATCCTTCGGGAAATCGATTCCGGTTTCCCGATTTATGCGCTACGATAAGGTAATCGGTCGCAGGAACTTCTTATGCAGTGGCAGGACCAGGCAATCATTCTGGGTGTCAAACGCCACGGCGAGACGAGCGTCATCGCCGAGGTTATGACGCGTGGTCGCGGCCGTCACCTCGGCCTGGTGCGTTCCGGCCGTTCGCGCGCCATGCAGCCGGTGCTGCAGCCGGGCAATGCCGTCGAGGTCGTCTGGCGCGCCCGGCTCGACGAACATCTCGGCGAATTCCGCCTCGAGCCTGTGACGCTGCGCGCCGCCCGTCTGATGGAAACGGCGACCGCCGTCTACGGGGTCCAGGCGATGGGCGCTCTGCTGCGGCTGCTGCCGGAGCGAGACCCGCATCCGCATCTCTTCGACGCGCTGGAGGTGATCCTCGATCATCTGCACAACCCGGCCGATGCCGGTGAGCTTTTCGTACGTTTCGAGCTGGCGGTGCTGAACGATCTCGGCTTCGGGCTCGATCTTGCCGAATGCGCGGCGACCGGCGCCCGCTCTGATCTCGTCTATGTCTCGCCGAAGTCCGGCCGCGCCGTGAGCCGTAGCGCCGGGGCGCCGTGGGCCGACAAGATGCTGGTCCTGCCGCCCTTCCTCGGTGTCGAAGGCAATCACGCGGCGGACTTCGACAGCCTTGCTGCCGCGTTCCGTCTGACCGGGTTCTTCCTGCATCGCCATGTTTACGAGCCGCGCGGCATCGAGGCTGCGGCAGCCCGTGACGGTTTCGTGCGGGCCGCGCTCAGGGCGCTTGATCCAGCCTCGCGGACGCTTTCCGATCCGAACGGCGTCCCCGCCTGACCTGATTTTTTACTGCTGCAAAATATCCTCCGGATTTGGCGGTTTACCCGCTGATCGGTGGCTCCTATCTCTTGATTGCCAATCAAGGAGGATTCCATGCTGACCAAGACCGCATCACCGACGACGATCACGCTCTGGAACGGTCGCGAAATCCCGCGCCTCGGCATGGGGTGCTGGGCAATCGGCGGCCCTTTCTTCGCTGGTGACACGCCGCTTGGTTGGGGCGAAGTCGACGACAATGAATCCGTCGAAGCGATCGATCGCGCCATCGCGCTCGGCATCCGCTTCTTCGATACTGCCTCGAACTACGGCGCCGGCCACTCGGAAGAGGTGCTCGGCCGGGCGGTCGGCAATCGTGACGACATCATAGTCGCCACCAAATTCGGCTTCGCGACCGATCCGGAGACGAAGCAGGCAATTGGCGCCTTCGCCGATGAGGCGTTCATTCGCAGCTCGGTCGAGACATCGCTGCGCCGTCTCAAGCGCGATCGACTTGATCTGCTACAGTTTCACATCAATGATTTTCCGCTGGAACAGTCGGATGCTGTCTTCGATACGCTGGAGGCGCTGCGAGCCGAAGGCAAGATCGACGCATTCGGCTGGAGCACCGATTTTCCCGATCGCGCCGCCCGCCATGCCGGCCGCGCCGGCTTTGTCTCGGTCCAGCATACGATGAACGTCTTCGATCCGGTGCCGGAGATGATCGCTGTGATCGAAGGGAAGGGCCTGATTTCCATCAATCGCGGTCCGCTGGCCATGGGGCTGCTCACCGGCAAGTTCACCTCCGACAAGGTAGTGGGCGCCAAGGATGTCCGCGGCGCGGCACTCCCCTGGATGGTCTATTTCAAGGACGGGCGCATGGCTCCGGAATTTGCCGCAAGGCTCGATGCCGTCCGCGATCTCCTGACGTCAGGCGGCCGCACGCTGACACAGGGGGCGCTCGCCTGGCTCCTGGCGAGGTCGCCGCGCACTTTCCCCATTCCGGGCTTCCGCACCATCAGCCAGGTGGAGGAAAATGCCGGCGCACTGGAAAAGGGACCGCTGTCGGCTGACGTCATGGCGGCTATCGACGCCGCACTCGGCATGGGTGAGAGACGGTGAAACTCTCCCCACGCTCCCTCATTCCTGTGCCTGTCACAGCAATGAGGGAGAATGTTGCGATGTATAAGGGACAAAGCGCCCTCAGCCCTTCCGCAATTCAACCTACTCTCGTGCGCGAACCTTCATCGCCCAGCCCTCCGGCCGCGCCTCGATGATCTTCACCTCGTCGCCGATGGCGATCCGTCCGCTGCCGCGAGGCGTGACGTTCCAGCCAAAGAGCGGCCCTGGCACACGCCGGTCGGCAGACATGCGGATGCGACCCATGGCCGGCATCGGGTTCGGCCCCTCGCGTGAACCGGTCAACTGGTCCTGCGTCGTCATGATGCAGCGGGAGCAAGGTTTGACGAGATCGAAACGAACGCCTGATATTTCGATCGCCGCCCAGCGATCCTCCGGCCATGCCCCATCGATGTCTATGACGATGTTCGGACGGAAACGTTCCATTCCGACGCTGCCTTCGCCATGCGCGGCGAGATCGGCATTCAGCGCCTTCAGTGAGCCCGTCGTAGTCACCAGGATCTGGTATCCGTCGGTAAAGGTGACGGGCGAGCCTTCGCCGGCCCATTCGGCGTTCGCCGTCCGCCGTGCCTGCCCGTCGAAGAAGACCAGCCGCACCTCGCGGCCGAGCCATTCGGAAAGCTGCCTGTTGCTGTCGGGATCGGCGACCGCGGCGCTGACGGTCGATTTCCATACGGTCACATCCATGCGGACTTCAGGCCGAGGCGGAGGCACCGCTAGCTCAGACTTTCCCTGCATCAGCAGCCGAAAGGCGCCGGGTTCCGGACGGATCTCGATGCGCGCGAGGTCCGGCAGTTCGCGCTGGGTGATGAAGTGACCGTTCAAATCGGTAATCATCGCCCGCCGGTCGCCGGCAAGCCCCTCGGCGCCAATATCGGCGGCGGGCAGCGCAATGGCGCGAGCGCTCTTGAGCGGGTATATGAAGAGGTCGCTGATGCGCATGCCGTTCTCCCTGGATATAGTTCTCTAGATTTCATCCATGAACGCCGCGAGAAAATCGCGCAGGCTCTTGTCGCGCGCGGCCGCAATCCGGCGGCCGGTCTCGGTCTGGAATCCCTCCGCCAGTTTGAACAGCTTCGTCTGGAAGTGGTCAATGGCATAACGCTTGTCGTCGAAGGGCCGGTTCGTTGCCGCGGGGTCGAGCGGATCGTAGAGCCCTGACCCCATTCGTCCGCCGATATAAAAGCAGCGTGCGACGCCGACCATGCCGATCGCGTCCAGCCGGTCGGCATCCTGCAGGATCTTCGCCTCGAGCGTCTGCGGCGCCACCCCGGCGGAAAAACTGTGAGCGGTGATGGCGTGGGCCGCGGCTTCGATATCCGCTTCGCTCCAGCCGAGTTCGGAAAGGATCACCGAAGCCTTTTCCGCCGCCAAGGCCGATGCTTTTGCCCGCAAGGGTGAGTTCTTCTCGACGGCGACGCAGTCGTGCAGCAGCACGGCGGCGGAAAGGATGCGCCCATCTCCGCCTTCTCCCGCATGGATGCGCATGGCGTTCCTGAAGACGCGCAAGATATGGGCAAGATCGTGTGAGCCGTCGTCGCCTTCGGCGGCGTGTGCGATCAGCGCCGCTGCGAGCGTTTCATGAGGGGAGAAGGCTTCGGCCTCGAACATTGTGCCACCTCTTGTCGGAAGAAAGACGTCGAAGAGCGCCGGCCGAAAGCAAAGGGAGCTTCACAGGAAGACGCCGCTACGAAAAACGGAGATCTCGAAGCCGGTTTGTAGCGGCTCAACGTGCGAGTCGCAATCGAGGGAGGTCAGCGCTCGAGCGTCTGAAAGGCTGTCGCGCCGCTGCTCTTCGGCGGCGGGGAGAGAAGATGGGGCACGTCACGGATCGGGCGCGGCGGACTGATGTGATAGCCCTGGATCTCGTCGCATTCCTCGCTTTCGAGCAGCGTCAGCTGGGCCGCCGTCTCGACGCCTTCGACGGTGACGCGCATGCCGAGCGCATCGCCGAGCAGGATGATCGCGCGCATGATCGCATGCGCTTCCTTGCTGTCGACGATGTCGTTGACGAAGGATTTGTCGATCTTGATCTTGTCGAAGGGAAAGCTGGAGAGATAGCTCAGCGAAGAATATCCGGTGCCGAAATCGTCCATCGAGATGCGGATGTCGCGGTCCTTCAGGGCATGCAGGATCGGCAGCACCTCGCTGAGGTTTTCCATCAGCACGCTCTCGGTGATTTCCAGTTCGAGCCGCGATGGCGACAGCCCGGCGGCGGCAAGCGCTTCGCTGACGTCCTGCGTCAGGTTGCCGCTGCGGAACTGGATCGCCGAAACATTGACTGCGACCTTGATGTTTTCCGGCCATTGGGCCGCATCCCTGCAGGCCTGGCGTAAAACCCAGCGTCCGATATCGACGACGAGGCCGACCTCCTCGGCAAGCGGAATGAAATCCATCGGCGGCACTCGGCCTCGGAACGGATGGTTCCAGCGGATCAACGCTTCGAAACCGCAGATCCGCCGCTCGGCAAGATCGTAAAGCGGCTGGTAATGCAGCTCGAATTCCCCGTTCTCGACGGCGGCTCGAAGATCTGCCTCCAGCGCATGGCGCAACTGCATTTGCGCTTCCATTTCGCCGGTGAAGAAGCGCTCGCGCTTGCGTCCGTCCGCCTTGGCATGCGACAGCGCCACGCCGGCATTTTTCAGCAGGATATCGGTTTCCCCGCCGTTCTCAGGAGCGATTGCAATACCCATGGAGACGCTGAGCGTCACCTGCTTCTCGCCGTTCAGGAATGGCTCGGAAAGCGCGCGGCGGATTTGGTCGGCCAGCGCCGTCACGTTTTTAGGCTGCTGCTTACCCGTCTGCAGGATAGCGAATTCGTCCGAACCGAGGCGCGCCAGCGTGTTTTCCGATCCAGCCGAAGCTCGGATGCGCTCCGCAACCTGCTGCAGGATCTTGTCGCCGACCGATACGCCGATCGTGTTGTTGATCGATTTGAAGCGGTCGAGATTGAGATGGACAAGGGCGATCTGCTCGTGCGGCTTGCGCTCGGCGAGCGTCGCATCGACCTGCTCGCGGAAATACATCCGATTGGGAAGACCCGTCAGGGGATCGTGATGGGCGAGATAGGTGATGCGCTGGGCGGCCTTTCGATCCTCGGTGATATCGGCATGAATGGCGATGCTGCTGCCGTCGGAGAGGATGGTCACCACGCTTTGAATGATGCGGCCATCATGCATCTGCCATTCGCGTCGGCGGATGCTGCTGCTTTCTGCCTTGGCGAGGGAAGGTCGTGCTGTCTGCCGGACGCTTTTGGAGGCGGTGCTTTCGTTGCCGCGCATTTTGCCGATGAGTTCGGCAATCGTCGCGCCCGCGGCGATATCTTCCGGCGTCAGTCCGAAGAGCTGAGGGAAGCGGATATTGTAAAGCGTCAGCCGCTGGCCGGCGTCGAAAACGCTGAGGCCGAGCGGCAGGTTGTTCAGGACGATCTCGAAGAGCTTTTTCTGTCCGTCGAACGCTTGACTGAGCGCCGACAGATTCCCTCTCAGCGTCTGGTTTTCCTTTTGAAGGGTTTCCGCACTTCTCTCGATTGCATCATAGTCGCTTTCATGGCCGCGGTAGGTTGCGATCACCAGCTCCATCAGACGCTGCGCGTCAATTGATCCGTCGGCCATGACAGCCTCTGTGCATTGCCGCCAGAAGAGCGCTTCAGCCTTCATGGGAAAGCATCTTGGCTGACGGCAATAGCAAGAGCCGTCCGCGTCTGATGGACGTGCCTCAAAATACCGGACATGAAAACCTTTCTCAGAGAAACCATTGAAATCAATTTTTATGAGTGACGTACGGGTAATGCCTGATTGACTATTTTGGAGCGGGCGGATTAATATTCGGTTGCAGTGCAGCAGAGGTGCACGTCGTCAGACAGGTTGCTTTCCATATTGGAAATTACTGGAATACCGGGGCGGGCAGCAGCGGAAACCCGGTTCGAGCGCGCTCCATTAATTTCTGTCAACCATTGTTAACGAGTAGTTAACAACTTATTGACGCACTGCGCAAATCAGTTTAACCACCGAGTCAACAGTGATTTCCCACCTCGTATTGCGTACAAACACCACCGGCAAAAGGCGGTGAATGGAGGTTTGTATGACCCGCACCACATTCGTTTCAGACACGTCATATGCGTATCTTGCGACACTTTCACGGCTAGATCTAAACGGCGACGGCGTATTGAGCCGCGGCGAACGTGCCGCCGATGAGAAGCCAGGCATCATCAAGGAACTCCTGGAGGAAGACATGGGCAGCGAGACTCAGCCCAAATTTTCCGGCAGTCTGATTGCGCTGATGATGGATACCCACGACAGCGGCACGACAAGCAGCATCGCCGTGCCCTATCCGCTGCAGCAGAGCGCGTCTGCGACCGGCAGCCAATCCGACGATCTCTACCGCAACACCTACGGCCAGTTCGATTTCGACGCCGTCGCCTGACGATAGCATCGTTCACGTGATCTGAAGCCGGCCCGTTGGTCGGCTTTTCTCATTGGATGCTCCGCAGAGGAACACCTTCCGGGCTGAGACGTTCAGAAGGACATCCGGACGGAAGGAGATCTCCATGAAAGCCATGCGCATCATCGCCGCCCTGAGCCTGCTGGCCCTTGCCTTGCCGGCAAGTGCCCAGGACAAGCAGACGGCGGTCGCCAATTTCGTCGGCGAGGACGGCAAGGAAAATGGTCGGGCCCAATTGACGGCCGCCGCCAATGGCGGCGTTCTAATCGAAGTGGAGATATCGGGGCTGCCGGCGAATAAATGGGTAGCCTTTCATGTCCACGAAACCGGCCGCTGCGACGCGGCAAGCCATTACGAATCGGCAGGCAGTCATTTCAACCCGGGCTCTGCCGAACACGGCATTCTCGCCGCCAAGGGGCCGCATGCCGGCGACATGCCCAACCAGTATGTTGGACAGGATGGCGTGCTCAGAGCTCAGATCTTCGATGGCATGGTCACGCTCGATGGCAAGAAAGATGGCATTCGCGGCCGCGCATTGATGGTGCACGCCAATTCCGACGATTATCGCAGTCAGCCTTCCGGTGGCGCCGGGGAAAGACTTGCTTGCGGCGTGGTCGAATAGGCCGACGATCGCCCCGCGCTGCAATGTTTCACTGCCGTGTTGGCTCTTCCGCCGCCGTGCCGTTAGACCTTTTTCCCAGCGCGGAATTTCCACCGTCCCGCACAGCGGCCGGATCGCCCTTTTCGTCAAAGGCAAGTTTTACCCGCTTCACCATGTCGCGGCTGACCTGCCACCAGTCACCGGTCTTTGCCCAGTAGCGTAGCGTTAGCGATATCGTGCTGTCACCGAGCGCGTCGATGAAAACGCTGGGTGCCGGTGACGGCAGCACCCTTGGGTTGCCTTTGGCAATGCCCATCAAGGTCTCCATTGCCTGATCGAGGTCGTCCTCACGAGAAATGCTGATTTTCAGGTCGTTCTGCCGCGTAGGCTCACGGCTGAAGTTGGTTATCGGCGTGTTCCACAGCGTTGAATTTGGCGCCAGCCGATAGAGCCCGTCGCCGGTTCTGAGTTCTGTCGCAAACAATCCGACCTCGCGCACCGTGCCGGCCACGCTGCTGGTTTCAATATATTCGCCGACCCGAAACGGCCTGAGGATCAGGAGCATGATGCCGGCCGCGATATTCTGCAGTGTCCCTTGCAGCGCCAGCCCAATCGCCAGGCCGGCTGCGCCGAGGGCGGCGATGATCGAGGCGGTCTGGACGCCGAATTGGCCGAGCACGGTGATGAACACCAGAATCAGAAGCGCATAACGCACCACATTGGTGAAGAATCGCGCCAGTGTCTCGTCGATGCCATGGATGCGTGACAGGCCCTCATAGGCCCAGCGGCTGACAAAGCCGGCCAGCGTCCAGCCGATGACGAGCAGGATCAACGCCCCGAGAATGGAGAAGGAATATTGGACTGCAAGTGCGCTTGCCTGGCTGAGTGCCGTGCGGGTGGCGAGAAGGACATCGGCTGCTTGTTGTTCCATGATCTGGCCCTGTGGCTATTGCGGGGTCGAGGCCAAGATGGAGCAGACGCCAGCAGCGTCAACCGCAGGCAGGGTTCCGGATCGCCAGCAGGAAGGGCGCATTGCCGTCCGCATCGGCGCCACGCCCGATCGCCCTTACCGCCGCAACCAGCCGGCCGCCGCGGCTAAGCAAGGTGTCACCGATCTCGATTAGCCGGGTGTTCGGAGTTGCGAAAGGTGAAGCGGCGCGCAGCCGACGGACAAGCTCTTCCTCGTCCTGATCCGGCGCGATCGACAGAGCGGCGATGAGTGCCGCGGCCGGTGATCGCGACACGCCCATCCAGCAATGGATGAGCAGCGGGGTCTCCTGCCGCCACGATGCGGCAAACTCGATGATCGCCTGTACATGCGTTTCGTCAGGCGCCACGAGACCGCCTGTGCCCTTGAAGGTGATGTCGTTCATCGAAAGCGTCAGGTGACGATCGGGCGCGATCACACCCGGCCGATGAAAGGCCTGTTCTTTGGCGATCAGGCTGATCATGTCACGCGCCTTGTGGCGCACCGCCATTTCGGCGATGCGCGAGAGCGGCGACACGACGATGAAGCTCACGATACCATCCCCCGCTCGGCCTCGATCGCCGCAAAGCGCTCGCAGAACAGCCGCTGGGCTTCCAGCGCCGGCAAGGGTTCGATCAGCAACATCTCCTTGCTGATGCCGCGCGGCTGGCCGAAGAATTTCTGCGCTTCGGCGGGCGTGAAGCCGGCAAGTACCGTCGCCTCGAAATAGGCCGCGATCGTGTCGGCCTTCTTGATCCGGTCCTTGAGATCGCGCGATGGGTGAGGCGGCAGGCCGAAGCGCAGGTGCACGGCGGCCTCCAGCCGCATTTCCACCGCCTTATAGCCGCCGCCGACCACGGATTTGAACGGTGAGATCATGTCGCCGATCACATATTCAGGCGCGTCATGGAGCAGCGCCATCAGACATTCCTCCGGCCGCGCATTGTTGAAACGGCGGAAAATATCTTCGACGACGAGGCTGTGCTGCGCCACCGAAAAGGCATGATCGCCCGATGTCTGGCCGTTCCAGCGTGCTACGCGCGCGAGACCATGGGCGATATCGGCGAGTTCGACATCGAGCGGCGAGGGGTCGAGCAGGTCGAGCCTGCGCCCGGACAGCATGCGTTGCCAGGCACGCGGAGCTTTGGCCGTCACGCGCTGGCCTCGTCTGCGCTGGTGGGAAAGACAAGGCCGGACCATTGCGGCAGGGCGAGAGAAACCGGCGTTTGGCCGGCAAGCAGCGGCGTGCCTTCCGCCATTGCAGCACCGGCGCGGTCGATTCGCACGATCGCAAGCCCGCTGCCGCCCTCGACCGAACCGAGTGTCCCCACCGGCTTGCCGGCGGCGGTGATCTCCGTGCCCGCTAGAGGCAAGGCCGTAGCGGCGGACACGGTGACAACGCGCCGGCGCGCAGTGCCGCGGTGCTGCATGCGCGAGACGACCTCCTGGCCGACATAGCAGCCTTTCTTGAAGGAGAGGCCGCCGTTCAGATCCATCAGCACGTCATGCGGGAAGGCGTCCTGCAGGGCAAAGTCGGATCCCGAGGTGACGATACCGTGGCGGATGCGCAAGCTCTCATAGAGTGACGGCGCATCATCGCCATGCTTTCCTGCCCGGCGGCGCAGCGGGACACCTGCCTTGGCGAAGCGGCTGTCTCGGGCACCTCCGATGCGATCGGCATCCTCGCCCCAGCAAACGGTAATGCCATTCTCAGGCTGAGGCGTAAGCGTAACGGCGGCCCGCAGCCTGTACATCGTCAGCCGCTTCGCCAGCCCTTCGAGCTGGGCCGCATCCGTTTCAATCAGGTAGCCGTTGCAGTCCCGCCAGACCATGAAGTCGAACAGGATCTTCCCCTGCGGCGTCAGCAGTGCTCCAGGCCGCGCCTCATCGGGCGCAAGCGAAACAATATCGGTGGTGATCAGGTTCTGCAGGAAAGATTGGGCGTCCGCGCCGCCGACGGAGAGCAGTGAGCGGTCTTTCAGGAATACGGCTGGCATGGCGGAACCTGTCGCGTTGGTCGTCGCTCAGAGGTATGACTTCGTGGAGTGGATCGCAAGGTCATGCGACATGCGGAAGGCGCATGCGAGGCGGCGTCAGTCGCCCGCTGTGAAGAACTTCCACTTGCCGTCAGGCGTAATGCCGAGGCGGTAGAAATTATAGCCACCGAATTCCTGCATGTCGGAAAGGTCGCCGGCGGTCACGATGCGCAACAGCTCGACCCGTTCCGGCGGTGTCAGCGACTTCAGATCCTTCTCGGCGAAATAGGGCCAGACATACATATCGTCGGCTGTGCCTTGGCCGACATGAACGAAACCGGTCGAGACGATATCGAGCATGATGGCTAGAATTTCATCTCCGTCGGGATCGCCGGAGAGATCTTTCAGCGTGCCGATCGGGTCGTCGGTTGCTTCACCCACCGTCACCTGCGTCTGGTCTTTGCCGGTGCCCATCAGCGGTCGCAACCGTTCGAGATCGCCGGAGGCGGCGGCCTCGACAATCTGTTGGCGCATTTTGCGAACCGGCTCGGGCGCCTTGTTGATGTCGTAAATTACCTCGACCGGCTTGGATGCGTCCTGGGCGCCCGGCGTCTTGTCGACGCCCTCACTGTTCTGGCTGTTGACCAGCGGCTCGGCCATGGGAACGCCGGGGGTGGTGCCCTGGGGCTGGTTCTGCCCCTCAGCACTTCCCTGTGCGGGCGGCGCCTCGTTGGGGGCTTGGCCGGGGATCTTATGGAGTTCGGAAAGCGCATAGGCCGAGGGCGCGAGGAAGGCGTTGCCGGCGGCAAGGCTGAACGCAAGCAACACCGGCGCGAGCCGAATTCGCGAAACTTTCTCTTTACCGATGGGCATCGAACTCTCTGAATATTTATTGCAGGGTGCGGTTGGCGGAGAATTCGCCGGCAAGCATACGGTCGCGCAGCGAATCGAGCAGAGCTTCGGCGCTGTTTTCCCCGTGCAATCGGATGGTTTCGCGCAGGGCATGCGCGATGGCGGCATCAGCTATGATCTCCGGCTCGATCCCATCGGCCATGCCGTCGGCCCAAGCCTCGTTCTGGTACTCCAGAGCCGCCTGCATCTTTTCGTGGACGATCATGTCGTCGATGTCGTTGAGGCTTGCTTCCATTGTCTTTTCCTCAGAACTTCTCATGTCTTACTGCACCGTTAATAACACTAACAGCCTTTTCCCAAAACGACACGTCCGCATGCGAAAACAGGTTAATTAAATGTCAATTTCCAAAGCGCGAGGTAATTTCTGTGGCGAGTGTTGCACCTTCGTTACGGTAGCGCTCTTCTGCCACGATGGCCGCCGGGGTGCAATCCGTATAGACGGAGGCGAAGGCGCGATACCCGCGATTGAAGGCCGCGGTCAACCTTTCCTTGCGCTGCGGCTCGTTACCCGTCTCCGAATCGAGCAGCTGCTTCATGCCTTCCCGCCACTCATCGCCGCCCGCCGCCTTGCAGAGCGTCCTCAGATAATGCACCGAACCCAGCACTTCGGCGAGCCGCGCCAGCTTGTCGTCATAGGGCACGGGCACGGCCGCGACCGGCGGCGCAATCTCCTCCTGCGCAGGCGCCGTATTTTTACCCTGAGCCATGGTGGGCCCGGCAAGCACGAGCAGGGACAGGACAACGCGTCGAACGGGAATCATGCTTCCACTTGATACGTTGAGCGTGACGGCAACAAGGCGCGTCTGAAAGTTTCCACTTCTATTCACCGCCCGCCAGCCGTTCCGCGCATTCGAGCACGCTTTGCGGCACAGGCAGTCGCCGGATCTCCTCTACCGTATACCAGCCGAGCGCCGCCGCATCGTCGGCGGCTTCCGCCACCATTTCCCGGTCGGCGTCGACGCAAAAGACTGACAGGAAGAAATGGCTCCTGATGCTGCCATCCGGCCCATGCGTCTTGAGATCATAGGTAGAGAACAGCCGCGGATTGTGCGCCGAGATGCCGGTTTCCTCGCGGAACTCGCGCAGCGCGGTCTGCTCCGGCGTTTCGCCCGGCTCGGCGCGGCCGCCGGGAAAGGCATACATGTCGGCAGAGGGCGGGTTGCGTCGCAATACCAGAAGGAATCGCCCGTCGCGTTCGAGAATGGCGGAGGAGGCGGCTTTAGCGGTGGAGGTCATGGCTGCTCTTGCTGTGACGGCCTATTCGATCTGACGGGCTGATGATTGCGGATCGCGGCTGCGGGACGGCCCGATTTTCCTGTGGGATAGCTCCCAAGACAAGCCCCAAAAAATTGCGCAGCGGTTCGCGAAATATCGACATCCGTGCAACAAGGAGGCAAAAAATATTCGAAAGGGCTTTGCGTGACCTATAGCATTTACGCGTTTGCCGCCGTTTTCGAGATCGCCGGCTGCTTCGCCTTCTGGGCGTGGCTCAAGCTTGAGAAGCCGATCTGGTGGCTGGCGCCGGGCATGATCTCGCTTGCGCTTTTCGCCTGGCTTCTAACGCTGGTGCCGAGCGATGCCGCCGGTCGAACCTTCGCAGCCTGTGGCGGCATCTACATTCTTGCTTCGCTCTCCTGGCTGTGGCTGATCGAAGGCCGGGTGCCCGATCGTTATGATATCGGCGGCGGACTGATCTGCCTTGCCGGGGCGAGCGTCATCCTCTTTGCGCCGCGCGCCTGAAACCGTCACGCAAAAGCATGCAACGCGCCTTGACCGGACTCGGGCCGGCTGCAAAGACAGGACAATGTGTGGACGTTTCGCCCTGACAAGTTCCAGCGCCGACCTGCGCGACTTCTTCTCCGGTCTCGATCTCGAGGACTTCCCGGCGCGCTACAACATCGCCCCGACGCAGCCGATCCTCGTGGTCATGGCAGGCGAGGGCCGGGAGCGGGGCAGCAATCTGCCCGATCGTCGCGCCGTTCTCGTGCGATGGGGCTTCACGCCGGGTTGGGTCAAGGATCCGAGGGATTTCCCGCTGCTGATCAACGCGCGCGCCGAGACCGCGATCGGCAAGGCCTCGTTTCGAGCGGCGATCCGTCATCGCCGCGTGCTTATTCCGGCCTCAGGTTTTTACGAATGGCATCGCCCCTCCAAGGAGAGCGGCGGCAAACCGCAGGCCTATTGGATCAGGCCGCGCCGGGGCGGGGTCGTCGCCTTTGCCGGGCTGATGGAGACATGGTCCTCGGCCGATGGCTCGGAGGTCGATACCGGTGCGATCCTGACGACGTCAGCCAATGCGGGCATCTCCGCGATCCACGATCGCATGCCTGTCGTCATCAAACCGGAGGACTTCTCGCGCTGGCTCGATTGCAAGACGCAGGAACCGCGCGAGGTGGTCGACCTGATGCAGCCTGCTCAGGGCGATTTCTTCGAGGCGATCCCGATTTCCGACAAGGTCAACAAGGTTGCCAATATGGGGCCGGACCTGCAAGAGCCGGTTGTCGTCGAAAGACCGCCTGAGGCGCCTGCGAAACAAAGGCCGGATCACGGCCAGCTGAGTTTTTTCTAAAACGACGTAGGCACTTCCGGTACTGCGGTCTGTTCGGCTCACCCGCAATGCCGGAGGCATGTCAACAAAGCATGCCGCAGTCTTGGGATGACGGCATGCCGCAAAACGTGAAGCGCGGATGTGCCGTTCGAAGCTCGGCGCCTCAAGCGGATTTCTTGACGCCGTCCGGCTTGTTCTTTGTCATCAGCGATGCCGCGGCAACGGCCTTCAAGCCGACCGGGCGATAGTTGGCGGCGAGGTCTGGCTTGGCCGCCTGTTGTTCGCCGGTAATGCTCTTCTTCGAAGTCACGATACTCTCCTTGCGTGTTGCTTCCCTGGGTATTTTGTATTTTGCTGTTTGGTCAGAAATAGCGACAAAACGGCGGCGTCGCTTATCAGGATTTGTGAACGCCCACCATAATTCGCGAGGCTTAACTGAAGCCTACGTTGGTTAATACTTACTGAAGGGAGCGGTTCCATAAAAACCGCAGAGCGGTTTTCCCCGGGAAAACGTGGGCGTATATCCGGGAACAGTTGACAACAGGGAGAGATGCAATTCCGTGGCCCGGAGAATCCGGAAGCGCGCGCAGGTCAGATGTGCCGGCCGATATCGTCGTCGCCGACGCCAGGTTCCTCGATCGTCAGGGTCCCGTATTTCCGCCGCCACCTGCGTGCGCCGAAGGGGAGCGATATGAGATAGGCGGCAACGGTAAAGACCATCACCTCCCAGGTGTAGCTCATCAGCAGAGCCACATAGAGCACGACGCCGAGCATCATCGGCAGCACCAGATCACGCCGCAAGCGGTTGCCTTCCGACTTGCCCGACCAGACCGGCAGCCGGCTGATCAGCAGGAAGGCGATGGCGACGGTGTAGATCGACGAGAGATAGGCGAAGGTGCGGTCCGTCGCCAGACCGAGGAAGCCGAGATAGACTGGCAGCAGCACCAGCATGGCGCCGGCCGGCGCTGGCACTCCGACGAAATATTCCGATTGCCAGCTCGCCTTGTTTTCGCGCTCGGCCATGACATTGAAGCGGGCAAGGCGAAGCCCGGCGGCAATCGCATAGATCAAGGCGGCGATCCAGCCGAGCGAACGAGCCTGATCGAGGGCAAAAACGTAAACGACGAGCGCGGGCGCGACGCCGAAATTGACGATATCGGCAAGCGAATCCATCTGCGCGCCGAATTTCGAGGTCGCCTTCATCAGCCGCGCCACGCGCCCGTCGATGCCGTCGAGGAAGGCGGCGAGCAGCACCATCGCGACGGCGAGCTCGTAACGGTTCTCGAAAGCGAGCCGGATGCCCGTCAACCCGGCGCAGATCGCCAAAATGGTGATGAGATTCGGAAAGACGAGGCGGAACGGAATCTCGCGCAGGCGCGGACCGCGGGCGGAATCATCCGGCCCGTTTGGCTCGAAAGGCGGAAAGGGTGTTTCCATGTCGCGTTCCAATCGTTCCTAGAGCAATTCCGGCAAGGGCTCGGAGGTTCCGCGCCTTAGCTGCGGCGGCTGATGACCGGACCCTTGGCCGAGGCGAATTCAGCGATGACCGTTTCCCCGGCAATCGCCGTCTGACCGAGCGAGACTCGTGGCGCCGCACCGGCAGGCAAGAATACGTCGAGCCGCGAACCGAAGCGGATCAGTCCGAAACGTTCGCCGGCGTCCAGCGGCTCGTTGGTGTTTGCCCAGCAGAGGATACGCCGCGCCACGAGGCCGGCGATCTGCACGACGCCGATCTGGCCGTGCCGTGTTTCGATCACCAGTCCGTTGCGCTCGTTGTCCTCGCTCGCCTTGTCGAGTTCGGCGTTAACGAAGCTGCCGGAGCGGTAATTGATGCTGACGATGCGACCACGCATCGGCGCCCGGTTCACATGGCAGTTGAAGACGTTCATGAAGACCGAGATGCGCAGCATCGGCTCGGAGCCGAGGTCGAGCTCTGCCGGCGGGGTCACCATCTGGATCGCCGAGACCTTGCCGTCGGCGGGAGAGATCACGAGATCGTCGTCCTGCGGCGTCACGCGCTCGGGATCACGGAAGAAATAGGCGCACCAGAGCGTGAAGATCATGCCGATCCAGAAGAGCGGCTTGAAGATCCAGCCCAGCACCAGCGATGCGACGAAGAAGGCGGCGACGAAGGGGTAACCCTCCTTGTGCACGGGCACGATCGTGTTGCGAACCGTGTTGAACAGGCTCATGGCTGCCGGTCTCCTTGCGTTGTCGTTTTTTGCTGGTTAGCGAAAAACCAGCTCCTGAGCAATGCTGCGACCCTGACCGTGGTTCCGCCGTCGTGGTTCTGAACAACAAAAGCCGGTAACGCTACCAGCAACAGAAAGCTGCCTCGAAGTAGCTTGCGAATCACATAAGTATGTGCTTATGTGTTCGCATGATCGAGAATGACTTCTTCCGAGCTTTGGCAGACCCGACCCGCCGTGCGATCTTTGAGAAGCTGGCGGGAGGGAGCATGAACGCTACTGCCTTGCGCGAGGGCATGGGGATTAGCCAGCCGGCAATGTCGCAACACCTCGCAGTTCTGCGCAGTGCAAAGCTCGTGAGGGAAGAGCGACAGGGACGTTTCGTGAATTACGAGGTCGATCCCGATGGGTTGGCTCTCATCGCCCAATGGCTCACAAAATACCGCGCCTATTGGCCGGAGCGTATCGCAGCACTCAAAGTCTTGCTGAAGGACATGGATCAATGAGCGAAGGGATGACCAAGGAGCAGGATAGCGGCGTCGAGTTGCAGTTTGACTTGCGCGATCCGCCGCAGAAGGTCTGGCGTGCCGTCACCATTCCCGAACTTCGGGAAAGGTGGTTGCCGAAGGCAGCATTGGCTGATCCCGATGCAATCACCGTCACCCCCGGCCACGAAGTTCGCTACAAGCTGCGTGACGATAACCCGCCATTCCTCGAAAGCACCGTTACGTTCACCATCACCCCGAATGCCACCGGCGGCACCTGCCTCCGGATCGTCCACGAACTGACAGACGCAAGATTCGGTGGAGTGGCAAGAGCGTCGGCGAACAGCAACAGCCCGCCCCTCATGCTCGCCGCCTGACACGGCGAGCCTCCCCCTTAAATTCTGAAAGTCAGGAGGATCGCCGATGCGTGAAGCGATGCAACTCGTCCCTATGGTCATAGAACAGTCCGGCCGGGGGGAGCGATCCTTTGACATCTATTCCAGGCTTCTGCGGGAGCGGATTATCTTCCTCAATGGCGAGGTGAACGATACCGTGTCGGCGCTCGTCTGTGCGCAACTGCTGTTTCTGGAAGCGGAAAACCCCAAAAAGCCCATTAACCTCTATATCAATTCGCCGGGCGGCGCCGTGACCAGCGGCCTGGCCATGTACGACACCATGCGCTTCATCCGTGCGCCGGTTCATACACTTTGCATGGGGACAGCCCGTTCAATGGGATCGTTCCTGCTGATGGCAGGCGAACCCGGCGAAAGAGCTGCATTGCCCAATGCCAGCATCCTCATTCACCAGCCCTCCGGCGGCTTTCAAGGGCAGGCTTCCGACATGCTGATTCATGCCGAGGAGATTCTAAAGACCAAGCAACGCATGACACGGCTCTACGCGGAGCATTGCGGACGTTCCTACGAAGACTTTGAACGCGGGATGGATCGCGATCGCTTCATGACGGCGGAGGAAGCGCTTGAATGGGGTCTTATAGACCGTATCCTGAAGGTTCGGAAAGACACGAGCAGCCTATAAAGCCTTGCCGCAAAAAAAACGATTGCTGGAGATCGTTTCAACAATTTCACCTTTACGTTAGTGGCTGGCAACGCTACCGCCTCCCGCTTCAGCTTGCCGGGGCAAGCCGGGTGATCACGCCCATCTCGTCGCTTTCGCGCACCTGCTTCAGATGCTCTTCGGCCTGCGTCGCCTCGCGCTGGCGGTTCCACATCGAAGCATAGAGGCCGTTCCTTTCGAGGAGGGCTGCATGGGTGCCGCGCTCGGCGATCTCGCCGCTTTTGAGCACGATGATCTCGTCGGCGCCGATGACGGTCGAGAGCCGGTGGGCGATGACCAAGGTCGTCCTATTCTTCGAAACCACGTCGAGGGCGGTCTGGATTTCCCGTTCGGTCGTCGTGTCGAGCGCCGACGTCGCCTCATCGAGGATCAGGATCGGCGGCGCCTTGAGGATGGTGCGGGCGATCGCCACACGCTGTTTCTCGCCGCCGGAAAGCTTGAGCCCGCGCTCGCCGACCTTGGTCTCGAAGCCTTCGGGCAGCGCCTCGATGAAATGGGCGATCTGCGCCACCTCGGCGGCTGCAAACACCTCGCCATCGCTCGCCGATGTGCGGCCGTAGCGGATATTGTAGGCGACCGTGTCGTTGAACAGCACGGTATCCTGCGGCACCATGCCGATCGCCGATCGCAGGCTTTTCTGCGTCACCGTGCGGATATCCTCGCCATCGATGGTGATAGCGCCGCTCTGGATATCGTAGAAACGATAGAGCAGGCGCGACAGCGTCGATTTGCCGGCGCCCGACGGCCCGACGACGGCGATCGTCTTGCCGGCCGGCACATCGAAAGAAATGCCTTTCAGGATCGGACGGGCCGGATCGTAAGCGAAGTGCACATCCTTGAAGGAGATCGCGCCCTGGCGGATTCGAAGCTCGGCAGCGTCGGGGGCGTCCTTGACCTCGGCCTTCACCTCGAGCAAATCGAACATCTGCTCGATATCGGTTAGGCCCTGCCGGATTTCCCGGTAGACGAAACCGATGAAATTGAGCGGCACGGAAAGCTGCAGCAGCATCGAATTGACGAAGACGAAGTCACCGACCGTCTGCTCGCCGCGCTGCACCGCCAGCGCCGAAAGCACCAGCATGATGGTCGTGCCGATGCCGAAAATGACGCCCTGGCCGAAGTTCAGCCAGCCGAGCGAGGTCCAGACATCGGTCGCCGCTTTCTCGTAGCGCTCCATCGACTTGTCGAAGCGTTTGGCCTCCATTTCCTCATTGCCGAAATATTTGACGGTTTCGAAATTGAGGAGAGAGTCGATCGCCTTGGTGTTGGCGTCGGTGTCGCTGTCGTTCATCGAGCGGCGGATGGCGATGCGCCAGTCGGATGCACGGATCGTGAACCAGATATAGGCCCAGACGGTGAAGGCGGTGACCGCAAGATAGGAAAAGCCGTAGCCCCACCAGAAGATAACCGCCGTCAGCAGGAATTCGATCACGGTCGGAACGGAATTGAGGATCGTGAAGCGCACGATCGTCTCGATGCCCTTGGTGCCGCGCTCGATGATGCGTGATAGGCCGCCGGTCTTTCGCTCCAGATGGAAGCGCAGCGACAGCTCGTGCATGTGCACGAAGGTCTTATAGGCGAGCTGGCGCACCGCATGTTGCCCGACGCTGGCAAAGAGCGCGTCGCGCAACTGGTTGAGGCCGAGCTGGATCAACCGGGTGACGTTATAGGCAATGACAAGGGCTACGGCGCCGGCAAGCAGCGGCGGTACCGTGCCGGCGAGGTCCATCCTGCCGTTCAGCGCATCGGTGGACCATTTGAAGAAGTAGGGGACGAGCAGCAGGACGAACTTGGAAATCAGCAGATAGACCGACGCCCAGACGACCCGCATCTTGAGGTCAGTTCGCCCGGCCGGCCACATATAGGGCCAGAGGTTGAAAAGCGTCCGCAGCAGGTGGGATTCCGAGACTGTCTTGCCGTTTGCCATGCCGTGTCTCCAGTCCGGATGATTTTCTTCGATGTCCGGCAAGGCGGGGGCAGGGGCGCACCTGAAGCGCTTACCTGAATCCCGAACCGCCACCGGCAGATAGGGCGTCGGGCCGAGGAATACAACACGTGCGGGGGCCGGGAAAAGTGAGGCCGGGCGTTTCTCCTGCCCGGCTTCATCAACTCGCGTTGCGCTTAAGGAGCGGCCTTTCAGAGGTGCTGCTTGGAGAGCCGCTTGCGGTGCAGCTCCTCGGCGTTCGGCAGCGCGTCCTTCGGCAGGCCGAAAATCTGCCCGGGACGGATACGATCCGGGTCGATGATCTTGTCCTCGTTGGCGATGTAGATCGTCGTATAACGCACGCCGAGCCCATAGGTCCGGCGGGAGATCTGCCACAACGTATCGCCGCGGCGGATGATGACCGCCGCATTGTTTGCCGTCAGCGGTGCCTGCTCGATCGTCTTCGGCTGATTGCTCGCAGTATCTTTTGCGGCGGGCGCGGCCGGTGCGGGCGTGTCGGTCAATTCACCGATGATTGCACCAAGTCCGTCGAGCCCGGCGCCGACCGATTTTGCGTCCTTCGGCAGATCCTGCAGCAGTTTCAGCGCCTTGGCGGCGGTCTGCGAGGAGGCGCCTGAGGCTTGCTTGAAGCTGTCGGACGCATCCGCCGCCGGGCGGAAGTCTGCGACAGAGCGCAGCGCGAATTCCGTTGCTGAGCGCGCCGCCGCCAGCTGTTCGGCGCCGGGCAGCTGGCCACCGGCAAACAGCCCCTTCAAGAGCCCGAACGCCTTGCCGGCTTCGGCCTTGAGCTTGCCGAGTTCACCCTCGTCGAGCGGCACCATCGAGGCAGCACCATTTGCATCGGCGGGGCCGGCTTGAGCGGCAACCCGCACCTGGTCGCCCGCCGGGCGATTGAAGTTCACTGCGGCCCGCACGATCACCTTGCCCGCGGGATCGACGACGTCGACGCGAATCCTATGATCGCCGACCGACAGCGCCGCGACGCCATCGATGACGAAATGGCCGTCGGGACCGGCCGTGTCCTGGCCGACAAGGCTGTCGTCGGCATAGCCGAGGACCTTGGCGTTGGCGCGCGCCGTGCCGGCAATGAAGATCTTGTTGCCCTCGATCTCGACGGCGTTGACCATCACATCGGGCGCGGTGGCCTTGTCGGTTTCGCCAGCACCTGGAACGGACGGTGTTGCATCTGTGCCGGCGGCGGATGCGTCGGCCAGACCAGGCGTCTGCAGCGCCAGCTCACCGGTCGGCGCTGCTGTTGCGGCAGGCGCGTCGGCTGCAGCGGTCTCGCCAGTTGACGGCTTGTCCGCAGCCGGCGCTAACGGATTGGAGGCGTCGGCGACTTCGGTGTCCCCTGTCGGCGCCGTGATGATGCGGCTCGCCGCGCCGGGCTTGGAGACCATGGCGAGCAGATTGGCGGCATTGCCGTCCTTCGGCACGGAAATGGTGGCGACTTCTTCGGAAAGCGCGGTCTTGCCATCCTTGTCCGTTACCTTGAGCACGAGCTGGTGGTCGCCGGCCGGGAGCGGATCGTCGAGGACGGCCGCGAAATCCCCGCTCGGACCGACGTTGGCCGTTGTCACTACCTTTTCGCCGTCGAGCACTTCGAGCTTGCCGTTCGGCTCGGCGGAGCCGGCGATGACGGTCGATCCATCAGGCTCGACGCGCAGGACGTCGAAGGCCGGAAGTTTCGGGCCGGCATTTGCGGCCGCCGGGGTCGCGGCAGAGGCTGGTTCGGGCGCACCGGTCAGCGCAGCTTCGGCCCTGGCAATCGCGGCAGGCGCATCCGCCATATTTTCCGGCAGCGATTGCACGATGGCAAGTGCCCTGGCGCCGCCTTCCTTAGCCTTGGCGGCAATGGCTTGTGTTGCGGGATCGATGCCCTCGGGAACGGTGAAGCCGACAAGTGCGGTGAGCGCGTTGACGGCCTTGGTCTTGGCGGCCGTGAAGACATCGATGGCCGGGCCTTTGCCGTCCGCAAACAGCGCCTTCAGCTCGCCGAGCGCCACGCCGGCGTCTGCCGAAAGGCGTCTGACCTGATCGACCACCCCAGCCGAGTCGGCCACGGCAGAGCGTGATGTTTTTGCCGCTTCGTTAACCGTGTTCTTGAGCTCCGTGCCCGCCTGGTTGATGGCGTCGCCGACTTTGGATGCATCGCTGCCGATGCGCGGCATGACGAAGAATACCATCAGTAGGATTGCGATTACGAGCACTGCAAGGGCCAGCAAGCCGGCACGGTTCTTCATCATTATGTCTCCCAAGGCGGCAATTTGCCGTAGTAACCGAAATTGCTAGCGATTTCCGATGCTTTTCACAAGCATTCAACGCAATTTCGCAAGCTCGGCACGCTGCTTTTCAGTCAATTTTCTTGACTGCATTGAAATGGAATAGTTGTTTTGCCGTATGACCGAACAATCTGTATCGATTCGATCCATCTGCGTTTACTGCGGCTCAAGGCCTGGACGCGATCCTTCCCATATGGCGGCCGGGCGGGCTCTCGGAAGAGAGATCGCCGAATACGGCCTGCGCCTCGTCTATGGCGGAGGTACCAAAGGCATCATGGGCGCGGTTGCAAGCGGGGTGCTTTCAGGCGGCGGTCAGGTCACGGGCATCATCCCGGAATTCCTGATCGATATGGAAGCGACTCGCCATTCGCTCGGTCAGCTCAACGAACTTATTGTAACCCCTGACATGCACGCGCGCAAACATACGATGTTCGAGCGTTCCGATGCCTTCGTCGCGCTGCCCGGCGGCATCGGCACGCTGGAGGAGATCGTCGAGATCATGACCTGGGCGCAGCTCGGCCGCCATGAAAAGCCGATGGTCTTTGCCAATATCAACGGTTTCTGGGATCCGATGATGGAACTGATGCGCCATATGACTGAAGAAGGCTTCCTGCACACCGCTCATCGGGTGCAGCCGCTCGTCGTCGACGACGTCGCCGGCATCATTCCGGCGATCATGGCCCAGGCAGCCCAGCTTGCGGCCGATCGCGACGGCGAGGACGAGGTAATTTCGAAGATGTAGGCGGCGGGCGCGTTTAGCGCCCGCGGCTTCCCTTCAGCATCGACCAGCTATAGAGGAACAGCCCCGCCCAGATCAGCGGGAAGGCGATCATCCGCGCCGTGCCGAGCGGCTCATGAAACGCGAAGACAGCGATCAGGAAGATCATCGTCGGCGCGATATACTGCATGATGCCGATCGTCGAGAGCTTCAGGAGCTTGGCGCCGTTGGCATAGATCATCAGCGGCACGGCGGTGATGACACCGCAGCCGAGAAGTAGGGTCGTATCGGCAAGGCCGGTACGGTAGAAATGGCCGAGTCCGTTGCCGTATTCGAGATAGAGGATGTAGACGAGGGCGGGGCCGCTGAGGATCAGAACCTCGAGGAAGAAGCCCTGATTGGGTCCGAGCGGCAGCGTCTTGCGCAGCAAGGCATAAAAACCCCAGCTGATCGCAAGCGTCAGCGCCACCCAGGGGATGCCGCCACTGTCCAGGGCCAGAATGGCGACGGCAAGTGCCGCAAGCGCGATCGCTGCCATCTGCAGCGGCTGCAGCTTTTCCTTGAGCAGCACCGCACCGAGGAAAATGCTGAACAGCGGATTGATGAAATAGCCTAGTGCTGCATCAAGCGAATGGCCGGCGCCGATCGCCCAGACATAGGTGCCCCAGTTGACGGTGATCAGCGATGCGGTCAGGGCCCCCATCGCCAGCATGCGCGGCGAGCGCAACGCTGCGCGGATGTCCGCCGTGCGTCCGAGCACGACCAACACGATGCCGGCCAACGGCAGCGACCAGACGATGCGGTGGGCAATGACTTCGGCCGGCGGAATATGCGCCACCGCCTTCATGTAGAAGGGCAGGAAGCCCCAGAGCAGATAGGCTGTCAGCGCGAAGGCGAAACCGCGTGGACTATCTTCGTTCTTGGCCAGTGGAACGGATGCATCGGTCGACATCGGGTGTTTCCATGTTTGTTCTTCTTCTGATCCGGCCTAGCTTAAGCACCGTGAATAGGCCAATTCATTTCGTTGAATGAAGGCTGAGAGGATTTGAAGCGAAAACCCGAGCGATAGACGAATCCCGGCGGCACAGACTTATTCCGCCGCGATCTTCCCCGCCAGCTGCCGGTTCTTCATCAGCTTGTAGATGACGGAATCCATCAGCGCCTGGAACGAAGCGTCGATGATGTTCTCGGAGACACCGACCGTCCACCAGCGCACACCGTCGCTGTCGGTGGATTCGATCAGCACGCGGGTGATTGCCGCCGTGCCGCCATTGAGGATGCGCACCTTGAAATCGGCGAGAACCAGATCGTCGATCTCGTGCTGGTACTTTCCGAAATCCTTGCGTAGCGCCAGGTCGAGCGCGTTGACCGGACCCTCGGCGTCGGCGACCGACATCAGCGTCTGGCCATCGATGGTGATTTTGACCACCGCCTCCGAGACGATCTTCACACGGCCAAGACTGTCGAAGCGGCGCTCGATCATCACGCGGAAGCCTTCGATGGTGAAAAATTCCGGGATCGTGCCGAGCGTGCGGTGCGCCAAGAGTTCGAAGCTCGCATCCGCGCCCTCATAGGCATAGCCGATCGATTCACGATCTTTGACGATCGAGATCAGGAGATCCAGCTTCGGATCGTCCTTGGCGACGATAATGCCGCGCCGCTTCAGCGCATTGATGAAGTTCGCCTTGCCGCCCTGGTCCGAGACCATGACCTTGCGGAAATTGCCCACGCTTTCCGGCGGCACGTGTTCGTAGGTGCGAGGATCTTTCAGCAGAGCGGAAGCATGAATGCCGGCCTTGGTGGCGAAGGCAGAGGCGCCGACATAAGGCATCTGGTGATCCGGCGAGCGGTTGAGGAGCTCATCGAAGGCGTGCGAGAGCCGGGTGAGGTTGAGCAGCCTCTCCTCGTCGATCGCCGTTTCGAAACGGGTGTTGTAGGCGCTCTTCAGCGCCAGGGTAGGGATCAGCGTCACCAGATTCGCATTGCCGCAGCGCTCGCCGATGCCGTTCAAGGTGCCCTGGATCTGCCGGACGCCGGCTTCAACGGCAGCAAGCGAATTAGCAACGGCCTGGCCGGTATCGTTGTGAGCGTGAATGCCGAGACAGCGGCCGGGCACGCCGGCCGCGATCACTGCCTCGACAATGGCGCGCACCTCCGGCGGCTGCGTCCCTCCATTGGTGTCGCAGAGCACGACCCAGCGAGCACCGCTTTCATAGGCCGTCTTCGCGCAGGCGATCGCATAGGCCGGATTGGCCTTGAAGCCGTCGAAGAAATGTTCGCAGTCGACGATCGCCTCCTTGCCTGCGCCGACCGCCGCCTTGACGCTTTCGGCGATGGATTCGAGATTTTCCTCGTTGGTGCAGCCGAGCGCCACGGCGACATGATAGTCCCAGCTCTTGGCGACGAAACAGATGGCGTCGCTTTTGGCCTGCAGCAGCCCGGCGATGCCGGGATCGTTCGAGACCGAAACGCCTGCCCGCTTCGTCATGCCGAAGGCGACGAAGGTTGCCTGACGGGTGCGCTTCTCGCTGAAGAAGGCGGTGTCCGTCGGGTTGGCGCCGGGATATCCGCCTTCGACGTAATCGAGGCCGAACTCGTCGAGCATGGCGGCGATCGCAATCTTGTCCTCGACGGAAAAGTCGATCCCGGGCGTCTGCTGCCCGTCCCGGAGGGTCGTGTCGAAGAGGTAGATGCGTTCTTTCATGTCGTTTCCTCCCGGCGAGCGGGTGTTGTTGTACTGCGGATGCTGCCCCTCATCCGGCTGCCGCCACCTTCTCCCCGTTCTGACGGGGAGAAGGGGAATGCCGCACCGTATCGCGGGGCACGTCCCGTCTCCCCGCGAGCGGGGAAAGGGCTAGGGTGAGGGGCTGCCCCAAATGATCAGTCCGGCTTCCCGGCGAACTTATCCGTCGCCCGAATCAGCCGATCGAGAATTCCCAGCTCCGAATAGGCATGGCCCGCACCTTCGATCAGGTGGAACTCCGCCTTCGGCCAGGCCTTGTGCAGCAGCCAGGCATATTTGGCAGGGCAGGGCATGTCGTAGCGCCCATGCACGATCACGCCCGGGATATCCCTGAGCCTGCCGGCATCGCGGATCAGTTGTCCCTCGTCCATCCAGCCGGCATTGACGAAGAAATGGTTCTCGATGCGGGCGAATGCATAAGCGAATTCCGGCTCTTCGAATTTGCCGCTGGTCGACGGTTCCGGCAGCAGCGTGATCGTTTCGCCTTCCCAGATGCTCCAGGCCTGCGCGGCTTGAAGGCGCACGTTCCTGTCCTCGTGAGTCAGACGGCGATGATAGGCATGCATCATCTCATGCCGCTCTTCCGGGGGAATGGGAGCGACGAAACGCTCCCACTTGTCGGGGAACATTTCCGACACGCCGAACTGGTAGTACCAATCGAGCTCCGCTTTGGTCAGCGTGTAGATGCCGCGCAGGATGAGCTCGGACACGCGCTCGGGATGGGTCTCGGCATAGGCGAGCGCCAGCGTCGAGCCCCAGGAGCCGCCGAACACCTGCCATTTCTCGACGCCGGCCATTTCGCGCAGGCGCTCGATATCGGCGACGAGGTGCCAGGTGGTGTTGGCATTCAGTTCGGCATGCGGTGTCGACTTGCCGCAGCCGCGTTGGTCGAACAGCATGACATCGTAGAGTGCGGGATCGAAAAGCCGGCGGTGGGAAGGCGAGATGCCGCCCCCCGGGCCGCCATGCAGGAAGACCGCGGGTTTGGCGCCGGGCGTTCCCGACCTTTCCCAGTAGATCACATGGCCGTCGCCGACATCGAGATGGCCGGAGGCATAGGCTTCGATTTCGGGATAGAGCGTGCGCAGGATTTCGGTCATATTTTCACGCCTTTTGCGGGCCAGGCCTGGGTGTCGTGATCGGGATGCTGAAAGGAGATAATCGCCTCCTGTCGGGCATAGAAATCCGGGTCTTTGTGCACGGGCGCATCGAATATCGTCTCGACCCATGGCAGTCGGGCGTCATAATTGACCTGGATCTGCGGTGCGAGATCGCTGCGGTCATCGAAGGTGCCGATCGCAAGCTCCAGTCCGCCCGGATGACGATAGGTCATCGGCGTGCCGCAATTGCTGCAGAAGCCGCGGTCGATATTGACCGAGGATTGAAAGTAGCTCGGTTCGCCGCGTGTCCACTCCATACCTTCTTCGGGTGCGGTGACGAGTGCGGAGAAGAAGCCGCCGAACTGCTTCTGGCACATGCGGCAATGGCAGATCGAGGGCCGTCCCAACTGGCCTGATATGCGGAAGCGCACGGCGCCGCATTGGCATCCGCCTGTCCTGATCTTATCCGTCATGGAATTCTCCGTGGCCAATGGGAAGTGTCGTGATCCGGGTGCTGATGATTGCTTGCGGCGATCGCGTTCTCGCGGTCGTGCGTATCTGGCTCGGCCTCCACCGGCAGCCCGTCGATGGCATGGAACCAGGACATCTTGCGGCCAGTGTTGGATTGCATAACGGGCCTGACCGCATCGGGATCATCAAGCGAGCCGAGCGCGATGTTGATGAAATCCTCTTCGGGAATATCGTAGAACAGCGGTGTGCCGCAATCGCCGCAGAAGCCGCGCCGGACGAGATCGGAGGAGCGGAACCACTTGGGATCGCCGCGCGTCAGTTCGAAATGCTCGCGCTTGGCCGCTGCAAGCGGCAGGAAATAATTGCCGGCCGCCTTCTGGCACATGCGGCAGTGACAGATATGGGGATAACCGAGTTCGCCCAGCGCGCGATAACGAACCGCGCCGCACTGGCACCCGCCGGTCTGTCTCGTCTCGTGCATCAAGTGCGCTCCTCCGGCGGCCAGACCTGCGTGTCGTGGTCGGGGTGCTGATAGGAAATCAGTTCGTGCAGGAAGGAGCCCGCCGTCAGATCCGCCTCGGTCCGTTCTCCCGGCAGTTCGTGCAGATGATCGACGAAGTCGATCTTGCCTTCCAAACCCCATTGAACGGTCGGCGGCAGCTGCGACGGATCGTCGAACGCGCCCGCCGCAATCGCCATCCCATCCGGGGCTTCATAGGTCAGTGGCGTGCCGCAATCGCCGCAGAAACCACGCTCGACGAAATTCGACGAGCGAAACCTTTTGCGCTCCCCCCGCGTCCATTCGAAATCGGCGACGCGCACCGAGACCAGCGGTGCATAATAGGCTCCGAACGCCTTCTGGCACATGCGGCAATGACAGATCGACGAATCCTTGAGGTCGCCGCTGACGCGAAAGCGGATCGCGCCGCACTGGCATCCGCCCGAGTAGGTGGTCATGGCAGGTCCTTTCCGATGGTGCGGATGATATGGCTGCATACATTGTCCAGATCCCGGAGAATATCGTCATTCCAGAAGCGCAGGACGGTCCAGCCATCTGCCTTCAGGCGCTCAGTCCTGATGTCGTCGTAGAAGGCATTTTCGGCAATGGCATGCTGCGAGCCGTCTACCTCCACGACAAGCCGATGGCTGGGGCATGCGAAATCGACGATATAGCCCGCAATCGGCAACTGCCTGCGAAAGCCAAGACCCATTAGGCGATGGGCGCGAAGTTCGTTCCAGAGCTTTAGTTCGGCATCAGTCATAGCCTTGCGCATACGCTTGGCATTCGCCCGCCGTTGCGGCGGGACTGGTGTATGCGACATATTTAGCCTCTCGCTCTGGGCTACACCCCCCTCTACCACCCAATCCATCCTACCGCTTGACCTCCCACGTCGTCACCCGCTCGCCCGTTGCCGGATCCTTGCCGTCCTTCAACTGGATGCCCTTTGCGGCCAAGTCGTCGCGTATTTTGTCGGCCTCGACGAAGTTCTTCGCCTTCAGCATTTCGAGGCGCATGGCGACCAGCGCATCGACCGCCGCTGCGAAGGCTTCGTCGATTTCGACTTTCTTCGGCTGCACCCCGAGGAGCGCCGCACTTGCGGCGAAGACGGTATCGTTGCCGGATTGCGCCAGCGCATGCAGCGCCTGCACGGCGGCGACGGTATTCAGGTCATCGGCCAGCGCGTTCAGCACGCTGTCATCGGCTGCGGCATCGCCGGCCTCCAAGGTCGGCCATTTGGCGAGCAGGCGTTCGGCCTCTTCCAACCGCTTGATCGAGAAATCGATTGGTTCGCGGTAGTGCGTCATCAGCATGGCAAGGCGCAGCACCTCGCCCGGCCATTTGCGGCCGCCGAAGGTTTCCGTGTGGAGCAGATCGTGGATGGTGACGAAATTGCCCTCCGACTTCGACATCTTGCGGCCTTCGACCTGAACGAAGCCGTTGTGCATCCAGACATTCGCCATCACCTCGGTCCCGTGGGCGCAGCGCGATTGGGCGATCTCGTTTTCATGATGCGGGAAGATCAGGTCCAGTCCGCCACCGTGAATGTCGAAGACATCGCCGAGATAACGCCTGCTCATCGCGGAGCACTCGATATGCCAGCCCGGCCGGCCGCGGCCCCAGGGGCTCTCCCAGCCGGGCTCGTTGTGGCTCGA
Organism: Rhizobium sp. Nf11,1; assembly: GCF_050587665.1. Classification (NCBI taxonomy): domain Bacteria; kingdom Pseudomonadati; phylum Pseudomonadota; class Alphaproteobacteria; order Hyphomicrobiales; family Rhizobiaceae; genus Rhizobium; species Rhizobium sp. Nf11,1. Next base: position 313,198 of record NZ_JBOBHU010000003.1, on the reverse strand, counting down.
CAGTTTCCAGAGCACGAAATCGCCCGGATTCTTCTTGTGCGCGTCGACGGCGACGCGGGCGCCGGCCTGCTGCTCGTCGAGCGGCCGCTTCGAAAGCTGACCGTAATCGGCCATGGATTTGGTGTCGAACAGCACTTCGCCTGCCGCCACATAGGCGTGCCCGTTGCCGATCAGCTTGTCGATGAGTTGGATCATCTCCGCGATATTATCGGTGGCGCGCGGCTCGACATTCGGCTCCAGGCAGCCGAGTTCGGCGACATCGGCGTGAAACTGCGTCTCGGTCTTTTCGGTGACCGCGCGGATCGCATCGTTGAGCGGCAGGCCGGGATGATCTCTCAGCGCCCGCGCATTGATCTTGTCGTCGACGTCGGTGATGTTGCGGGCATAGGTGACTTGATCTTCGCCATAGAGATGGCGCAGCAGCCGGAACAGCACGTCGAAGACGATGACCGGGCGGGCATTGCCGATATGGGCGAAATCATAGACCGTCGGGCCGCACACATACATGCGGACGTTCTCGGCATCGATCGGCTTGAAAACCGATTTCTCCCGCGTCAGCGTGTTGTACAGCTTCAGTTCCGGCGTGCCGCCCATTTCACTCTCCCAAATGCACGATCAGAAAAATCGCGACCGGCAGGCCGGGGCGTTTCGCATCTTGACAATTGGGGAGACGAAAACGGCCAGGCCAGCGCGTGCGCTAGCGAATAATCTTTCCGCAGATAATGCAGATAACCGTTTTCATGCCGCGTTTTATGGCGCGGGAATGGCGTTTGGTCAAGAGGGGGAGGGGAGGATCGGCGGCAACTCGAGCGACCTATCCGGTGCGCTGCATCCCCTGAGGCTCGTCTGCCATTTTCGTGGCGCAAATCGCGTATAGCCGGTTCGGAAGCTGCTGAAAATACGGGAGGAATGAGTGGGAAGCGTTGTTCGAAGGACGATCGGTGCGGCTGCAATTCTGGTGGTCGCGGCCGCATATTTCGCATACGATTTCGGCATGCTTCGCTTCAACAATCCGACCTTGTCGCGTTATCCGATCCAAGGCATCGATGTCAGCCATCACCAGGGCGACATTGATTGGAAGACGGTGGCCGCCCAGCCGAACGTGCGTTTTGCAATCATGAAGGCGACCGAAGGCGGCGATCACAAGGATTCCAGGTTCGCCGAGAACTGGCAACGTGCCGGAGATGCAGGGCTGGTGAGAGGCGCCTACCATTTCTTCACCTTCTGCCGCCCGGGCAAGGACCAGGCGCAGAATGTCCTGGCGACGGTGCCGAAGGCGCCGCGAACACTTCCGATCGCCATCGATTTGGAATTCGTCGGCAATTGCAACAAGGTCCCGACGGTCGAGGAAATGGTGACGGAGGTCAAAGCCTTCGTTACCGAGCTGAAAGCGATCTTTCCGGAAAAGCCGATCTTCTACGTCACGCAGGAATTTTTCGATCAGTATCTGAAGGGCAACGAGGCTCGCTTCCCCGAGCATTACCTTTGGCTGCGAAGCGTGCTCAAGGAGCCGACGCAGGTAGGCTGCAGTCGTTGGTCGGTCTGGCAATTTGCCGACAACGGCGCTGTGAACGGCATCCGGGGAGCGGTGGACCTCAATGTCCTATGCCCCGCCGAAACAGGGTTCGCACATCTGTTCCCGGCTGTTGCCGCGAACTGAAGCGTCTGTTTATTCCGGCAGGCGGTAGTCGACGAGTTTGTTCTCGCGCAGGATGAACAGCTTGCCAGTCTCTGTCACACCGGGACCGACCAGCGGCAGGATCGCCTTGGCGACCTCGGAGGGATGCGGGAGCGTCTGCGGATCTTCGCCGGGCACAGCCTGCGCCCGCATCGCCGTGCGGGTCGCGCCCGGATCGACGCTGGTGATACGCAGTGGCGTCGACTGCGTCTCGCCGGCCCAGGTTCGGGCCAGCGCCTCAACAGCGGCTTTTGATGCGGAATAGGCGCCCCAGAAGGGACGGCATTTGTGGGCGGCGCCAGAAGACAGGATTACGGCGCGGCCGGCATCCGAGCGGGCGAGCAGCGGATCGACCGACCGGATCAGCCGCCATGTCGCCGTCACGTTGATCGTCATCACCTTCTCGAACACCTTCGCCTCGATATGGCCAATCGGCGAAATGACACCGAGCACGCCGGCATTGGCAACGAGGATATCGAGCTTGCCCCAGCGCTCGAAGATCGAGCCGCCGAGTGCGTCGATCGCATTCATATCGGCAAGGTCGAAGGGCACGAGCGTCGCACTGCCGCCGACGGCTTTGATCGCATCGTCGAGATCCTCGAGTCCGCCGACCGTGCGTGCGCAGGCGATCACATGGGCGCCGACTTTGGCAAGTTCCAGGGCTGTGAAGTAGCCGATGCCGCGCGACGCACCGGTGACGAGTGCGATCCTGCCCTCAAGATTGATGTTCATCTGTCCGGTTCCGGATTTGCTTGCAAAGGTGAGGGGCGCAATAGGCCCCTCGGAAGCGAAAGTCAAAGCGGCAGCGGCTCAGCCGTTGCTGGCAAGCATCGAAAGCTTGTTGCCCATGGACTCGCCGTTCTTGTCGAGCAGGCGGGTCGGATAGTCACCGGTGAAGTAGTGGTCCGTGAACTGCGGGCGGGCCGGATTGCGGTCCTCGCCGCCGACGGCGCGGTAAAGTCCGTTGATCGACAGGAAGGCAAGCGAATCCGCCCCGATATATTTGGCCATGGCTTCGACATCGGCGTACTGGTTTGCCAGCAGCTTGTCGGCGTCGGGGGTATCGATCCCGTAAAAATCCGGGAAGAAGATCATCGGGCTTGCGACGCGAATATGGACTTCGCGCGCACCGGCCTCGCGGATCATCTGCACGATCTTCAGCGACGTCGTGCCGCGCACGATGGAATCGTCGACCAGCACGACGCGCTTGCCTTCGATCATCGCCCGGTTGGCGGAATGCTTCAGCTTGACTCCAAAGGCGCGGATCTGCTGGGTCGGCTCGATGAAGGTGCGTCCGACATAGTGGTTGCGGATGATGCCGTATTCGAAGGGGATGCCGCTTTCCTGCGCATAGCCGAGAGCCGCGGGCGTGCCGCCATCCGGCACCGGCACGACGACATCGGCATCGACAGGCGATTCCTTGGCGAGGTTCATGCCCATGTTCTTGCGCGTCGTATAGACGTTGCGGCCGCCGACGACCGAATCGGGACGGGCGAAATAGACATATTCGAACAGGCAGAGGCGCTCCGGCTGCGGCTTGCTGGGCTTGCGGGCATCGATGCTGATCGAGCCGTCAGTCTGGATTTCGCAGATGATGACCTCGCCGTTTTCGACATCGCGGATGAACTTGGCGCCGATGATGTCGAGCGCGCAGGTTTCCGAGCAGAAGATCGGCTTGCCGTCGAGTTCGCCCATGACAAGCGGGCGGATGCCGGTGGGATCGCGCGCGGCAATCAGTTTCGTGCGGGTCATGGCAAGCATCGAATAGCCGCCTTCCATCTGGCGGATGGCGTCGATGAAGCGGTCGGATGTGGAAGCATGGCGCGAGCGGGCGATGAGATGCAGGACGACTTCGGTATCGGATGTCGACTGACAGATGGCGCCGGTGGCGATGATCTGGCGGCGCAGCGTCAGGCCATTGGTGAAATTGCCGTTATGGGCGATGGCGATGCCGCCTTCTTCCAGTTCAGCAAACAGCGGCTGCACGTTGCGCATCGCTACTTCGCCTGTCGTGGAATAGCGTGTGTGGCCGATCGCTATGCTGCCGGGCAGGCGGGCCAGCGTCATTGGATTGGTATAGTGGTCTCCCACCAGCCCCATATGGCGTTCCTGATAGAAGCGCTTGCCATCGAAGGAGACGATGCCGGCTGCCTCCTGTCCGCGGTGCTGCAGGGCGTGCAGGCCGAGAGCTGTGAGAGTTGCGGCATCGGGATGTCCCAGAATTCCGAAAACGCCGCATTCCTCATGCAGCGTATCTCCGTCGAGCGGATCGTCGATTGGGAAGGAATGGGACTGGTTCATTTCTGCGGGCCTCTGCTCTCACAAGAATGGATCGGCATTACCAATAGCACGATACCGGAAATCTCACAGGTTTCCGAGAGCTTCGTGCTGAACGACATCTGCTTTCAAAGCCCGTTCAGCGGGCTCTGAAACGGCTTAGGTCCGGCGGAGCTGGAATGCCCGGCCGGACCCTTATTTCACGTCCCGCTCAAATGGCAATTGCCGCGAGGCGAGTCAAGCTGCTGAACACTGTGTCAATTCGCCGGCTGCTGCGCGCCGCCTGCGGGCGCGTCGTCCGCCGGCGCTTGATCGGCCGCCGGCGGCGTGGCGCCTTCGCTGCCCTGTGCCGGCTGCATCTTATCACGGAAGCTTGCCTGTATCATCTGGGCAAACTGCTCCGGCAGCACCGCCTTCAGCTTCACGACCATCGAATCCAGGAAGGGCTTCGACTTGGCCTCGTTGACCCAGGCCGGCCGGTGGTCGACATCGACCAGCCAGTTCCAGAAGGCGACGGCAACGACCATCAGCAGCAGGCCGCGGGCCGCGCCGAACAGGAAGCCGAGGGTGCGGTCGAGAGCGCCGATGCGGCTGTCGATGATGAAATCGGCAATCTTCATGGTGATGAAGGAAATGACGATGAGCGCGATCAGGAAGACGACGGCGGCCGAACCGGCGATCGCGATGCGATCGTCATCGGTGTACTTCTTCGCATAGGGCAGCAGGTACGGATAGAGGTAGTAGGCGGCGGCGGCCGAACCGCCCCAGCTCGCGATCGAAAGGATCTCGCGCGAGAAACCGCGGACCATTGCCAGCACGGCGGAGAAGAGCACGACGCCGATGACAATACCGTCGAAAATCGTAATGGGCATGAAAATTCAACTCCAGGACTGCCGCTCGGCGGCCGTGTCGGCCTTATCGTGTGCCTCCTATAACATTACCATTCGCGGCAATGAAAGGATCAAACCTCGTCTTCCACACGCAGCGCTCCCTTGGACCCGGCGATGCGCGCAACCAGATCCGGCAGGCTTTCGACCTCGCTCCATCGCCCGCCGGAGCCCTTCGGCAGCTCGGCGGAGGCGGAAGGAAGCAGCGCAGCGGAAAAGCCCAGCTTCTCGGCTTCCTTGAGGCGCTGGGCGGTGTGCGCAACCGGCCGGATGGCGCCCGACAGGCTGACTTCGCCGAAATAGACGCAATCGGCGGGAAGGGCAATACCGGCAAGCGACGAAACCAGCGCCGAGGCGACGGCGAGATCGGCCGCCGGTTCGGAGATGCGGTAGCCGCCGGCAATGTTGAGATAGACGTCGTGCTGGCCGAGCCTGACGCCGCAATGGGCCTCCAGCACCGCCAGGATCATCGACAGCCGGGCTGAATCCCAGCCGACCACGGCGCGCCGCGGCGTTCCAAGCGATGTCGGCGCCACCAGCGCCTGCACTTCGACGAGCACCGGGCGGGTGCCCTCCATGCCCGCGAAGACGGCAGCGCCAGGTGATTTCTCGTTGCGCTCGCCGAGGAAGAGTTCGGAGGGATTGGCGACCTCGCGTAGCCCTCTGTCGGACATTTCGAAGACGCCGATTTCGTCGGTCGGGCCGAAGCGGTTCTTGACCGTGCGCAGGATTCGGTAGTGATGGCCGCGGTCGCCTTCGAAATAAAGCACGGCATCGACCATGTGTTCGACGACGCGCGGCCCGGCGATCTGCCCGTCCTTGGTCACATGCCCGACGAGCACCATGGCCGCACCCGTCTGCTTGGCGAAGCGGATCATCGACTGCACGCCGGTGCGCACCTGCGTCACCGTTCCCGGCGCGGACTCCGCCAGTTCGCTCCACAGGGTCTGGATTGAATCGATGATGACGAGATCGGGGCGTTTACCCTCGGCAAGCGTTGCCAGAATATCCTCGACATTGGTTTCGGCCGCCAGCATCACGTCGGTATCGGCGGCGGCAAGCCGCTGCGCTCGCAGGCGGACCTGCGCCACCGCCTCCTCGCCGGAGACATAGATGATCTTATGGCCGCGCCGGGCAAGGGCGGCGGCTGCCTGCATCAGCAGCGTCGATTTGCCGATGCCGGGATCGCCGCCGATCAGCACCGCCGAGCCGCGCACGAAACCGCCGCCAAGCGCGCGGTCGAGTTCCGACATGCCGGTATGGATGCGCGGCGCCTCCTCGATCTCACCCGACAGCGCCGTCAGAGCCACCGGCCGGCCCTTCTTCGGCGTCTTGCCGGGACCGGAGCCGATGCCGCCCATCGGGTCTTCCTCGACGATCGTATTCCACTCGCCGCAATTATCGCATTTGCCGGCCCAGCGGTTGTGAACCGCGCCGCAATTCTGGCAGATGAACTGTGTCCTCGCCTTCGCCATCAATCTTTCTTTCAGTCGCGTTCCACAAATGAAGCCGTCGAAAGCTTCACCGAATCATTGTCGTGTCCGAGATAATGGCTATCGCAATGGATCAAAACTAATGATTTCCCCATCAGCCCTAGCGGTGCCTATGCTTTTCGCCTCTGATCATCAGGAACGGTGAAGATGTTCGACTACTCGCTCGCGCACTGGCTTGCATTTCTGTCGGCGGCGATTTTGCTCAACCTCTCGCCAGGCCCGGACATCGCCTTCATCCTCGGCCATACGATGAGAGGCGGGAAACGCGCCGGTTTTTCCGCATTGTTCGGCGTCTGGTCAGGCGCCTGCCTGCACGTTCTGATGGCGGCACTGGGTCTTTCCGCCGTGCTCGCCGCCTCTGCCCTGGCGTTCTCTGCGGTCAAATGGCTCGGTGCTGCCTATCTCGTCTGGCTGGGTATTCAGGCTCTGCGCGGCGGCGACAACGGCCCGATGAACGCGACTGGTGAGGAAATGGCGGCCGCAAGGATCTATCGGCAAGGGATATTGGTGTCGCTGCTCAATCCGAAAGTGGCGATATTCTTCCTGGCATTCCTGCCGCAATTCGTCGTCGAGGGGGCAGGGCCGGCATGGGCGCAGCTGATGCTGCACGGCGGACTCATCATCGCCGTCGCCGCCTTCATAGAACCGCCGCTCGTGCTTCTCGGAGGACGCCTTGCCGATGCGCTCAGGCGTAATGCGAAAATCGGACGATGGCTCGATCGCAGCCTCGGCGCGCTTTTCGTGGCGCTCGGTGTGCGTCTTGCCCTCAGCAGTCGATGACCGTAGGCCTATTCCTCGGCGACGTAGCGCCGTTCGTGGCGCAGCCCCATGCTGGTGAGGATCTCGTAGCCAATCGTGCCCGCCGCCCGTGCCACGTCGTCGAGGGGCATGTTCGTTCCGAACAGCTCGACATAATCGCCGGCGCGCACGGCGTTCTCGGGCAGGTCGGTGATATCGAAGATCGTCAGGTCCATAGTGATCCGGCCGGCAACCGGCACCTTGTGTCCGGCGATGAAGCCTTGCCCGCCCTGCGGCAGAGCCTGGCGCAGCGGCACGCCGGCGCTCGATAGGCTGCGCATGTAACCGTCCGCATAACCGGCAGACGCGATTGCCAGCCGGCTTCTGCGGCAAAGCTGCAGTGCCCTGCCGTAGCTGACGGTCTCGCCGGCCTCGACGGTGCGCACCTGGATGATGCGTGCTTCCGCGGTCGCGACCGGCCGCATAGGGTTCGCCATGCCACTGACCGCCTCGCCGCCATAGAGCGCGATGCCCGGCCGGGTCAGGTCGAAATGATAATCCTCGCCGAGAAAGATGCCGGCCGAGGCGGCAAGACTTGAATCGATGCCTTCATAGACGGCCGTAACCCTACGGAATGATTCGAGTTGCTGTCGGTTCATCGCATGGCTGGGATCGTCGCCGCAGGCGAGGTGGCTCATGACCAGCACCGGCGCAAAACTGGCCGGCCGCGAGACGTCGTCGGCAAGCGCGATAGCGTCGTCGATGTGCAGCCCGAGCCGATTGAAGCCGGTATCGACATGCAGGGCGCAGGGGTAATCGCCGTAATCGGCAAGCACCGCCATCCAGAAGGCGAACTGCTCGTCGGAGGAAATCACCGGTACGAGATCATTGTCGAAGAACCGCCGTTCCGTGCCCGGCCATATGCCCGAGAGCACGAAGATGCGTGCCTCCGGCGCATAGAGGCGAAGGGTGACGCCCTCATCGACGGTCGCGACGAAGAAATCCCGGGCGCCTGCGAGATAGAGCGCTTCGCCGACGTCCTCGATGCCCGTGCCGTAGGCGTCCGCCTTGACGACGGCTGCGGCGCGCGCTGCACCCGAGCGGCGCGCCATGTCGCGCCAGTTTTCCGTGAGCGCACTGAGATCAACGGTCAGCCGCAGGCCTGCGGAAGTGAAAAGATCATCATCATCGGAGGGGATAGGAAAATCTGTCATGAATCGCCGTGAGGAAATGGAAGGAACCGTCCCGCTCAGTCTAGAGAGCATTGTGGCCAAGGAAAAGCGCAGGCGGTCACATATCACCCTTTGCTTCTTGTACGATCACTTTTGTTCAAGACGCATGCAGGCTTTCGCGCTAATTCTATTGGATGCAGAATGTATCGCAGAAAGAGGCGGCGGAAGCCATGCCGCTGGCCAATGTGGAATCGGCCCGCTTCTGGCGGGATAGCCGCTTCCGCGACATGGAATGCCTGAGCGCCACTTTTCTCACCCATGAATATGCGCCGCATGCGCATGATACGTTCAGCATCGGCGCGATAGAAAGCGGCACCCAGATCGCCACCCTCAGCGGCAGGCGGGAGGAAACCGGGCCCGGCGATCTTTATTTGATCGACCCCGGTGTCATCCATGACGGCGCTCCGGGCGGTAACGGCTACCGCTACCGCATGATCTATCCCGACACGAAGCTGTTCGTCGATATTCTGGAGGATGTCACCGGCAAGGCCTTCCATGCGACGCCCTCTTTTTCCGGCGCGCTTCCACGCGATCCCGAGCTCGCCAATGCCTTTCATGCCGCTCACCGAACGCTGGAGAGCGGCGCAGGCGCTCTCGAGTCAGATGAAGGAATGTTCTCGGTGCTGGCGGCGATCTTTGCGCGTCACGGCAGCACGATTGTCGTGCCTGTCGATACCAAGGAGCGAAGCGCCGTCGCCCGCGCTCGCGAATACCTGATCGAGAATTTCGACCTCGATGTTGGCCTCAAGGAACTGGCCGAAGTGGCGGGATTGAGCCGGGCTCATCTCATCCGCGCCTTCCGCAAGGAATATCACATCACACCGCACGCCTTCCTGACGGATCGGCGGGTGCAGGTGGCCCGGCGGCTGCTGCGGCAGGGTCGCATGCCAGCCGACATCGCGCTGGAATGCGGTTTTGCCGATCAGGCGCACTTTACTCGGCACTTCAAGGCACGCACGGGCGTGACGCCCGGCCAGTTCCGCCTGGGCTGATCACTTTCGTTCAATACAGCCGTGGCGGCCTGGGCTAACCCTCCGCGATCTTAATCAGGAGGTTGCCATGTTGCAGCACAGCCGGCCATCCGGCGAATTTCGTCTTGGCGAATTTTTTGCCGGAATGCGTGCCATCTTTCCGCTCGTCGTCGCCGTCTTGCCGATCGGCCTAGTCTTCGGTGCAGTCGCGGCCACGAAGGGCCTTTCCCCGCTGGAATCGACGCTGATGAGCGCACTTGTCTTTGCAGGCGGCTCGCAATTCGTGGCGATGGACATCTGGACACATCCGGCAAGCTGGATCGGCATTGGCTTCGCAGCCCTGCTGGTCAACATCCGCCACATGCTGATGAGCGCGTCGATCGGCACGAAGATGCAGTCCTTCTCGGGCATCAAACGCTATATCGCCATGCTCTTTCTTGCCGATGAGCTCTGGGCCATGGCGGAATTCCGGGCCGGCAGCACGCGGCTGAGGCCCGCCTGGTATGCCGGCATCGTCACGCCCTTTTACCTCGCTTGGGTCGGTTCCTCGCTGACAGGCGCACTGCTCGGCGTCTTTCTCGGCAATCCGGCCGTCATCGGCCTCGACTTCGCCTTTCCGGCCGTCTTCGTCGTGCTGGTCATGGGCTTCTGGAAAGGGCCGGAAACCGGCGCCGTGCTTGCCGCAAGCGGTGCCGCTTCCGTTGCTGTCCACCATTTCGTGCCAGGGGTCTGGTATATCGCCGCCGGGGCGCTGGCTGGGCTGGCAATGGCCCTCTGGCAGGGCAAGGCGCGGGAGCAGGCGGCATGACGCTGCATTTCGATATCCTCATCGCCATCCTCGCGATGGCAGCCGCAACAGTCTTTACCCGCATCAGCGGTCTCGTCCTGATCCGGCATGTCGAGATCGATGAGCGCCGGAGAACGGCAATCGAAGCCATTCCGCCGGCCGTGCTGATGGCCGTCATCGCCCCGACAGCCTTTGCGACCGGCTGGGCGGAGACGCTGGCATGCGCGGCAACCGCGATCGCCGCGCGCCGCCTGCCGATGCTTGCAAGCGTCGTGGTTGGCGTCGCAACGGTCGCACTGTTGCGGGCTGCTGGACTCTGAAGAAAATCGACGCGGGAAAGCGCGTCAATGTTCCTCATACTGGATGAAGGAAGGATCTGCGAGATCGGCAAAGCGGGTGAATTCCGCCTGGAAGGCGAGCTTCACCGTGCCTGTCGGCCCGTGGCGCTGCTTGGCGATGATGACGTCGGCCGTACCCTTCACCTTGTCGAACAGCGCTTCCCATTCCGGATATTTCGGGTCGTGAGGATCGCGCGGCTCCTGGTTCTTGACGTAATACTCCTCGCGGAACACGAAGAGCACGACGTCGGCATCCTGTTCGATCGAACCAGATTCGCGAAGGTCGGAGAGCTGCGGACGCTTGTCGTCGCGGCTTTCGACCTGACGCGAGAGCTGCGACAGCGCGATGATCGGAACATTGAGTTCCTTGCCGAGCGCCTTGAGGCCGGTGGTGATCTGGGTGATTTCCTGGACGCGGTTGTCGCTTGATTTGCCCGAGCCGGTCATCAGCTGCACGTAGTCGACCACGAGCACGTCGAGGCCGCGCTGGCGCTTGAGGCGGCGCGCCCGCGCTGAAAGCTGAGCGATGGAGATGCCGCCGGTCTGGTCGATATAGAGCGGCACCTTCTGCATCATCATCGAGCAGGCGACGAGCTTTTCGAAATCGGCATCGTTGATGTCGCCGCGGCGGATCTTCGAGGAGGAGACTTCCGTCTGCTCCGAGATGATACGGGTGGCGAGCTGTTCGGACGACATTTCGAGCGAGTAGAACCCGACGACGCCGCCGTTCTTGGCTTTCATGCTGCCGTCCGGCTGCACCTCGCCCTCATAGGCGGCAGCGATGTTATAGGCGATGTTGGTGGCAAGCGAGGTCTTGCCCATGCCGGGACGCCCGGCGAGAATGATCAAGTCCGAACGCTGCAGGCCGCCCATCTTCGCATCGAGCGAATGGATGCCGGTAGAAATACCGGAAAGGCCGCCGTCGCGTTCCTTGGCGACCGCCGCCATGTCGATGGCGAGCGCGACGGCGTCGTTGAAGGACTGGAAGCCGCCGTCGTAGCGGCCGTTTTCGGCGAGCTCGAACAGCCGGCGCTCGGTATCCTCGATCTGCGACTGCGGCGGCATGTCAAGCGGCGCGTCGTAGGCGATGTTGACGACATCCTCGCCGATTGTGATCAGCGCCCGGCGCAGGGCGAGATCATAGATCGCCCGGCCGTAATCCTCGGCATTGATGACAGTGACGGCATTGCTGACGAGGCTTGCCAGATATTGCGAAACCGTCATGTCGCCGACTTTCTCGTCGGCCTTCAGAAAGGTCTTAATCGTCACCGGATTGGCGATCTTGCCCATGCGGATGATGTCGCCGGCGACTTCGAAGATCTTCCTGTGCAGCGGTTCGTAAAGATGGATCGGCTTCAGAAAGTCCGACACCCGGTAATAGGCGTCGTTGTTCATCAGGATGGCGCCGAGAAGCGCCTGCTCGGCTTCGATATTGTTGGGTGCTTCGCGGTAGTGCTGCTCCGACGGAGCAACGGCTGCAATCTTTCGAGCGGCGTCGTTCATCATCATCCGTTCTGTCTTTTTCCACCTCCGGATTTGCAATTCCGGATGGAGAAAATCAAGGGGCTGCCAAAGGAGCGGGGCTCGTCTCGCCTAAATCCTGAACGCTGTGCCCATTGTTCGACTTCTCCACAGTCCCGGGCGCCACAAATGCGAAATACTGGCAGTGTCACCTGCAGGACACGGTACGGAGCCGACTCAGCTCATCCGTTCCGGAGAAGGATATGTTAGCCCGATGACATCGGGCACGCAGCAAAAACATCCGGGTAATCCCCCGCTAAAAAGGCGACCCGAGGGCTGCGCGGACCCGAAACGTACGAAAAGAAAAAGCCCGGCACGGTGGCCGGGCTCTCCCTATCGAGGAATATCCGTCGAGAATTATGCTTCGTCTTCGTCGAGGCCGTCGGCTTCCGGATCGAAGAAATCTTCCGGACGCAGTGCGTCTTCGTCGACGCCGTAGATCGCGTCGACCGAGGTGAGTTCTTCGCCCTTGGCCTGACGCTCTGCCTCTTCGGCAGAACGGGCAACGTTCAGCTCGATGTTGATTTCGACTTCGGCATGCAGTTGCAGCTCGACCTTGTGCAGGCCAATCGCCTTGATCGGCGTGTTGAGGTGAACCTGGTTGCGGCCGATGTTGAAGCCTTCCGCGGCGAGAACTTCGACAACGTCACGGGCAGCGACCGAGCCGTAGAGCTGGCCGGTTTCGCCGGCGGAGCGTACGACGATGAAGGACTTGCCGTCGAGGACGTCGGCGACCTTCTGGGCTTCCGACTTGCGCTCGAGGTTACGGGCTTCGAGCGTTGCACGCTCGGATTCGAAGCGGGCCTTGTTGGCGGCGTTGGCGCGCAGTGCCTTGCCGAGCGGCAGCAGGTAGTTGCGGGCAAAGCCGTCGCGAACCTTTACGGTTTCGCCCATCTGGCCGAGCTTGGAGATGCGTTCGAGAAGGATGACTTCCATTTTCTTGTTCCTTTCTTGTGTCTCAGATTTTCGTGTCGGATTGTTTGGAGGTATCGGCATCTTTCGTCGGGGTCAGAGCGATCGCTTTGCGCGTATCGCTAAGACCCACGACCAGGATGAGGAGAGCTGGCAGCAGCATGAGCATCGAAGCCAGGTAGCAGAGGATGAGGGCCGGTATCCGCCAGTCCTTGCCGCGTGAGCGGAAATGCAGCGAGGCGAAGCCGGAGAGCATGAAACCGGCGCCGAAGGTGCCGATCACGGTCGCGCCGACGAGCGCCGGAACGCCGCCGAAGAAGCAGGCGCCAAGCCCGGCCAGGAAGATGAAGATCGAATTGCGGTTCATGCGCAGCGACGAAGGAATATCCTCGCGCGGCCGAAGGCCGCGGCCGGATGCGGCGACGATGCGCACGGCGAAATAATAGGCGGCAAACAACATGCTGACCCACATGCAGCCCTGCACGGCCGGCAGCATCAGCAGGATCAGCGATTTGGTCTGCGCGGTTGCCGCCGGATCGGGCATGAATTCCGGCTGCTGCTGCTTGACCGAGGTGATCAGGAGATCGACGATCGGGTCGGTGATATCAGGCCCATAGCCGATCATCACGCCGATGACGATGACGGCAAGCGTCACCAGGCCGCACAGATGCAGCAGGATATCGGAGAGCGGATACCAGGCAAGCAGATGGTCTGGGCCGCCGAGTTCGGAGGCGGGACGCGCGAGATTGGCGAGATGGCTAAGCCAGCCGGCCGGCAGCAGCGTCACCAGCGTCATGATGAGCGCGAAAGACGGGGAGATGAGGACAGCACCAAGCGCCGCTCCCGTGACGACGGCTGAAATTGCGGCGGCATTGCCCCAGCCGAGCCCGACGAACAGGATCGGCAGCGCCGAGGCCGTATAGAGAAGCGCGCTGAAAAACGACGGCTGCATGCTCGCGCCCAGCACCAGCAGGGCGGCGGTCAATCCGGCGAGTGCGCCGATAAGCAGCGTTTTAAGATCGGGTCGTTTCAAGGTCGCTGTCCTGCTTCATCAAGCAGTTAGAGGCTGTTGCTGAATCAAATTCAGAAACATCTCAACATGGGTTTTAAGAATTCCGATCCGCGCCCATCGCGGAAGGGAGTAGGGAAGGCACGAATGCCTTCCCCTAAATGTCATCACATCGGCCGATTAAGCGACGACGTAAGGCAGCAGGCCGAGGAAACGAGCGCGCTTGATCGCCTGGGCGAGTTCGCGCTGCTTCTTCTGGGAAACGGCCGTGATGCGGGACGGAACGATCTTGCCGCGCTCGGAAATGTAGCGCTGCAACAGACGTACGTCCTTGTAGTCGATCCGCGGAGCGTTTGCGCCGGAGAACGGGCAGGTCTTGCGGCGGCGATGGAACGGACGGCGGACCGGAGCGGAGGAAGCTTCAGACATTCTTATATCTCCTTATGCACGGTCTTCGCGGGGAGCGCGGTCCGGACGAGGGGCGCGCTGGAACTCGCCGTCACGGCGCGGCGGACGGTCGCCGAATTCGCGGCGCGGGCCGCGGTCGCCGCCTTCGCGCGGGCCGCGGTCGTCGCGGTCACGCTTCTGCAGCATGGCAGATGGGCCTTCTTCGTGCTTTTCGACGGCGATGGTCATGTAGCGAAGAACGTCTTCGCTGATGCGCATCTGACGTTCCATTTCCTGGATCGCTGCTGCCGGTGCATCGATGTCCATCAGGGCGTAATGCGCCTTGCGGTTCTTCTTGATGCGATAGGTGAGGGACTTGAGGCCCCAGTTTTCGATGCGCCCGACCTTGCCGCCGTTAGCTTCGATCACACCCTTGTACTGTTCTACGAGGGCATCGACCTGCTGAGCGGAAATATCCTGCCGGGCAAGGAATACATGTTCATAAAGAGCCATGACAGCTTTGCCTTTCTTGCGTTTGGTTCAACCCGATATTCGGCGGCTAAGCCTCAACGACTGCTCCTGATTGGGCGGACCCAGGCAAGAAAAGCGTTTCCGAGACGGTCGAGAGCGGAGACACGGGAGGCTGGAACGCTTCCGTTCCGAACGATTTCCAGACAGGAAACCGGCCCTCCGTTCAGCCACCAGCCAGAAGACCGGGTTAACGAACAGCGCGGCTTATACGGATTTTTTGGCGAAAGGCAAGCGCAATCGGAGATTCGAACCCGACGCTGCCGATCGGCAGCGTCCGGACGATGCGGGGATAGATCAGAGCGTCAGCGGATACTGCCGGTGCACCTTGGCGATCTCCGTCAGGATATCATCCGAAAGCGTCAATTCGGCCGCGCTGATATCGAGTTTCAGCTGCTCCATCGACGTCGCGCCGATAATGATCGACGTCATGAAGGGCCTCGATCGGCAGAAGGCGAGCGCCATGACTGCCGGATTGATGCCGTACCGAGCCGCGAGCGCGAGATAGGCCTTGGTCGCCGGCTCCTGCAGCGGCTGCAGCCGGCCACCGATATCGGGATTGATCGACGCGCGCGAACCCTTCGGCCTCAGACCATCGACATATTTGCCGGTCAGAATGCCGCCGGCGAGCGGCGAATAGGCAAGCAGCCCGACATCCTCGTGATGCGAGAGTTCGGCAAGGTCAAGGTCGAAATGGCGGTAGAGCAGATTGTACTCGTTCTGGACGCTGGCAACGCGCGGCAGGCCCTTCTGTTCTGAGAGCGTCAGATATTTCTGGATGCCCCAGGTAGTCTCGTTGGAAAGGCCGATCGCCCGGATCTTGCCTTCCTTCACCAGTGCGCCCAGTGTTTCCAGGATTTCGAGCATATTGGCGACGGCCTGGTCTCGATCCTGGGTGAAGGGATTGTAGCTCCAGTTCTGGCGGAAGTGGAAATGGCCGCGGTTCGGCCAGTGGACCTGATAGAGGTCTATGTAATCGGTCCTCAACCGCTTCAGGCTGGCCTCGAGCGCCAGGCGGATGTTCTTTGCGTCCGCGCCTTCGCCGCCGCGCAGATAATCGCGGCCGCGGCCGGCGACCTTGGTCGCAAGCACGATATTTCGGCGCTTGCCGGATTTGCTGAACCAGCTACCGATATAGTCTTCAGTCCAGCCCTGCGTTTCGGGCGAAACCGGCGTGGTCGGGTAGAGTTCGGCGGTATCGAAGAAATTGACGCCCTTCTCGACGGCGTAGTCCATCTGCGCATGAGCGTCGGCTTCGCTGTTCTGCGAGCCCCAGGTCATGGTGCCAAGGCAGATTTCTGAAACGGAAATGTCGGTTCGGCCTAGGGAATTGTACTTCATGGAAAAACCTTGGGAGAGAGAGGGAAGCCTTGCAAGGGTCTGGGCGAATCTAGGCTGGATTTGACGGAGCGCAAGAGCAAAATCCGGGCTTTTGCGCGGGCGCGAAAGGCTTTGCGGAGAATGGAGCGCCACTTGACTCTGCCGGAAAGAATGTCAATTGGAGGCAAAACAGCCTTGAGGGGCACAGTCAGGGACATGAACATGACCATCGCTTTCACTTTTCCCGGCCAGGGCAGCCAGGCCGTCGGCATGGGCAAGGATCTCGCCGAGAATTTCGCCGAAGCCCGCGCCGTTTTCGAAGAGGTCGACGAAGCGCTCGGTGAAAAGCTTTCCGACGTCATGTTCAACGGTCCCGAGGACACGTTGACCTTGACGGCGAACGCCCAACCGGCGCTGATGGCGGTATCAATCGCTGTCGTCCGTGTTCTTCAGGCCAAGGGGGTGGATCTTAAGTCCAAGGTCGCCTATGTCGCCGGCCACTCGCTTGGCGAATATTCGGCGCTTTGCGCCGCCGGCACCTTTTCGCTCGCGGATACGGCGCGGCTGCTGCGTATTCGCGGCAATGCCATGCAGGCGGCCGTCCCAGTCGGCGTCGGCGCCATGGCCGCGATCATCGGCCTCGAACATGCCGACGTCGTTGCCGTCTGCGAGGAGGCCGCCGCTACCGGCGCCTGCCAGATCGCCAACGACAATGGCGGCGGCCAGATCGTCATCTCGGGCGAGAAGGCAGCCGTCGAAAAGGCCGCCGGCCTTGCGACCGACAAGGGCGCCAAGCGCGCCATTCTGCTGCCGGTCTCCGCTCCTTTCCATTCCAAGCTGATGGCGCCTGCGGCCGAGGCCATGCGCGCGGCGCTGGCAGCGGTCGCCAAGTCCGATCCCGCCGTGCCCCTGATCGCCAATGTCCGCGCGGCGCCAGTGACCGGCGCCGACGAGATCGCCAGCCTCCTGGTCGAGCAGGTGACAGGTCAGGTCCGCTGGCGCGAGACGGTGGAATGGTTTGCGTCAAACGGCGTCACGACGCATTACGAGCTTGGTTCCGGCAAAGTGCTGACCGGCCTTGCCCGCCGCATCGACAAGACAATCAACGGCGTCTCGGTCAATGGTCCTTCGGATATCGACGCGACCGTCGCCGCCCTCATGGCCTGATTGATATCTCCAGATATAAGGAACCTTTCCATGCTCGATCTTTCCGGCCGCAAGGCTCTCGTCACCGGCGCATCGGGTGGTATCGGCGAGGAAATCGCCCGCCTTCTTCATAAGCAGGGCGCCATCGTCGGTCTGCACGGCACCCGTGTCGACAAGCTGGAAACGCTGGCGGCCGAGCTCGGCGAGCGCGTCAAGATCTTCCCGGCCAACTTGTCGGACCGTGACGAGGTCAAGGCGCTCGGCCAGAAGGCCGAGGCCGATCTCGAGGGTGTCGATATTCTCGTCAACAATGCTGGCATCACCAAGGACGGTCTGTTCGTGCGCATGAGCGACGAGGACTGGGATGCGGTCCTCGAAGTCAATCTGACGGCGACCTTCCGCCTGACGCGCGAGTTGACGCATCCGATGATGCGCCGCCGCTATGGCCGTATCATCAACATCACCTCCGTCGTCGGCGTCACCGGCAATCCGGGGCAGGCCAATTACTGCGCCTCCAAGGCCGGCATGATCGGCTTCACCAAGTCCTTGGCGCAGGAAATTGCCACCCGTAACGTGACGGTCAACTGCGTCGCGCCCGGCTTCATCGAAAGCGCCATGACCGGCAAGCTGAACGACAAGCAGAAGGAAGCGATCATGGGGGCGATCCCGATGAAGCGCATGGGCACGGGCGGCGAGGTCGCTTCGGCTGTTGCTTACCTTGCATCCTCCGAAGCCGCCTACATGACCGGCCAGACGCTGCACGTAAACGGCGGCATGGCGATGATCTGAAACGACAAACTGTCGGCACGGAGATATTTCCCGCAATAGCATGTTGAGCAATCACGAAGCGTTGATTTTCTGGCTTTGCGGCAGACTTAAACCATGTTAAGCGGGCCAATGACTGTGAACAGTCGTCCCGAGAAAGCAGACGGACCGGCGGGCTTTTCGCAAGCCTGGGACATCTCTGAAGCCGGGTAAACGAGTTTGCCGAGGATGTCTGAAAACATCGCAGGCTGAAACAGGGTAAGGGTGCCGCAACGGCACTCCGATCAGGACATAAGGTCGAGGAAACCGACATGAGCGATATCGCAGAACGCGTAAAGAAAATTGTTATTGATCATCTTGGCGTCGATGCCGACAAGGTCGTCGAGAGCGCCAGCTTTATCGACGATCTGGGCGCTGACTCGCTCGACACGGTCGAACTTGTCATGGCTTTCGAAGAAGAATTCGGCGTTGAAATCCCCGACGACGCTGCCGACTCGATCCTGACGGTCGGCGATGCGGTGAAATTTATTGAGAAGGCCCAGGCCTGATCCTATATATTTGAGAAAGGGCGGGCCTGGAGTCCGCCCTTTTCTTTTCGGCATATTTCTCCATAGAACATAAGAGACGGGGGAAAGCACGCGATGAGACGTGTCGTCATCACCGGTACCGGCATGGTATCACCCTTGGGATGCGGAACTGAGGTGACGTGGTCGCGGCTGCTTGCTGGCCAGAACGGCGCCCGTCTGGTCACCGAATTCGAAGTCGACGACCTTCCCGCCAAGATCGCCTGCCGTATCCCGATCGGTGACGGTACCGACGGCACCTTCAATGCCGATCAGTGGATGGAGCCGAAAGAACAGCGCAAGGTCGATCCCTTCATCATCTTCGGCATGGCCGCCGCCGATATGGCGCTTGCCGATGCCGGCTGGCATCCCGAGACGGATGAGGATCAGATTGCCACCGGCGTTTTGATCGGTTCCGGCATCGGCGGCATCGAAGGCATCGTCGAGGCGGGTTACACCCTGCGCGACAAGGGCCCGCGCCGCATCTCGCCCTTCTTCATTCCGGGGCGTCTGATCAATCTCGCCTCCGGTCAGGTTTCCATCCGCCACAAGCTGCGCGGACCCAATCATTCGGTCGTCACCGCCTGCTCGACAGGTGCGCATGCGATCGGCGATGCCGCGCGGCTGATCGCGCTTGGTGACGCCGACGTCATGGTCGCCGGCGGCACGGAATCTCCCGTCAGCCGTATTTCGCTGGCAGGATTTGCCGCCTGCAAGGCGCTGTCGACCCAGCACAATGACGATCCGCAGAAGGCTTCGCGCCCCTATGACCGTGATCGTGACGGATTCGTCATGGGCGAGGGTGCCGGCATTGTCGTGCTCGAAGAGCTGGAGCATGCCAAGGCGCGCGGCGCCAAGATCTACGCCGAGATCGTCGGCTATGGCCTGTCGGGCGACGCCTACCATATTACCGCGCCTTCCGAAGACGGCGAGGGTGCCGGCCGCTGCATGGCGATGGCGCTGAAGCGCGCCGGATTGACGCCGGCCGATATCGATTACATCAACGCCCACGGTACTTCGACTATGGCCGACACGATCGAGCTCGGGGCGGTCGAGCGCCTGGTCGGCAACGCGGCGTCGAAGATCTCCATGTCCTCGACCAAGTCGGCGACGGGACACCTCCTCGGAGCTGCCGGCGCGATCGAGGCGATCTTCGCGACACTTGCAATCCGTGACAACATTGCGCCGCCGACGCTCAATCTCGACAATCCCGAACGCGAGACAGCGATCGATCTTGTTCCGCACAAGGCTCGTGAGCGAGAAATCGATGTGGCGCTGTCGAACTCGTTCGGATTCGGCGGTACGAACGCATCGCTCGTGCTGCGCCGCTACGCACAGTAAGGGTCCCGTCGTAGCAGGCCGTGTGAAAGCACAGGGACCGGCAGCGGCTTCGTTGAACGGTGGCAGAACCTGCTTTTTGCCGCATTGCTTCGCGAGATAGCGAAATGACGGCCGAGTTATAGAGGATTGCCGGTGAGCGATACGACGAACCAGAGCAACGATACCCAGGCGCAGAAGGGACCGATCATCCCGAAGTCGCCGAGCGAAGCCCTGCGTCCGGAACGTGTTCCCGAGCCGCCGAAACGCTCCAAGAACGCTCGCAGCCAGATCGTCCTTTTCCTGAACTTCATCATGACGATGACTGTGCTGGTCTGCGTCCTCGCCGTCATCGGCTTCTACTACGCGACCTCGACCTATCAGAGCCCGGGCCCGCTGCAGACCAACACCAATTTCATCGTCCGCAACGGTGCGGGTCTCGCCGAAATCGCCTCGAACCTGGAGCGCAACGCGATCATCTCCGATGCACGCATCTTTCGATATCTAACGGCGACTCATCTTTCCGCCGGCGAGAGCTTGAAGGCCGGCGAATATGAGATCAAGGCGAGAGCCTCCATGAGCGATATCATGGAGCTGCTGAAATCGGGCAAGTCCATCCTCTATTCGGTGTCCTTTCCGGAAGGCCTGACGGTCCGCCAGATGTTCGACCGCATGCTGCAGGATCCGGTTCTGGAAGGCGACTTGCCGGCCGCACTACCGGCCGAAGGCAGCCTGCGTCCGGACACCTACAAATTCTCGCGCGGCACCAAGCGCTCGGAAATCATCGAACAGATGGCGGCTGCACAGCAGAAGCTGGTCGATCAGATCTGGGATAAGCGCGACGCTTCGTTGCCGCTCCGATCCAAAGAAGAATTTGTGACGCTCGCTTCAATCGTCGAAAAGGAGACCGGCATTCCCGACGAACGTGCCCATGTCGCTTCGGTGTTCCTGAACCGGCTTGGCAAGGGCATGCGCCTGCAGTCCGATCCGACGATCATCTATGGGCTGTTCGGTGGCGAGGGAAAACCGGCCGACCGGCCGATCTACCAATCGGACCTGAAACGGGACACGCCTTACAATACCTATGTCATCAAGGGCCTGCCGCCGACGCCGATCGCCAATCCCGGCAAGGATGCGCTGGAAGCCGTCGCCAACCCTTGGAAAACCCAAGATCTCTATTTTGTGGCCGACGGCACCGGCGGCCACGTCTTTGCCGCTACGCTCGAGGAGCATAATGCCAACGTCAAGCGCTGGCGCAAGCTCGAGGCCGACAAGGGCTCGGACCCGAACATCGCAGTCGATGGCCAGCCGGAAGAACAGCCGGGCGACAATGGCGCGACCGTCGTGCCGCCGAAGAAAAAGAAGATCAACTGACAGTTTCGGGAGGCTCGCATGGCTTTGCAGTCGATGACCGGTTTTGCGCGGCGCGAGGGAACGAGCGGCCGCTGGCGTTGGGCGTGGGAACTGCGCTCGGTCAACGGCAAGGGTTTCGACCTGCGCCTGCGCCTGCCGCCCGGTCTCGAACGCATGGAGGCGGAGGTACGCCGCCTTGCCGGCGAAACCTTCAGCCGCGGCAACCTGCAGGCATCGCTGTCGGTCACCGCCGACGAGAACCGTTTCGAGGCAGTTCTGAACAAAGAGGCGCTCGCTGCCGTGCTCGCCATGCGCGAGCAACTGGTTGATGTGATCGATCCGGCGCCTTTGAAGCTCGATACGCTGCTTCTCGTGCGCGGCATCGTGGAGTTCCGTGAAGGCGAGGATGGCGAGGAGGCGCTTGCCGCCCGTGATACCGATATTGTCGCCGGCCTGCTCGCCGCGCTTGCCGATCTCAAGGCAATGCGCGCACAGGAAGGGGCGGCGCTTTCCCGCATCCTTCTCGATCATGTCGCGACGATAGAGAGCCTGACGCGGACGATCGAGATGGATCCCTCACGTTCGCCGGCGGAGATCTCGGCCCGGCTTGCGGCACAGGTTGCCTTGCTCATGGACGGCATGGCCGCCCTCGACCGTGACAGGCTGCACGCGGAGGCCGCTTTGTTGGCGACCAAGGCGGATCTGCGCGAAGAAATCGATCGTCTGAAGGCGCATATCGCCGCCGCGCGCGATCTCCTGGCGAAAGGCGGGCCTGCCGGGCGCCGACTGGACTTCCTTGCACAGGAATTTAACCGCGAATCGAATACCATCTGCTCGAAGTCGAATGCCTCGGCGGTCACCGCCGCCGGCATCGAGCTGAAAGTCGTGATCGACCAGTTCCGCGAGCAGGTCCAGAATTTGGAGTAGGACATGAAACCGGCGAAATCCTCGCCCGTGCAGATCGCCCGCCGCGGTCTGATGCTTGTCATTTCGTCGCCGTCGGGCGCCGGCAAGTCCACCATTGCGCGCACGCTTTTGGAGACCGACAAGCATATCGGCCTCTCCGTCAGCGTCACCACGCGCCAGCGCCGCCCGAGCGAAGTCGAAGGTGTGCATTACCATTTCAAGAGTGTGCGCGAGTTTGAGCGGTTGCGCGATAGCGACGCACTGCTCGAATGGGCCGAAGTGCATGGCAATTTCTACGGCACGCCGCGCGAGCCGGTCGAGCAGGCCATGGCCGAAGGCCGCGACATGCTCTTCGATATTGATTGGCAGGGCGCCCAGCAGTTGCAGGAGAAGATGTCGGCTGACGTCGTCTCGATCTTTGTACTGCCGCCGACCATGACGGAGCTCCAGTCGCGGCTGCATCGCCGTGCCGAGGATTCCGAGGAGGTGATTCAGACGCGTCTGGCCAACAGCCGCGCCGAGATCGCCCACTGGCGCGAATATGATTATGTCATCGTCAATGACGATCTCAACACCGCCTTCGACGCCGTCCAGTCGATCGTCAAGGCCGAACGCCTGCGCCGCGACCGCCGCCATGGCATGTTCGATTTCGTCCGAGAGCTGCTGGAAGAGACGCCGTCGCTCTGAGGCGCGTCCTCTGTGCTTCCATAAGGAAATGTGGCGCTAAAGGCTATTTGCGAGAAGGCAGAATTCTTCGACTGAGAGGGTCTCCGCCCGCCGCGCCGGATCGATTCCCGCCTTGATGAGCAGGCTCTCGCCGCCGAGTGGCTTCAGGCTCTGGCGCAGCATCTTGCGGCGCTGGCCGAAGGCGGCCTGCGTTACTTTTTCCAGATTGGCGATGGCGCACGGGATGGGGTTCGCCCTGGGGACAAGATGCACTACCGTCGAAGTCACCTTCGGCGGCGGCGTGAAGGCTTGCGGCGACACGTCGAAGGCCATGCGCGCCTCGGTCCGCCAGCCGCAGAGCACGCCGAGACGACCGTAATGGTCATCGTCCTCGCCGGCAACGATCCGGGCGCCGACTTCCTTCTGGAACATCAGCGTCATCGATTGCCAGAATGGCGGCCAGGCCCTCGGCAGCAGCCAGTTGACCAGCAGCTGCGTACCGACATTGTAGGGCAGGTTGGCGACGATCTTGACGGGTCCTTCCGGCGCCAGTGCTTCGAAATCCGTCTTCAGCGCATCGCCTTCAATCACCTCCAGTCGGCCGGGATAGTGGTCGGCGATCTCGGCAAGCGCCGGCAGGCAGCGCGCGTCCCGCTCGATGGCGATGACCTTCTTGGCGCCGAGCGCCAGAATCGCCCGGGTCAGCCCGCCGGGGCCGGGGCCGACCTCGAAAACGGTGGTCTCTTCGAGCGCGCCTGCGGTGCGGGCGACCTTCTGCGTGAGGTTGAGGTCGAGCAGGAAGTTCTGCCCGAGCGCCTTGCGCGCATCGAGGCCGTGACGCTGAATGACGTCGCGAAGCGGCGGCAGGCCATCGAGTGCTGCCATCAGCGGCGGCCTTCGGCGGTGCGGCCGAGCTGGGCGGCAAGCTTCAGTGCTGCAACCAGGCTCTGCTCGCGCGCCAGTCCCTTGCCGGCAATGCCGAAAGCGGTGCCGTGGTCCGGCGAGGTTCGCACGAAGGGAAGTCCGAGGGTCACGTTGACGCTGTCGTCGAAACCGAGTGCCTTGGCGGGGATCAGCGCTTGGTCGTGGTACATGCAGATGGCGACATCATATCGCGCCCGCGCCTCGTCATGGAACATCGTATCGGCCGGCAGGGGGCCGATCGCGTCGATACCCTCGTCACGCAGTTGCTCGATCGATGGGCGGATGATGTCCTCATCCTCCGTGCCGATCGCTCCGCCTTCACCAGCATGCGGGTTGAGGCCGGCGACGGCAAGGCGCGGCGCGTCGATACCGAAGCGCTGCCTGAGATCCGCATCGGCGATCCGGCAGGTTTCGATCATCAGTTCGCCGGTCAGTGCTTGCGGCACATCGCGGACAGGAATGTGGATGGTAACTGGAATGGCCCTCAGTTTCGGTCCCGACAACATCATGACCGGCGTCACCGGCCTGCCGGTCGCCCTGGCGGCAAGATCGGCGAGAAATTCGGTATGGCCGGGAAACCGGAAACCCGCCTCGTAGAGCACGCCCTTGGCGATCGGATTGGTGACGACTGCGAGTGCCTCGCCGCCGATGACAAGCGAGACTGCTTTCTCGATCGCCGCGATCGTGCCCTTCGCCGTTGCCGCATGCGGCTCGCCGGCCACCACCTCAATGCCGGCCGGCACGCTCATGACGGGCAGAGCATCGGCAAATATGCCGGTGGCCTCGCCGGCCGTGTCGATCTCACGTATGGAAACCGCCAGATTGAGCTGGCGGGCCCGTAGAGCCAAAACATCCGGATCGCCGATCAGGAAAAAAGGCGGAAGCCCGAGTTCACGCCGCTGGAGCCAGGCCGTCAGGGTGATATCCGGTCCGATGCCGGCGGGATCGCCCTGGCTCAGCGCAAGCGGTCGTGAGAAGGGTATCGCCATCGTCGGTCAGCGATAGGCGATCTGCGCCTTCTTGCGCAGTTCGTCCAGGTATTTCTTGCTGTTTTCGTTTTCCGGTGGGCCGCTCTTGCCGGCCTTGGACTTGTCGAGATCCTCCTGGCGGAAGACCATTTCGGCGGCCTGGTCGTCGGAGACCTGGCGCTGGCTGCAGATCGCCAGATATTCGACGCCCTTCTCGGTAACGCGGGTGCCTGTCGTGTTGCCCTTGGCCTGCTCGACCAGAGGTTTCCAATCCGGCGGGATCTCGGGAGCAAGCATGCGGCCGAGATCGCGCACGGAAACATCGCGCATCGTTGCGGCAAAGGTCTTTGCCTGATCGCAGCCGGGGAATTTCGAGCGCGATGCCTCGGCCTCGCCCTTGCGCTTACCGGTGATGGCGCCGCGCTTGGCCTCAGGAATGACGAAGATGATCTGCTGCAGCATATATTCCGTTGTCACCGGCTTTTGCTTGTTGTTCTGCATCATGCGCGAGACGAGATCATAATTCGACAGCCGCGAGGTCGAGCCGTAGCGCGCGTTGACGACGCGCGGCCAGCTCATCTGCACGGCGATGAAGCCTTTGAAATGGTCGACGCCGACGCCGGCGCGATCGAGGATCTGCGACATCTGCTCGACGGAAAGTTTGTTGCCGGCCGAAAAGCGTGCGAAAGACGCATCGACGTCCTGCTGCGAAACCGACATATGGACGCGGGCGACCTCCTGGCGCTTGAGCGTCTCGTCGATCAATTGCTCCGTGGCGGTCTTGGCGTCGGCCTTGGTATGCTGCAGGCGCAGGAAGGCCTGACGCTTGGCGACGTCGCCGCTGGTAATGGCTGTACCGTTCACCACGGCCTGGACTCCGCTTGCAGCAAGCGCCGGGCCGGCAAGGCCCGTCAGCAAAGCGATCGCTGCGCCGGCGAGAAAGGCGGTTATAGCTTTTTTCGCGTCAATCATCTGTTGACCTCCCAATAGCGCCGCGAGACTTTGATCGCGGCGTCCTTACCACAGTGCGAGACACGCGGAAATCGCTTCCATCGCGGTGCGAAACTCCTATGCCTCGGATATCGACTGGCGGCAATGTCCTGCACAGGCTTACGGCGAAAGAATGACTTGAGGCCATGTTTACGCCGTCCGCCGGCTAGTTGGAGAGAGTGTCGGAGCCGATCTTGATGTCGCCGAGCGTGCGGAACGTCAGCCGCGCGCCGATCGTCCAGTCGCTTGCCGACTCGTCGTCGGAATCCCTGCTATCCGTATAGGCGATCGTGAAGATCGTGCATTCGTCCTCATACGAAAGGCCGAGTGTCCGGCGGCTGATCACATCGTTGTTCAGATCCCAGGCGATGCCGCCGAAGATCGACCAATAGTCCTTGAACTTGACCTTGCTGCTGGTCTGGATCTCGTCGTTGTCCTCGGCGAAGCCATAGGCCGGCTGAGCGCTGAGATGCGTGTAAGTCACCTGCGTCTGGAAGGTGTCGTTCTGGTAGGCTGTCGTCAGGTCGCCACGGCGAAATTCGAAATCCTTCTCGTCGAGCCGGTAGGAGGCCGCAACGGAAACACCGTACGGCGTTTCGACGCCGCCGAGGCCGACATAATCGGAGCGGTCGGTTTCGAGGCCCGAATCCGCGCCGACATTGACGAGGTCATCGGTCGCGAACGAGTTCTGGCCGGCGATCTGATAAGACTGGCCGAAAATGCCGTGCAGCTTGTAACCGCTGTCGAACGTCCCGGTATACTGGAAGCCGACATTGGCGCGGGTGCCGCCTTCGACGCGGTCGTAACCAGAGAATTTATCGCGGTCGAAGAGCGAGGTGGCATCGAAAACGAAACTCTGTGCATCCTCGTTCGGCAGCCGGCCGGCGAGCTGCTCGTCGGGGCGCGCATAGATCTGGACGATCGGCTCCAGAATATGCGTGCTGTTATCAGTCGTCATCAGGATCGGATACCGCATCTCCAGCCCGGCGGTGAACATCGAGCGAGTGGCGGATTCGTCGTCAAGATAATTGCCGGCGTAACCGGTCGGGTCGTTCATGTTCAACGCGAAAGCGTCGCCGCGCGCGGCCAGAAGCGGCGTGATCACCAGACCGGTCGGCGTGACATAGGTGCGTTTCCATTGAAGTTCGGCCGTCAGACGCGAAGTCTGGCCCTTCAGGCCACGGAACCGGTCGAATCCGTCGACGGTATAGAAGTCGTCGTGTGTGCGCGAAATATTCGTCAGGTTGACGTCCGCAGAAAGTTCACCGCCTGCAAGCGGCTGAGGCGCGACATAGTGATAATCAAGCGCGGGATAGACGATGGCCTGCTGCTTTTCGGCCGTGTTCGTCCGATCGGCATCCTGGACGTCGAAATAAAACGCCCGCATGTCGAAATAATTCCGTTTCCCGAGCCCCGTCAGGTAGATCTGGTTCGTGCGATCGGTGCTGCTCAAGCCGCGCAGCTTGTAGGTTTTCGAGAAATTGTTGTCGCTCTGCACCATGACGTCCCAGCCGAACGTCCAGCGCGGATTGATGCGGAACTCCGCCTTTGACGCCACCATGCCGCGCTGCTCGGCTTCGGCATCGCTGGTGCCCGAGCTGAAATTGTCCGGCTTTGCCTGGTCGATGCCGGCGACGCGCAGGATATGCGTGCCGTTTTCGAATCGCTGACGGAATTCGCCTTCGACCAGGAAGCCCTGGGCCGTGTAGCCGGTCGCCGTGACCGTCGCATCCATGCTCGGCGAGATCACGTAATAATAAGGAATGGAAAGGCCGAAGCCGAGGTTCTGCGACAGGCTCATCGTCGGGAACAGGAAGCCGGACTTGCGCTTCACCGTATTGTCGGGAACCTCGATGAACGGCACGAAGGCAATCGGGTAACCAAGCAGCTCGAAACGCGCCCGCTCCAGGCGGATCGTATGGGTTTCGCCATTCTGGATCACGCGCTTGGCCTTGACCTGCCAGAACGGTGCGCGCTTCGGATCTTCGGCGCAGGGAAGGCAGGCGGTATAGACGCCCTTGTTGAGAATCATCTTCGTGCCGCCGACCCGCTCGCCGCTTTCGGCGACGATACGCGTATTGTCGGAAGTTTCGATGCGCAGCGAGTTCAGGAACCCGTCGGCGAAATTGTCGGTCACGTCTAGGTTGTCGGCATAGATGCGGTTGCCGTCCGGACTGACGAGCTCGACATTGCCGAGCGCCATCATCCGGCCGGTCTTCTGGTTGTACTCGACCTTCTGCGCGACCATTTTGTAGCCGCCATAGTTGATCTGCACGCCGCCGATCGCCGACACGAGTTCGGCGTCACGGTTATAGACGAGTTCATTGGCCGAAAGCAGAAGCTTGGCCCCTTCGGGAATCTTATTCTCGATATTTTGTTCAGGCGTGTTGGCCTGGCCATAGGAGGCCGGGGCGCTGCCGAAATAGGAACATAGAGCCGCACCGACAAGCAGGGCAACCAACTGTTTACTAAAATACTTGCGGTCGCCTACCGCCACTAGCCGTCCTCCTGATGAAGCAAAATAGTCGCGCCCAAGGCCAACGCGACGACAACCGGTATCCAGGTCGCCACGAAGGGAGGCACGACTCCACTGCTTCCGAATGCTTTAACAAGCACGGTGACGACATAAAGCATGAAGCCTGACAGGATTCCACCCAGAATCACGGAGCGGGATTGGTTGAACCGGCTAAATTTTAGGGACACTGTTGCAGCAATGAGAGTCATGGCCACCAGCAGCAATGGCTGAGACAACAGGGAGTTGAATTGCGTCTCCAAGGCCTTGGTCGAGATGCCGAAGGATTTGGCCGCCGCAATGCGATTGGAAAGGTCAAAGAAACCAATTGTTTCCGGCGCTGTCAGCCGCTCCTGAACGAAATCCTGTTTCAGATTGGTGCGAAGTTGGACCGAAGCTTTGCGCAGTGGGATTTCGCCAGGCTTGCGCTCGACGACGCCGTTAAGCTGCCAGTAACCATCTTCCAACTTTGCCGTGGCGGCATCCTGTCTCAGAATGACTCGGCCGCTTGAATCGAAATGGATCAATACGGCGTCGATCAGCTTGGTTCCGTTCTCCTGGACCGTCTGGGCGCCGATGATGACATCGTCGCGGCCGCTGATCTGGCGCAGCCACGGAATCTGCGGCGCCTTGCGCAAAACCGCGTTTTCACCACGCCAGTCGGACTCGACCAGCAGCGCCTGGCGCTGTCCCCAGGCGGCAAGCGGGTTGAGCGCCGTCATCGTCAGCACGCCGAGTGCAATTGAGCCGGCGATGAACGGAAACATGAATTGCCAGACCGAGATGCCGGCCGCGCGCGTGACCACGAGCTCATATTTCCGGTTGAGCCCGATCAGCACCGTCATGCCGACGAAGAGGGCGACGAAGGGGATTGTCTGCTGCAGGATGAGCGGCAGGCGCACGGCGGTCATCACGATGCCGCCGCCGATCGTGTAGCCGGGCAGGCCGGACATGCGCCCAGCCGTCTCGCTGAAATCAAGCAGGAAGGCGATCGCCGATACGCCGATCAGAAACCAGCAGGTCGTCGCCAGATAACGGCGAAAGAAATAACGCGACAATGTCCCGAACATCATTGGGCCGCGCCCCCGCCGGACCTGCTGGTCGCGGTAAGCAGTCTTTCCTGCATGCGTCTCCAGGAAACCGATATCCGGTCCCAGACGAACGAAGGCATGACCAGTCGCTTGTGCAGGCCGAGGAAGATGATCGAGATGATGCTGCTGACGATCGGGATGGCGTAGAGAACCGCGATATATTCCGGATCGGTGTCGATTTGGTTTGCCGCGTAGAAAGCAGCCCATCGTAGCGCGAAAGCATAGCCGAGCGCGCTCACCATCGGATGCAGCCGAGCCTCCCGGTGCGAGCGCGCGTCGCCGGCGATCGCCAGTGAGAACAATGCAAAGACGACGGGCAGGATCCAGTCCGTCAGCCGTCGATGCAATTCGGCGCGGTAGCTCTGGGGGCGGATCGTATAGTCCTTGTCGTTCGGATCCGGATTGAACAGGAACCACAGGTCACGGTCGCTGGCTTTCAGCGTCGCCTGACCGCGGCTCTCCGTCATGTCGGAGAGGTCGAAGGAATAGGAATCGAAATTGATGACCGAGACGTTGCCGTCGGGCGTTTTGCGATGCACCTCGCCGTCGTGCATGATCAGCGTCGTGCCGGTATCGTCGACGGCGCCCTCCTTGGCGTAATAGATGAGCTCGTAGGCCGGGTCCCGCTCGTCGGCGACGAATAGGCCCTTCAGCATCCGCCCCGCCAGGCGTTGTGAGATCTGCACATAGAGACCTTCGTCGAGCTTGCGGAAGGTCTTTTCTTCGATAACCGAGGAGAGGAGATCGGCGTAGGTTTCGGCGATCATCTGACGCGCCACCGTCTTTGCCCGTGGCTCGACGATGTTGTCGACGAAAAAGGAAAAGACGCTGATGACGGCGGCAAGCAGCAGGATCGGCCGGACCAGAATGGTTCGCCGTGCCCCGGCCGCGTCGATGACGGTCAGCTCGGAATCGTTGTTCATCGTCGTCAGCGTCTGGGTGATGGCGATGACGAGCGCGAAGGGCAGCACCACGGGAATGATCGACGGCAGGATCATCGTCGCCAGCTTGGCAAACGAGCCGATCGACTGGCCGCTGTCGGTGACGAGATTGATGCGCTGCAGGACCTGTGTCGTCCAGATGATTGCCAACACGGGCAGGAGCGCCACGAGAAACATCTGGCCGACGCGCCGCAATATGTATGTCTCGAGTAGTTTCATGCCGGCCCTTGAAAGCACCTGCACGCCAAAACGGCTTGCAGGAGAATCCCTCTACGCTCTTTGTCGCGCTTTTGCGACAAGCAGGTGTCAAAAATTCATTCAATTTTCAGAATTTTTTTGGCCCTGTTGCGACTCAGTTAACGCCAGCAGCGCTGCGAAGATGACAAGCGAGGAGAGCCATCCGAGCGTCACGTCGGAAAGATAATGCGCGCCGAAGGATAGCCGCATGGCGGGCGTCAGGAGCGAGATCGCGGCGACCGGTGGCCCCAGCGCATAACGCAGCGATTTCGGGACGAAGAGCAGAAGGCAGAACAGCCATCCAGCGCTCGCCGCCTCGCCGGACACGAAGGAGCAGTTCGAGACGCATTTGCCGGCAAGTGAGCCGGCCTCGACAAAATGCAGGCTCCCGCCGAAAATATCCGTCTGCACCGGCCGCGGCCGGCCCCAATGTTCCTTCAGGATAACATTGACGAGCAGCACCGGCCCGATCAGCAGCGTTCCGAGCGCGACCTTGAGCTTACGCGCCCGCTCGGCGTTGAAGGTCGCGCCGTGCTGCTGGTAGCATTCGATCAGCTTCCACGCCATGACGATCGCCACGACGTAAGGCAGGCGGAAGAAGATGGTTCGCAGCAGGTCGAAATTCCCCGAGTCGCGATAGGGAAAGCCGCCGCAGATGCTCCCGGCAGCGGCAGTCGCGTCACAATCTGCGCCCACAAAAAAAAGCTGGGAAAAATAAATGTCTATTCCAGGGAAGGCGCGAAAGATGGCAAGCAGCGCCCACCACGCCCAGAACAGAAACAGGAATGCACCGAAAGTCGTCTTCGGCAGGCGGATCACAGGGCCCTGCCATCGATTTTTCGAAAAAACTGTCAACGCGAATATCTACGAAACTGACGAAAACACGAGAGCCTGGACGGCCGCGGGCGACCATAACAATAGTCGCGAGCCATTGACAGACCCGCCAAACGCGAAATTATCCGCCAGGGACGGATTTCAAGAATCCCAGCGGAGAAGACATGTCAGTAAAGTTCGAAATTTCATTCTCGAAGTCGGTAAAGCTCAATGGCGGGCTCGCGATCCTGCTGAAAACTGCGGAGGCCGACAGCGCCGCAGGCACCGAAACGGCTGATCCGGCAGGCGTGATCGCCAAGGCTGCCAAGATCGCTCGATTCTCCGCTAAATCAATGGCCGCGCTCGATATTGTCGCCCCGGAAGGAGCCCCCGTCGAGCGCATCGTTGTCGTCGGGCTTGGCAAGGCCAGCGAACTCACCGCTCACGACTGGCTGAAAGCCGGCGGCGCCGCGGCGTCGAAAATCAAGAATACCGACAAGGCCGCCATCTTCGTCGACGTGCCCGGCCTTGAGACGAACGCGCGCGCCGCCGCTGATTTCGCGCTTGGCATGCTGCTGCGCGCCTACAGCTTCGATACCTATAAGACAAAGAAGAATGATGACGAGGAAAAGCCGGCAAAACCCGTTAAGGTGACGATCGTCACCGGCGACGCGAACGGCGCCAGGAAGGCGTTTTCCGATTCCGAAGCGATCGCAGGCGGTGTCAATCTCGCCCGTGACCTTGTCAACGAACCGCCGAACGCGCTTGGACCTGTCGAATTCGCCGCCAAGGCGAAGGAACTGGAAAAGCTGGGCGTCGAGGTGGAGATCCTAACAGAGAAGGAAATGCGCCGTCTCGGCATGGGTGCGTTGCTCGGCGTTGCGCAGGGCTCCGTGCGTCCGCCGCGTCTGGCGGTCATGCAGTGGAAGGGCGGCAAGAGCAAGGACCGTCCGGTCGCCTTCATCGGCAAGGGCGTCGTTTTCGATACCGGCGGCATTTCGATCAAGCCGGCCGCCGGCATGGAGGATATGAAGGGGGATATGGGCGGTGCCGCCGCCGTGACCGGCCTGATGCACGTGCTTGCCGCCCGCAAAGCCGCCGTCAACGCGGTCGGCATCATCGGCCTGGTCGAGAACATGCCCGATGGCAACGCCCAGCGCCCGGGCGACATCGTCACCTCCATGTCCGGCCAGACGATCGAGGTGATCAACACCGATGCCGAAGGCCGCCTCGTGCTCTGCGATGCGCTCTGGTATTGCAATGATCGCTTCAAGCCACAGTGCATGATCAATCTGGCCACCCTGACCGGTGCAATCGTGGTGGCGCTTGGCAACGTGCACGCGGGCCTGTTCTCCAATGACGACGAGCTTTCGGCACAGCTGACGGCGGCCGGCCTTTCCACAAACGAGAAACTCTGGCGCCTGCCGCTCGGCAAGGATTATGACAAGCTGATCGACAGCAAATTCGCCGACATGAAGAACACCGGCGGCCGTCAGGCCGGCTCGATCACCGCGGCGCATTTCCTCAAACGCTTCGTCCAGGAGACGCCTTGGGCGCATCTCGATATCGCCGGCACGGCGATGGGCTCGCCGCAGGATGAGATTAACCAGTCCTGGGGTTCCGGTTTCGGCGTGCGCCTGCTCGACGAGCTCGTTCGCGCGCATCATGAATCCCGATGACCGACGTTCTCTTCTATCATCTGACCGAAACCAGGCTGGAAGACGCGCTTCCACCGCTCCTCGACAAAAGTGTCGAGCGCGGCTGGCGCGTCGTCGTCCAGACGCGCGAGGCGGCGCGGCGCGATGCACTCGATGCGCATCTTTGGACGTTCCGGGAGGAGAGTTTCCTGCCGCATGGGACCGACGAAGGCGATTTTGCCGAAAGCCAGCCGGTGCTTTTGACGGTGACGGGGGACAATGCCAATGCGGCGACGGTTCGTTTCGTTGTCGACGGTGCCGAGCCGCCGCCGGCCGATGCCTATGAGCGCGTCGTCTTCATGTTCGACGGTCACGATCAGGAGCAGTTGGAAACTGCCCGCGCGCAATGGAAGAAGCTGAAAGGCGAGGGGCATAACCTCACCTATTGGCAGCAGACACCGGAAGGGCGGTGGGAGAAGAAGGCTTGAGCGGGTCCTTGCCGTCGGAGCCGACAGGCAAGGACCTCAAATGGCTCAGTCGTGGAACGCCTCGACGAATTTTCGCTTGCCGAGCATGAAAGCATCGGCGACGTGGCGCAGGGGTGCGAGATCGACATCCGATTTGCCCGCCTTGATGATCTCAGCGAAGCGGCGATAGAGCGAAGGATATTCCTGTTCCGGTTCGGCGAATGTCAGCGTGCCGTCGATGGAAAGCTTGGCGCCGCCCTCGGAGAGGACCATCTGGCCGGCTGCCGTTTCCGCAACGATGTCCCAGCTCTGCTTGCCAGTCTGGCGCCAGTCGAATTCGGCATGAACCGGCAGGCCGTCTGCATCGCGGAAGTGAATGTCGGCGGCGATCGGCGCATCACGATTTTCTGGGAATTCCAGCACAGCCCCGGTGATGAAGACCTGCCGCGGCAGGATATGGGTGACGATCGACAGCGCATTGATGCCGGGATCGAAAACGCCGAGGCCGCCGGCCTGCCAGATCCAGTCCTGGTTCGGATGCCAGTGGCGGACATCCTCTTTCCAGATCACATGCACGCTTTTGATCGTCGTCGAAGCAAGAAAAGCCTTGGTGGATTCGACGGCCGGCGCATAACGCGAATGCCAGCTGGCAAACAGCGACGCACCCTGCTTGTTCGCCAGCGCCTCGAGGTCGGCCACTTCGCTCAGCGTTGCACCCGGCGGCTTTTCCAGGAAGACATGCTTGCCGGCAACGAGCGCCTTGTAGGCGGCTTCATAGCGGTATTGCGGCGGCATGCAGAGCGACACGGCATCGATCGAAGGCTCGGCGTCGAGCATCGCGTCGATCGTGGTGTAGCTGTTGATGCCTTCGACCGTGCCGTGACGGCTTGCCGTGGCGACGAGCTTGAAGTCCGGGTTCTTGGCGATGGAAGGGAGGTGCTGGTCGCGGACGATCTTGCCGACGCCGACGATGGCGAGGTTGATAGGGGACATGTGTTTCGCTCGTGCCTGTATGAAAAGTATGATTTATTGGGCGTGTTGTAGCAGAAAGAAGAGCGCCGACAAGCTCTGCTCCTCCATTCCTTTCCATCCTAACGCATGATGGTCTCGCGAAGGAAGCTGTAACCCATCGCCGCGCGGGCGGCGCGCTCCTCGGAACTGCCGTCGCCGCCATGCCCGCCCAAACCGAATTCGTGGAAGAGCAGCTTGTGTCCTTCTGCCTCCAGTTTCGCAGCAAAACGGCGTGCATGCGAGGGGTGCACGCGGTCGTCATTGCTGGAGCTTTCAATGTAGATCGGCGGATAAGTGACCTCGCCGGCCGGCCTGATATTGTGAAGAGGCGAATAGCCGAGCATGAATTCCCGGTCCGCCGGCGTCTCCGGATCGCCATATTCATCCATCCACGCCTGGCCGGCGCTGAACAGGTGGAAGCGTGTCATGTCGAGCACCGGCACCTGGCACCAGACCGCGCCGAAATCATGCGGGTAGCGCGTCAGCATCACGCCCGTCAGCAGGCCGCCATTGCTGCCGCCCTGGCAGGCAATTCGGGATGGCATGGTGTAACCGCGAGCGACGAGATCGCGGGCGATGGCGACGAAATCGGCAAAGGCCCGGTCTCGCCCCTGCCGTTTGGCGCTGCGATACCAGTCAGGCCCGAATTCACCGCCGCCGCGGATATAGGCCTGCACATAGGCGCCACCTTGCTCCAGCCAACGGCCGGTTACGCCGGAATAATTCGGCGACAGCGCAACGTCGAATCCGCCATAGCCGTAGATCAGCACCGGCAGTGCGCCCTTGGTCCACTGTCGCGGCAGCACCAGCCGGTAGGCGACCCTGGTCCCGTCCTCGGACACAGCCTCCAGCAACTCAGACGACATACCGGTCGCATCGAAATAGCTCGGCGCCGCCGCTGTGAAGATCGGCTCGGGCTCTCTGCTGCGATCGGAGAGTTCGAGACGGTAACAGGTCGGCGGCTGCAGGAAACCCTGGCCGACGATGTGGAGTGTGTCGTCGCCATGATGCAGATCCGCATAGAGGGGCCTGACATAAGCCGTCTGCATCTCCGCCGGCAGCGCGATTTCCCGCTGTTCGGCATTTACCTTTGTCAGGTCGAGCACCATAAGACGTGGGCGCAGCCGGTCGGAAACGATGAACACGCACCATTCGCGCATCAGCATCATCTGCGCGACGGACTGACCTTCGTCGGGCTGAAACAGGATTCGCTCCGGCCCCAGCAGCATCGTCTCCGAACTGGGGTCGAAGCGTTGGAGCACCAGGCTGCCGGTCGCAACGCGCTCCTCCGTCTTAGCCCGCCAGAGGCAATGATTATGATTGAACTGAAAATCGGCTTCCTTGGGCAGATCGATGCGCCGTTGCGCGCCATCATCGGCAATGAGGAAAGCGCTGGCCACGCCGATTTCATGGCTGGCGACGAAAATGTCGATCAGCCCGGTATCTGTCGAACCGCCCGATAGGGCAGGGTCGATGACGAGATTGAAGCCATAGACATCCTCATCAGCGGCTTCGAACATGATGGCGGCTTCTTCCGGCCGCTGCCCGCGCTTCAACCGCCGCCCGACGCGCGGCCATCCCGAGCGGGTCGCCGAAAATCGGTCGATCGAACCGAAGTAACAGATCTCGTCGCGGCTGAGCCACGTGGCATGCGACCGCGCGGCGGGCGTGTCGAAACCGCCCTTCACGACCTGTTTGCGTTCGGCGTCGAATTCGAGCAGGCGGATGAGGTCGGAACCGCCGTCCGAAAGCATGAGCAGGATGCGGGTCGGTTCCCACGGGCAGGTGACGGCGCCGCGCCAGTTCCAGCGCTTGCCTTCGCCGGCGCAGAAGGCATCGAGATCGAAGACCGGCTCCCAGGCTGCATCGGGCAGGGGAGCCTGGTCCGCCGGCAGGCGGAGCCAGACGCCGAGCGGATTGTCCTTGCTCTGCCGGAAATCGAACAGCCAGCCCCCGCGGCGCATCGGCACGATCAGCCTGTCCTGCCGCTCGATAAGCGCTTTGATCGCGTCGCGATCTTCGGCAAATTGCTGCGTTCTCAATGTCGCGTCGGAGAGCGCATTGTGTTCAGCGATGAACTGGCGGGTCCGCGGATCTTCGTCCGTTTCGAGATGAAGGTTCATATCTGAGCTGCCGCTTGCATTGACGTCGCCCCAGATCTAGGCAGCCGGCTCCGCCTTGGCAAGGCGCGTTAGCGGGTCATCACCATATCGGCCGAGGCGACGAGATCGTTCGGTACCTGCGGCTTCTTGAACTTCAGCGTCACGACTTTGTAGCCTTCGGCTTCGAGTTTCGAAAGCAGGGTCGGCAACATCCTCGCGGTGCGCTTGTGGATGTCGTGCATCAGAACGATGCCGCGGCCGCGCTTGTGCAGCAGGTTCATCGTCCGTTGCGTCACGGACAGGGGTGTGCTGGTGAAATAGTCCTTGCTGTCGATGTCGACATCCATGACGACCATGTCGCGCATGGCGATAGCGGCGCGCAGCCTCTGGCTCTCGGCGAGATAGGGGAAGCGGAAGAAGGAGACGTCTGTTCCCGTCGCCTTGGTCACCGCCAGCTCGCCCTTGAGCACCTCGTCCATTGCCGCATCGAAGCTCAGCGAGGTCAAGTTGGCATGGTCATAGGTGTGACTGCCGACCGCATTGCCCTCCATTGCCACCTTGCGCGCCAGCGCCGGATGCATCTCGGCCATCTCGCCGACCATCATGAAGGCGCCCTTGACGCCGAACTGGTCGAGAATCGCCAGCACTTTGTCCGTCCGGCCGGGGATCGGGCCATCGTCGAAGCTCAGGATCACTTCCTTGTCGTTGAGCTTGAAATCGGCAAGCGAAGAGACCTCCAGCGTCCTCCCGGAAAGGTGATGCGGGCCGACAAAGAGCGGCGTTGCATCATCATTGGCGGGCTTGCCGGAAGGCATTCGTCCCTCGGGCGCAACCACCGAAGCTGTTTTGATCGAGGTGTCGGGAGCTTGTCTGGTCGTGCTGCAGGCGGAGAGGGCGGCCGCAAGGGCGATGCAGGAAAGGACGAAAAATCGATGCATAGAAAGGGCTCAACAAATCAGTAATGAATGTTGAGACAACCTTTCGAATTATGGTTAACGATCGGTTGAGCTCGGCAGGAATTCTCGTAACGCGTGGCAGCCGCGGCGTTTCCTAAAAGACTGTGGCTATCCTGCCATTGCCTCTTCATATTCGGACGACAGCATCAGCCACTCTTCCTCGGCAGCAGTGAGTTTTGCCGCGGCCTCGCCGCGCTGTTTTGCCTTTTCGGCGGCTTTGGCGGGCGTCTTCTCATAAAGAGTCGGATCCGCAAGCTCCGCATCAAGAGCCCGAATCTGTTTCTCCAGCTTCGCCGTCAAGGATTCGATTTCGTTGATCTTTTTCTTCAGCGGCGTCAGCGAGGCGCGCTTTTCCGCGTTGAGCTTGCGCTGGTCGGCCTTCGAAGTCGTATCGTCGCTGGTCTGCGGCCTGTCTTCCTTCTTTTTACCGGAACTGACGATGAGGTCGCGATACTCGTCCATATCGCCTTCGAAGGTGGTGACAGTGCCGCCGTTGACCAGCCACAGCCGGTCGACGGTCGCCTCGATGAGGTGGCGGTCGTGCGAGATCAGGATCACGGCGCCGTTGTAATCGTTCAGCGCCTCGATCAGCGCACGGCGGCTGTCGATGTCGAGATGGTTGGTCGGCTCGTCGAGAATGAGCAGGTTCGGCGCATGGAAGGCGGCGAGCCCCATCAGCAGGCGTGCCTTCTCGCCGCCGGAAAGATCCTTGGCGGCGGTAGCCATCTTTTCGGTCGCAAGC
Source organism: Rhizobium sp. Nf11,1 (assembly GCF_050587665.1). Classification (NCBI taxonomy): domain Bacteria; kingdom Pseudomonadati; phylum Pseudomonadota; class Alphaproteobacteria; order Hyphomicrobiales; family Rhizobiaceae; genus Rhizobium; species Rhizobium sp. Nf11,1. The sequence continues at coordinate 275,013 of NZ_JBOBHU010000003.1, read as the reverse complement.
CCCATCTGCGCAACGCGGGCGCGCACCTTGGCCTCCGGTTCGGCTGGCATCAGCCGGCGCACATGTTCCACCGCCGACTGCTCGGGGATCAGATCGTCGAGCTGATGCTGGGCGAAAAAGCCGATCTTCAGGCTCGGCGCGAGCTTCACTTCGCCACTCTCCGGCGACAGTCGCCCTGAGATGAATTTGGCGAAGGTCGACTTGCCGTTGCCGTTCGAACCGAGCAGGGCGATGCGATCGTCATTGTCAATGCGCAGGTTGAGGTTCTTCAGGATGGGCTTGCCGGGCTCGTAGCCGACGGCGCCGCCCTGGATTGCGACGATCGGCGAGGCCGGCTGCTTCTCCGGCTCGGGGAAGGTGATCGGCTGCACATGATCCTCGATGACGGCTGCGACCGTCCCCATCCGCTCGAGCGCCTTGACGCGCGATTGCGCCTGCCGGGCCTTGGAAGCCTTGGCCTTGAAGCGATCAATGAAGCTCTGCAGATGTTTGCGCGCTGCCTCGTTCTTCGCCTTGGCCTTCGTCTGCAGCTCGTCGGCTTCCGCCTTCTGCCGCTCGAACTGGTCATAATTGCCGCGGTAGAAGGTGAGCTTCTTCTGGTCGAGATGGACAATGGAATTGACCGCATTGTTCAGGAGATCGCGGTCGTGGCTGATAATGATGACCGTGTGCGGATAGCGGCGGATATAGTCCTCCAGCCACATCGTGCCTTCGAGGTCGAGGTAGTTGGTCGGCTCGTCGAGCAGAAGCAGGTCCGGCTCGGCAAACAGCACGGCGGCGAGCGCTACGCGCATGCGCCAGCCGCCGGAGAAGGAGGAGGCGGGGCGGGCTTGCGCCGCCTGGTCGAAGCCGAGGCCGGCGAGGATGCTCGCAGCCCGCGCCTCGGCCGAATGGGCATCGATATCGATGAGGCGCATCTGGATTTCGGCGATGCGGTGCGGGTCGCTTGCCGTTTCTGCTTCGGCAAGCAGGGCCGCGCGTTCCTTGTCAGCGGCAAGCACGATCTCGATCAGGGAATCCTCGGTTCCCGGCGCTTCCTGGGCCACCTGACCGATACGCGCCGCCTTCGGAATCGACACCGAGCCGGTCTCCGAGCCGAGCTCGCCGGTGATGACGCGAAACAGCGTGGATTTGCCGGCGCCATTGCGCCCGACCAGCCCCGCTTTCGTACCTGAAGGCAGCGAAACGCTGGCATTGTCGAGAAGCAGGCGTCCGGCGATGCGGGCGGAAATATCGGTAATCGTGATCATGGCCGGCGTTTTGGCCGAAACCGCCCGCCAAGGCAAGACCGCTTATCCCCCGACGAGCTCGTCCGGCGGCGAGCTTGCTCGTCCGGCCGCGAGCTTGCTCGCCCGCACCGACAGCGGTCATACGCCTCAGCGGCCGAAAGCTTGTACCGGCAGGCGGGGGTTCGATTTCGCGGCAAGCAGCGCGACCCGGGCGTTGGCCTGGAGATGTCCCGGTGTCGCCGCATCGGCGCTGAGCGCCACGCCGACCGAGATGGTCAGCCTGCCGCTGTCACCTTTGTCTGAGGTGGCGAAGACAAGATTTTCTTCGACCGAGGCGCGCAGGCGCTCGGCGATAGCGATCGCATCCTGCATGCCGACATTGGCAAACAGCAAGGCGAATTCGTCGGCCTCTGTGCGCGCGACGAAGTCGTTCTTCTTCACCGATTTCCGAAACAGCGCGGCAAGCTTCTTCAAGAGCTTGTTGCCTGCCTGAGTGCCGTATCTGTCGTTGAGCTCGGTGAAATCGTCGATATCCACCATGATCAGCGCGCTGCCGGCGGCACCCTCTTCACGTTCGTAGAGTTCGGTGATCTGCCGGTTCAGCGCGATGCGGTTCGCAAGGCCGGTGATCTTGTCGGCGACGGTGGCCGATTGCATCGCCGAAATGCCGCGCTCCAGCGTGTCCAGCCTGTTGATGTCGTCCTGCAGTCTGGCGCTGATTTCCATCTCCGCCGACATTACAGTTGCAAGCGAGGCGGAGAGGTAATCGACCTCGCCGATGAAGGCGGCAAGGCTCTGGTCCTCATGACCGTCGACAGATCTCAGGATCATGCCGCAGGCGCGGGCAAAGGCGTCTCTGTGCCGCAATCCTTCGGCAAGCCTTTCCGCCACCGCGCGCAGCGTTAGGCTGGCCTCGTTGCGCGACGTCTCGCCCGCCAGTCCGCAATGGCCGACAAGCCGGTATTTCAGTCCGAGTTCGTCGAGCATCGCCTGTTGCGGCTGCGGTCCGAGCGCGGCGATATCCTGCGCAAGACCAGGATTGTGCCCGATGATGGCCTCATGAAAGAGTTCGTAGTTGCGCGGCAGCGCGGCAACGTTGAGCCGCGCCATGTGATGCGCGATCTTTTGGATATCCGTCATTGGCCCTGGGCGTACAGCCTCGCGCGCCACCAGTGCGTTTGTGCTTGCATTCTGCATGACGATCCCTCGCGCCCGGCCTGATTTGTCACTTCCGCTATGCTCTCAAGCTTTTAAAAGAAGCTGAACTTGCGAAGGGAAGCGCCGGATTGGCGATGGGAACCGGCGAAGGCGGTTAATTCAGTCTTGATGAAGCCGTTGCCTCACAGCCACTCGCGCCTTCGCTGCGCAGAAAATAAATAAGGTCCAGCCCGAGGCTCGGTTTGCCCAGCGCCGTCAGCGTCATGTGGCACTGGCCGCGGTGATGCGTCTGGTGATTGAAGAGATGCGCGAGCGCGCTCGACAGCGGCTGAGTGATCTGGATCGGCTGCGTCACCGGGACATACGTGAAGTTGCCGGCGAGGCTCGCCTCATCGAGACTACCCGTCCAGGCAATGATGCGCTCGTCCTCCGCCTTGCGCGCGGCTGCAAGCGCGTCCAGCTTTTCGAAAAGCACGGCATCGAGGGTCACCGGCGCTTCGCCGATGCCGGTGAAGCGCTTCATCCATATGCGGTCGGCGACGAGCAGGTGATTGAGCGTGCGATGCAGCGAGCCGAAAAACGCGCCGCTGTCGCTGCGGAACTCCGCCTCGCTCAGTTCGGCCGCAGCCGTATAGACTTGGGCATTGGCCCAGCGGTTATAGGCCGCGAGCATCCTGAAATGTCTAAGCATATGGTCCCCTGGCGTTGTTGGCGAAGTCTAGCCGCTTTCCCGAGAAATCCGAGTGATGGCGCCATGAAAATTCCTGATTTGATCGCGTTCGCTTTCTGTCGTCGAATGCAGGCAGATAAGACCTCGAAAGGATTGTCATGACTAGAGCCCTCTATTCCCTCTGCGGCGCCGATGAACGGCGCTTCTTTTCGCCCCATTGCTGGAAGGCGGTGATGGCGCTCGCGCATAAGGGGCTCGATTTCAAGGAGATCCCGACGACCTACGCCCGCATCCGCGACATCGGCGGCGGCGTATCATCGACCCTGCCCGTGCTCGACGATGATGGCCGGCTGATCTCGGACAGTTTTGCTATCGCCCTCTATCTCGAAGAGGCATATCCGGAGCGGCCGTCGCTGTTCAATGGCGAGGGCGGCAAGGCGCTGTCGCGCATGGTTGAGGGCTATTCGCAGATGATCATCCACCCGGCGATCATGCGGATCGCCCTTCTCGATATCCACGCGATCCTCGACGAAGGCGACAAAGCCTACTTTCGTCAGAGCCGCGAGGTCAGGCTCGGCAAGCCGCTGGAAGTCTTTGCCGCCGACAGCGAGGCGGAGAAGGCTGCCTTCGGCGCCAAGCTGGAGCCGCTCCGTCACATGCTGAGGTTTCAGCCCTTCATCGGCGGGCAATCGCCGCTCTTTGCCGATTATATCGTCTTCGGCGCGCTGCAATGGCTGCGGGTGTCCGCAGGACTGGCCATGCTTGCCGCCGACGATCCCGTGATGGCCTGGTTCGAACGCTGCCTCGATCTCCACGAAAGCCGCGGCAGGACTGTGACAGCGGCGTGAAATTGCCGCCAGCCTCTTGTTTTCGGCCGTTGGGGCGGGTAAAGACCGCCCACTTTTCCCGAGAAAACAGAGGATTTGACTATGGCGATTGAACGCACCTTCTCGATGATCAAGCCTGACGCAACCAAGCGCAACCTGACGGGCGCCATCACCAAGATGCTCGAAGATGCCGGCCTGCGCGTCGTCGCCTCCAAGCGCGTCTGGATGAGCCGCCGCGAAGCTGAAGGCTTTTACGCCGTTCACAAGGACCGTCCCTTCTTCGGCGAACTCGTCGAAGGCATGACCTCCGGCCCGACCGTCGTTCAGGTCCTGGAAGGCGAAGGCGCGATCCTCAAGAACCGCGAAATCATGGGCGCGACCAACCCGGCAAACGCTGCCGAAGGCACGATCCGCAAGGTTCACGCCCTGTCGATCGGCGAAAATTCCGTTCATGGCTCCGACGCTCCGGAAACGGCTGCCCAGGAAATCAAGTACTGGTTCTCCGACACCGAAATCGTCGGCTGAGGCCGCGCTTCGGCATTGCTGCGCAATGCGTTGAATTGACTCTCGAAAGCCGGGCCTCGCCCCGGCTTTTTCTATGATGGGCACTTGTCGATGTTCGAGAAATCGACGCTGCCGTCAGGCTTGAAGACCTCCGGGTTCTTGTCGTAAAGCGCGCCGACGACGAGCGGCTTGCTCGGCAGCACCGTCTGGTCGAGGTCGGAGCGGAACTCCGTCTTCAATTGCTGCAGCACCTTGCCGTCCTTGTCGACCAGCCGAACATTCACCGAATAGGGGCGGTCCTTGCGCACGCAGTGCAGGTTTTCGCTCTGCAGCGCGATCTTGTCGTCGATCGGGTAGATTTTCTGGTTCAGCACCAGCGGGTCGCCGCCTTGCGGGTTCTCGAATTCGGCGATGATGACCGAACCGTCGGGGATTGGACCTGTCTTCTTCAGCGTCAGCAGATAGGTGGCGCTCGCGACGCGATAATTGAAGACAAAAAGATGGCCGGTGACTTCGACGAGATTTTCGGCCTGGCGCTGGCAGGCGGACAGCAGAAGGCTTGTTGCCGCCGCTGTTACGATTAGACGTTTTCTCATGGCGTCTCCTCCTTCTTACGGCGATAGTGACGGTTCGCCTTGGCGCGGTTGCCGCAGATCGCCATGTCGCACCAGGCGCGGCTCTTGTTCTTGCTGCGGTCGATGAACAGCCAGCCGCAATTGCCGCAGATCTTCATGCGCTCGGGATCCGGCATGGCAATCAGCCTGAGCACCGAATGGGCGGTCGCCGCCGCCAAGCTTGCCGGGCTTGCCTGGCGCAAGATCTTCGCTAGCGCCTCCAGCAATTCGGCCAGCAATTGGTCGTCGCCGCCATCCAGTATACGCTTGCGGAAATAGCGGTCGATCGCCTCGCGCAGCGCGATAAAGTCGACTTCGTCTTGCGGCGCCACCGGCGCGATCTCACCAAACAAGGCCCGTTCGGCGCAGAATTCGGCGGCGGCGCGCGGGAAGTTGCGCATCTGCTCGCGGCTCGCGAAGCGGTCGACCCTCCGCTTTGGGTCGTCGCGAAGAACGACGCTGTTGGCGACATCGAGCGCCAGTGCGCCGCCGGCAAAACGGTGAGGGGTCCAGGAAAAGCTCATGAGGAAATTATAACTGGTGAAATAGGTTTTACCAGTTATAATTTGCCGACGCGGAGTCTTCGGAATGGCCTATCTTCTGCAACAACTGGCGAATGCGGTGCCGCTTGCCGCCCTCTATGCCGCGCTCGCCTTCGGTTATGCGGTTGCCTTCGGTGTGACCAAGCGGGCTGACATCACCTATGGGGCGATCTTCGCCTTCTCCGGCCAGATCCTGCTGCTTTTTACCGAGCTCGCCTATGTCAGGTTCTGGCTGGTGCTGCCGGCCGCCCTTGCGATCGGCGCGTGCGCTGCGCTTGTATATTCACTGGCCGCGGGCATCTGGATCGGCCGCTCCATCATGCTGCCGCTGGCCAGCAAATCGCCGAATACCGTCATCGTTGCCGCGCTCGGCATCATGATCGTGCTGATGGAAACCGCCCGCCTTGCCGCCGATACAAGAGCGATCTGGCTGCCGCCGTTCCTGAACCAGGTTGTTGTCTTCTGGAGTGATGGTCCATTCAAAGTGACTCTCACCTATATCCAGCTGATCGACACGGCGCTGATGTCAGCCATTGTCGCGTTCGGTGCGCTGATCCTCAATCGCACGGCCTGGGGTCGCCTCTGGCGAGCCGTCACCGATGATCCGCTGGCCGCCGAGCTCTGCGGTACCAGCGCCAGCCGTGTCTTCCTTGTCGCCTATGCGGCAGCTGCTCTCGTCGCCACCCTCTGCGGCATTCTCGCCACCTTTTATTACGGTTCGATGGATTTCGGCGCGGGACTGATGTTCGGGCTCAAGGTGCTGCTGATCGCAGCCGTCGGCGGCTATTCCGATCCGCTGCGTTCGGCTGGCGGCGCTGCCGGGCTTGCCGTTGTCGAAACCTTGTGGGGCGCCTATGGCGCATTCGTCTGGCGAGATCTGGTGGTCTTCTCGCTGCTCGTCCTGCTTCTGGTTATGAGCCGCAGGGAGCGTGTGGTGCTTTAGAAATGGCGCATGGTGTTATCCGAAAACCGCGCACACTTTTCGGCATCATGCTCTGATCATTTCCACTTGTCGCGCGCCGCGTCGTCGGCGTCTTTCGCCGCGACCCAGTCGCCCCTGGCGCCGTCCTTGCCGTGCTCCTTCTTCCAGAAGGGCGCTGCGGTCTTGAGGAAATCCATGACGAGATTGGCGCCGTCGAAGGCGGCCTGCCGGTGAGGGGCGGCTGCAACAACGAGCACGATGTTCTCGCCAGGAGCGATCTTGCCGTAGCGGTGGATGGCGGTCAGCCCGAGCAGCCCGAAACGGGTGATGGCGAGTTCGCCGATGCGAGTCATCTCGGCTTCGGCCATGCCGGGATAATGCTCGAGTTCAAGCGCCGCCAGCCTCCCGCCTTCATCGCGGCAGAGGCCGGAGAAGGTAACGACGGCGCCGATGTCGCCTTTGCCTTTCGAGAGGAGATCGACTTCGGCCTGCAGGTCGAAGTCTTCGCGCTGGACGCGGATGGTGGGGGTGATGGTCACAGCGAAATCCTCCGCTGCTTTGAAGCCGCTATGAAGAATGCGGAAAGGCTGTGCCGTGTGGGGAGATCACAAGTGGCACGCTCTTCTTGACCATTTACCGCTTCGCCGGGCTGAAACGCCAATTGTTTGAGGAAGCCCGTGCGCCCAGCCAATCTCCCACCGTGTGGGGGAGATGCCCGGCAGGGCAGAGGGGGGTAGCGACACGGCACCGCCGTCACCGTCTCATCCCCCCGTCATCGGCGGAAAAATCCCGATCTCACGGGGCGCGCCAATCGGCTCGTCATGCTCGACATGCTCCATGTCGAGCGCCACGCGGATCACCTCAGGATATTGAAGTGCGGCTTCATATTCCTCGCCCAGCGTCTTCAAATGATTCAGAAGATCGGCGACGGTGACGACGGAGGAGGGGAGGTCGATCTCCTCCTCGCCCTTGCCGATGCGCTCACGCACCCAGGCGAAATAGACAAGCCGCGTCATTCCTCGTCATCCACGATATGTTTCAGCCCGGCACGGAAATAGTCATAGCCGGTATAGATGGTCAGCAGTGCTGCGATCCACAAGAGCGCAATGCCCGTCTGCGTCGTATAGGGGAAAATCTCGTCGCCGGCAGGTCCCGCGAGCAGGAAGGCGATGGCAACGAGCTGCAGCGTCGTCTTCCACTTGGCGATCCGTGTCACCGGCACGCTGACCTTCAGCGCCGCCAGATATTCACGCAGGCCGGAAACCAGGATCTCACGGCAGAGAATGATGATTGCCGCCCAGATCGACCAGCCGGCGATGGTCTGGTCGGCCGCGACCAGGAGAAGGATCGAGGCGACCAGCAGCTTGTCGGCGATCGGATCGAGCATCCGACCGATATTCGAGGTCTGGTTCCAGATGCGTGCGAGATAGCCGTCGAGAAAATCGGTGATCGAGGCGATGACGAAGATCCACAGCGCCACCCAGCGCGCCGTATTGCTGATCGACAGCCTGCCCTCGACGAAGAAGCAGAGAACGATCAGTGGCACGGCGAGGATGCGGCCGTAAGTCAAAAGGTTGGGAAGGCTGTACGCACGCGATGCCATGGATCGTTTCTCTGAATTGATGCGCCGCTGCAGCGCCGCGTCTTTACGAAAACCTATTTCGATTTTCGGGTCGATGTAGATGACGGCTTTGGCCAGGAACCGTCAACATTCTTTCTGTCTTTTCACCGCCATTGCGTGGAATTTGCGACGGCCGCCGCTTATTTCGCGGCGTCGTCGTGGAAATGGTTATAGACCTGCTTTGCCACGGCTTCCGAAATACCTTCCACCGCCATCAGGTCGGAAAGGGCGGCGCGGGAAACCGCCTTCGCCGTGCCGAAATGCTGGAGCAGCGCGCGCTTGCGCGACGGGCCGATACCGCCGATCTCGTCGAGTGGGTTCTTGACCATCTCCTTCTTGCGCCGAACCCGGTGCGAGCCGATCGCGAACCGGTGCGCCTCGTCGCGCATGCGCTGGATGAAATAGAGCACAGGATCGCGCGGCGGCAATGTGAAACTCTCGCGTCCCGGCGCAAAGAAGCGCTCGCGTCCGGCGTCGCGGTCGACACCCTTGGCGACGCCGATCGCCGTCACGCTGTCGGTGATGCCGAGCTCGGCCAGGATGGCCCGCACCGCCGTCATCTGCCCCTGGCCGCCGTCGATGAGGATCACGTCGGGCCAGGCAGGGAAGGGCATGTCGGCAGCGTCGGCAGCTGCTGTCTGCGCCGTCCGGTCGGGAATACCTTCCTCCTTGATCAGCCGCGAGAACCGCCGGGTCATCACCTCCTTCATCATTCCGAAGTCGTCGCCGGGGGTGATGTCGGTCGATTTGATGTTGAACTTGCGGTATTGGTTCTTCACGAAGCCTTCCGGCCCCGCCACCACCATGCCGCCGACGGCGTTAGTGCCCATGATATGCGAGTTGTCGTAGATCTCGATGCGCTGCGGCGCATAGGCGAGCCCGAAGGTTTCTTTGAATCCTTCGAGCAGCCGCGATTGCGACGCCGTCTCAGCAAGCTTTCGCCCATGCGCTTCCCGCGCATTGCCGACCACATGCTCGACGAGATCGCGCTTCTCGCCGCGCTGCGGCACGAGGATGGAGACCTTGTGGCCGGCCTTTTCGCTGAGCGCTGCGGCGAGCAGCTCCAATTCCTCGACCGTCTCCGACAGCATGATCTGTTTCGGCACCGGCTTGTCGTCGTAGAATTGCGCGAGAAAGGCATTCAGAACTTCGGCGCTGGATAGTTGCGGGTCGGCCTTCGGAAAATAGGCGCGGTTGCCCCAGTTCTGCCCGGTGCGGAAGAAGAACACCTGGATGCAGGAGACGCCGCCTTCGTGTTGGATTGCGAAAACGTCAGCCTCCTCGACACCGGCCGGGTTGATGCCCTGGTGGCTTTGGACATGGGAAAGTGCCGCAAGGCGGTCGCGATAAATCGCCGCCCGTTCGAAATCGAGGTCCTGGGCCGCCTGGTTCATGGCTTCCGCCATATGCGACTTCACCTTCTGGCTCTTGCCGGACAGGAAATCTTTCGCCTCCTGCACCAGCTCGGCATACCCCTCGTCGCTGACCTCGTGCGTGCAGGGCCCGGAACAGCGCTTGATCTGGTAAAGCAGGCAGGGTCGCGTGCGCGTTTCGAAGACACTGTCGGTGCAGGTGCGGATCAGGAAGGCGCGCTGCAGCGAATTGATCGTGCGCCCGACCGCGCCGGCCGAAGCGAAAGGCCCGAAATAATCGCCTTTCCGCGCCCTGGCGCCGCGATGCTTGAAAATCGCCGGCGCCCGGTGATCCCCGGTGATGAGGATATAGGGAAACGACTTGTCGTCGCGCAGCAGCACGTTAAAGCGCGGCCGCAAGCGCTTGATCAGATTCGCTTCCAGGAGTAGCGCTTCGGTTTCCGTGCGCGTCGTCACGAATTCCATGTTCGCCGTCTGGCGCACCATCTGGGCGATGCGGTTGGAATGCACACGGCCGACGGCGTAATTGCCGACGCGCTTCTTCAGGCTGCGCGCCTTGCCGACATAGAGCACGTCGCCCTCGGCATTGAACATGCGGTAGACGCCGGGGCTGTTCGGCAGGCGCTTGACGAATTCGCCGATCAGTTCGGCGCCGATGAGCCCGGTTTCGTTGAGGCTGCCGGCGTTCCAGTCGACAGCTGCCGCAACAGGCGAGGCGGAAACGTCGCCTTCCACCTCGATTTCGTCTTCGCTCTCATCCGTATCATCGTAGAGAACGCCGCCATCCGGCAGCTTTCGTCCGTTCATTCCTTAATCTCCGCCACATCGGGCGTCTGCCAGGCAAGGTGCTGGCCGCCGTCGAGGGCAATCATCTGGCCGGTGATCGAGGGGGTGTCGTAAAGGAAACGAATCGTTTGTCCGAATTCCTCCAGTGCCGGCCCTCGCTGCAGGATAAGGGCTGAGACCTGCGCTTGGAAGTCCTCCAACGACTGCCGCTCGCTCGGCATTGATGGCCCGGGGCCGATCGCATTAACGCGGATGCGGGGCGCCAAAGCCTGGGCAAGCGTCTGCGTCGCCGTCCACAGCGCGGACTTGGAGAGCGTGTAGGAATAGAAGCTCGGTCTCAGTGCCCAGACGCGCTGGTCGATAATGTTGACAATGAGTCCCGCCGCCTCGGCAGACAGCTGCTGCGCAAAGGTCGCCGCGAGGATCGACGGCGCACGCACGTGCAGATCGAAGTGCAGCGCCCATGTGGCGGCGTTAAAACTGCGCGCGGAATCATGCTGGAAAACCGACGCATTGTTGACGAGCAGATCGAGCGGCCCGAGCGCTTCCGACGCCTTCGCGACCAGTTCAGCCGTTTCGCCGATATCGGTAAGGTCGGCCTGCAACGCGACCGCTCTTTGTCCCTTTCGCCGCAATTCCGCCGCCAGCTCTTCGGCTTCGCCGAGGGAGCTGTTGGCGTGGATCGCGACGGAAAAGCCATTTGCAGCAAGGTCTTCGGCGATTGCCCTGCCTATTCTCTTGGCCGCCCCTGTTATCAGGGCTGAGCGAAGTCTTCTGTGGTTCAAAATCTTGCCTTCTGATCCCGCGAGTCTGTGTGCAACCTATATAAGGGCGGGCGGAGATTATATAAATAGGCGGCCACAGTTGCATCCATGGCCGGGATATTCTATGTATTATTTAATAATGTTGTTTCTTAAAATAAGTATTTTAAGTTTAACCATTCGGTAGGGTTAATGAATCCTATGTTGCTCTCAAGCAACATCGAATTTCCGCCATGCGGCAGCCACAATGATATCACAATTTGGCTCTTTCAAATCCGCATTTCAGTTCCAATTTCAGTCTCGATCCGGAAGGGACATCTGGCAATTTCCCCGCCAATGCTTCGCTGATAGACAGATGAAAGCGGCGCGGGACTGAAAGGAGAAAAGTATGCGTGTACTCATTGCTGGCCTCATGGCCTCTGCTTTTGCAATCGCGGGCGTTTCGGCAGCTCAGGCGGCTGATGCCGTCGACCAGGTTCCGGAAGCACCGGTTGCCCAGGACGCCCCGGTCAAGCCGGCCGGCAACTGGGAAGGCTTCTATCTCGGCGGCGCCGGCACCTACAACATGGGTGACTTCGGTTCCGACCGCCACACCTATGGTTTCGGCGGCCAGGTCTTCACCGGTTACAACTGGCAAGCAGGCCAGATCGTTTACGGCGTTGAATCGGATCTTGGCTACAGCGGCGATGACGTCTCCTCGGGCGGCGTCAAGAACAAGTATGGTTGGAACGGCTCCGTCCGCGGCCGCGTCGGCTACGACATGAATCCCTTCCTGCTCTACGGTACGGCTGGTCTTGCCCTCGGCAACGTCAAGGTTTCCGACGGCACCTCGGACGAAAGCAAGACGAACTACGGTTACACGGTCGGCGCCGGTGTCGAAGCCTTCGTGACAAACAACATCACGACGCGCTTGGAATATCGCTACACCGACTACCAGAGCAAGGACTACGACCTCGACTCCGGCAGCTTCTCGCGCGGTTACGACGAGAACAGCGTCAAGCTCGGTATCGGCGTGAAGTTCTAAGCCGATTGAACATCCCAATATGCAGAAGCCGGGCTCATCGCCCGGCTTTTTGCTGTCTACTGTCCGGTGCTCCGTTTCAGCTCCGGATCAGGCGCTGGCTTTGAGCTCGCGATGAGCAGGGAATTTCTTTTCGAACTGCGCCAGCCAGTCGACCAGCGTCGCGTGATCGGCTTCCCACTGGTCCTTGAAGCGTAGGTCGAGATAGTCGAGCGTGGCGGCCAGGGCGAAATGTCCGCCATTGAGCTTCTTGCCGAGTTTCGGCGGCCTGGCGCTGAGATGAGCAAGCCCGGCCGTCACCTTCTTCCATTGCCGGTCGATCCAGGGCTGGTGAACCTTCTCCTCGTCACGGAAGCGGCGCTCGTAGACGATGGTAAGCAGGCAGTCGCAGATACCGTCGCAGAGCGCCTCAAGCACTTCCGCATCCGTGCGTTTGCCGTCTTTGGACGGATAGAGGCCACCCTTCGTCAGGCGGTCGAAATAATGCATGATCGCCACGCTGTCGAAGATCGAAGCGCCTTCCTCCGTCAGAAGCGTCGGAATTTTACCGAGTGGATTGTTGTCCACCAGGATCGCCGGCCCGGTATTGGTATCGACCCGGATGGCGTTCAACTCGATTCCCAGAAAATGTGCGGCCATCCGCACCTTGCTGGAATAGGGCGAGGCCGGTGAGCAGAGGAGCTTCATGGAACACCTGGTGAGACTATGGGGCGGTGGGACGGACTATTCCCGAAGCAGCTTGCCCGGTCAATCGCTCTTGATCGTCTTGTTTTCGCCGCGCAGCCAGAAGGCGCGGTGGGAGGCGAAGCGGTCCTGGGCAAGATGATCCTTCAACGCCGGAAGCATCTGGTGCAACTCATCCTTTAGTGTGAATGGCGGATTGACGATGACGAGGCCGGAGCCGGTCAGTCCGGTCATGCCGCGGTCGCTGCGCACGGTGAGTTCGGCGCAAAGCATCTTCGGGATGTCGAGTGCCTGCAGAGCCTCGTGGAATTCCTTGATCGGCGCGCCCTTCTTTAACGGGTACCAAAGGCAGTAGGTACCGCCGGGAAAGCGGCGATAGGCCTTTTGGAGTCCCTTGGCCAGGCGTTCATACTCGTCCTCTTCCTCGAAGGGCGGGTCGACGAGCACGATGCCGCGCTTTTCCTTCGGCGGCAGATGCGCGCCGAGCGCCAGCCAGCCGTCGAGTTCGGTGATGCGGACGTGGTGATCGCCCTCGAACAGCCGGTGCAGCCTGATATAATCCTCGGGATGCAGCTCCATCGCCGACAGCCGGTCCTGCGGTCGGAACAGCATGCGCGCAAGTTTCGGCGATCCGGGATAGAAACGGATGCCGCCGTCGGGATTGAGTTCGCGGATCGCCGAGAGGTAGGGCTCCAGCAACTCGGAGACCTGAGGCCCGAGTTCGGCCTCCATCAGTTTGCCGATGCCGGCCTGCCACTCGCCGGTTTTCTGCGCTTCCTCGGAAGAGAGGTCGTAGAGGCCGATGCCGGCATGCGTGTCGAGCACGCGGAAGGCGCCCTCCTTCTTCTGCATGTAGCGGATCAGCCGCGCCAGCACGGCATGTTTCAGCACATCGGCAAAATTGCCCGCGTGGTAGATGTGGCGGTAGTTCATTTTCGCTGATGTCCGTATGAATTCACGTCATGGGGAGTTTTTCTGGCTTTTGGCCATGCAGGCCTTGGCATATACAAATGCCATGAACATTGCGACCCCCATTGACGCCAAATCCCCGAAGCTGGACAGCAAGATCGGCCACACGGCCTGTCCGCATGACTGTCCCTCCACCTGCGCGCTGGAGGTTGAGATATCGGAGGACGGCCGCATCGGACGCGTGCGCGGCGCCGGCGACCATTCCTACACCTCGGGCGTCATCTGCGCCAAAGTCGCCCGTTATGCCGAACGGCTCTATCATCCCGACCGGCTGCTGCATCCCCTGCGCCGCGCCGGCGCCAAGGGGGCAGGGCAGTGGCAGCAGATTTCCTGGGACGATGCGCTTGACGAAATCGCCGAAGCCTTCGTGAAGGCCGAGGCAAGGGACGGCAGCGAGGCCATCTGGCCCTATTTCTATGCCGGCACGATGGGCTGGGTGCAGCGCGATTCGATCGATCGGCTGCGCCACGCCAAGCGCTATTCCGGCTTCTTCTCGTCGATCTGCACCAATCCGGCCTGGACCGGCTTCACCATGGCAACCGGCACGCTCCGTGGGCCTGATCCGCGCGAGATGGGCCGCACCGATTGCGTCGTCATCTGGGGCACCAATGCGGTCTCGACCCAGGTCAACGTCATGACCCACGCCGTCAAATCACGCAAAGAGCGTGGCGCCAGGATTGTCGTCATCGACATTTATGACAATCCGACGATGAAGCAGGCCGACATGGCGTTGATCGTCAAGCCTGGCACCGATGCTGCGCTCGCCTGCGCCACCATGCACATCGCCTTCCGGGATGGCTATGCCGATCGTGACTACATGGCGAGATATGCCGACGATCCCCAGGGTCTCGAAGCGCATCTGAAGACGAAGACGCCGCAATGGGCCGCTGCGATCACCGGTCTGTCGGTCGAGGAGATCGAAGCCTTTGCCCGCCTCGTCGGCACGACGAAGAAGACCTTCTTCCGCTTGGGCTACGGTTTCACCCGCCAGCGCAACGGCGCGGTCGCCATGCATGCGGCCGCGTCGGTCGCCACCGTTCTCGGCTCCTGGCAATATGAGGGCGGCGGCGCCTTCCATTCGAACAGCGATATCTTCCGCATGAATAATGCGGAACTGACCGGCCGGTCGATGAAGGACGACGATATCCGCATGCTCGACCAGTCGCAGATCGGCCGGGTGCTGACCGGAGATCCGGTGGCGCTGCGCCATCGTGGTCCGGTGACGGCGATGCTGATCCAGAACACCAATCCCGCCAACATCGCTCCCGAGCAGCGTCTCGTGAGGCGCGGCTTTGCCCGCGACGATCTCTTCGTCGCCGTCCACGAGCAGTTCATGACCGAAACGGCCGACATCGCCGATATCGTCATTCCTGCGACCATGTTCGTTGAGCACGACGATATCTACCGCGCCGGCGGCCAGAACCACATCCTGCTGGGACCGAAGCTGGTCGAGCCGCCGCCGACCGTGCGCACCAATCTCTTCGTCATCGAGGAACTGGCAAAACGCCTCGGCGTCGCCGATCGTCCCGGCTTCGGCTTTACCGCCCGCGAGATGATCGACCGCATCCTCCGATCGAGCGACCTGCCGGATTACGATCATTTCCTCGAACACAAATGGTTCGATCGCCAGCCGGCTTTCGAGGACGCCCATTTCCTGAACGGCTTTGCTCATGCCGACAGCAAGTTCCATTTCCGCCCCGACTGGATCAACCAGCCCGCACCGAACAAGCCGCCGGCCGCCATCGGCGCGCTCGGGCCGCATGCCGAGCTTCCGGCCTTCCCCGATCAGGTCGATATCATCGAAGTTGCCGATCCAGAGCATCCCTTCCGTCTCGCCACGTCGCCGGCGCGCAACTTCCTGAATTCGAGCTTTTCGGAGACCAAGACGTCTCGTCAGAAAGAGGGCCGTCCCGAGGTGATGATCAATCCTGTCGATGCCGAAGCCAACGGTGTCGCCCACGGCGATCTCGTCCGCATCGGCAACAGCCGCGGCGATCTCCGCATCCACGCCCGTATCACCACGGAGGTGAAACCGGGCGTTCTGATTGCCGAGGGTCTCTGGCCGAACAAGGCGCATGTCGACGGCGAGGGCATCAACGTCCTGACGGGCGCCGATCCGGTCGCGCCTTATGGCGGAGCGGCGGTACACGACAACAAGGTCTGGCTTCGCAAGGACGCAGCATGATGCAGCCGAAATCACGGGTGAAGATCGTCGGCGAGGAAATACTGTCGAATGGGTGGACGCGGTTGAGCAGCTATCTGCTCGACTATATCGACCGTAACGGCGCGACCCAGCGGTTGAAGCGGGAGGTCTACCACCGCACGCCGGCCGCCTGCATTCTGCTTTATGATCCGAAACGCGATCTGGTCGTCCTTGTCCGCCAGTTCCGTCTTGCCGTGCATCTGAACGGCGATCCCGCCTGGGTTATCGAAGTGCCGGCCGGCCTTCTCGATAACGATCATCCCGAGACGGCGATACGCCGCGAGGCGATGGAGGAGACCGGCTATCGCCTGCGCGAGGCGCGCTTCCTCTTTAAATGCTACATGTCGCCGGGCGCCATTAGCGAAGTCGTCCACTTCTTCGCAGCCCTGATCGACACCGCCGATCGCGTCGCCGAAGGCGGCGGTCTGGACGAGGAGCATGAGGATATCGAGGTTCTGGAAATCCCGCTCGACGACGCTGCAGGGATGATCGAGACCGGCGAGATTTTCGACGCCAAGACGATCATGCTTTTGCAATGGGCCGCGTTGAACCGGGATAGGATCAGATAGCGAGTCGGATGTCTTGGGGGATCGTTCGATCACCCACGTCGGCTCCGGCATTAAATTGCCGGCGCGCGTAAATTCATACGTTTGTCACGAAGCGGTTCTATCCGCTGCGGTTTGTCGATCATCGGATGCGGTCAGGAGAAAGCCCATGTGGCTCAGCAATTTCACCCTCGTTCTCCCGGGCGAGGTGGTGAGCAAAGGTTCCGTGCGTGTTGAGGACGGCGCCATCGCCGAGATCCGGCCGGAGCCGGTTGCCGGCGCTGCGATCGATGGCCGCGGGCGGCTGCTGATGCCGGGCTTCGTTGACCTGCACGGCGACATGATCGAGCGCGAGATCGCGCCGCGGCCGAACGCGACCATGCCGATCGACTTTGGCATCCACGAACTCGACAAGAAGCTTGCCGCTGCCGGTGTGACCACAGCTTTTGCCGCGGTCTCTTTCGCCACGGAAAGCGTTTATGGCCACGTCCGCTCGCTTGAGACGACGTCGGCGGTGATCGAGGGCATCAACCGGCTGCGTGATGACCTCCTGATCGACCACCGCGTTCATGCCCGCTATGAAATCACCAATGTCGGCGCCGCTCCCGCACTCGAGCGGCTGCTGAATGCCGATCAGATCGACATGGTGTCGCTGACCGACCACACGCCCGGCCAGGGCCAGTACAACAACCTGCAGAGCTACATCCTCAGCATTTCCGAGCGCCGCGCCATCTCCGAGGAAATGGCCGCCGAGATCGTCGCCAAGCGTATCGCCATGCGCAACAATCCCGAGATCGAAGCGAAGCTGAAGGAGATTGTCGCGCTGTCGCTGAAGCACGAGCTGTCGCTCGCCTCCCACGATGACGACAGCGTCGAGAAAGTTGCCGAAATGCACCATCTCGGCGTCACCATCAGCGAGTTTCCGGTCACCGCTCCTGCAGCGGAAGAGGCGCGACGCCGCGGCCTCTGGACGCTGATGGGCGCGCCGAACGCCCTGCGCGGCCAGTCGATGTCAGGCAATCTCAGCGCCCTCGACGCTGCAAGGACCGGGCTGCTCAGCATCATCGCCGCAGACTATCATCCGGCCGCCTTCGTCCCCGGCATATTCAAGCTTGCCGATACGGTGGAAGGGGGCCTGCCAGCAGCCGTCGCCATGGCGACCGGCAACGCCGCCCGCTCCGCTGGCCTGATGGATCGCGGCGAGATCGCCATCGGTCAGCGCGCCGATTTGGTGGCGGTCGAACCCGGCGACATCAACCGCATCCGCGCCACCTTCCGCGCCGGCCGCTTCGTCTACAGCGACGGCACGCTGCATCCGCTGCAGGCGCTGGCGGCTTAAAGCATTTTCCCAAAACTGCGGTTCGTGCCGATGGTTGCCCCTCACCCTAACCCTCTCCCCGTAAACGGGGCGAGGGGACGTGCCCTGCGAGAGCGAGTGGGACCGGAGAGGGTGCGGCATATCCCCTTCCCCCCGCGAGCGGGGAGAAGGTGGCGGCAGCCGGATGAGGG
Source organism: Rhizobium sp. Nf11,1 (assembly GCF_050587665.1). Taxonomy (NCBI): domain Bacteria; kingdom Pseudomonadati; phylum Pseudomonadota; class Alphaproteobacteria; order Hyphomicrobiales; family Rhizobiaceae; genus Rhizobium; species Rhizobium sp. Nf11,1. The sequence goes on along the minus strand of NZ_JBOBHU010000003.1, from coordinate 257,075 downwards.
GCAGCTTTCGAAATGGCAGGACTAAGACAAGTCCGAGCATAGCGACGTGCCGGGCTTTGTTAGCAATCTGAGCCGCGTGGCATGAAAATGCCTTTTATGCGCGGTCGCCGATCAGAGAAATCAGTTGCCCCTTCGGCACGGCAAGCGAAACCTCAGCACCCACCGCCTTGCCGCCTTCCATCGTCACCAGACCCCCGGCAAAGAGCCGCAGCGCTTGCGGATAGATCTGGTGTTCAACGGTCAGCACCCGCGCGGCAAGGCTCTCGGCCGTGTCGCCCGAGAGAACCGGGACGGCCGCCTGACCGATCGTCGGCCCTTCGTCCATGCCTTCGGTGACGAAATGCACGGTGCAGCCGGCGATGCGCATGCCGGCGTCGATGGCGCGCTGATGGGTATGCAGGCCCGGAAACAGCGGCAGCAGGGAAGGGTGGATGTTGAGCATCCGGCCTTCATACCGCTGGATGAAGGTCGCCGTCAGCAGCCGCATGTAGCCGGCCAGGCAGAGGATGTCCGGCGAAAGTTCATCGAGCGCAGAAAAAATCGCCGCCTCGTGCGCCTCCTTGCTGGCATAGTCCTTGCGAGGAAAGGCGAAGGTGGCAATGCCCTCGGCCGCTGCCTTCGCGAGCCCGCCGGCGTCCGGCTTATCGGAAATGACGCCGACGATTTCGGCCGGATAGTCGGCCGCTTTCGCCGCCGCGACCAGCGCCATCATGTTGGAGCCGCCGCCGGAGATGAGGACGACGACGCGTTTGCGCGGCGCGCTCATATGGCAAGCGTACCCTTGTAGACCGTGCCGGCAGCGCCTTCGGCGCGGGCAATCATGCGGCCGAGCATGATGACGCTCTCGCCTTCGGCTTCGAGCGCCTGCGATACCGCGGCGGCATTCTCTTTGGCGACGACGACGATCATACCGACGCCGCAATTGAAGGTGCGCAGCATTTCCTTGGCCTCGACCCCGCCCATCTTGGCGAGCCACGAGAAGACCGGCGGGACCTTGACGGCGCCAAGATCGATCTCCGCGGCCAGATGTTTCGGCAGCACGCGCGGAATGTTTTCCGGGAAGCCGCCGCCGGTGATGTGGGCGAGCGCCTTCAGCGCCCCCGTCTCGCGGATCGCCTTCAGGAGCGGCTTCACATAGATGCGGGTCGGTTCGAGCAGCGCTTCGCCGAGCTTCTTGCCTTCGGCGAACGGCGCCGGCGCATCCCAGCCGAGGCCGGAGAGTTCGACGATCTTGCGCACCAGCGAGAAGCCGTTGGAATGGACGCCGGAGGAGGCAAGGCCGAGGATCACGTCGCCCTCGGCGATATCGCCTGAGGGCAGCAGCTTGCCGCGTTCGGCAGCACCGACGGCAAAGCCGGCGAGATCGTAATCGCCGGAGGAATACATGCCGGGCATCTCGGCCGTCTCGCCGCCGATCAGCGCGCAGCCCGCCTCGCGGCAGCCCGCCGCAATGCCGCCGACGATTGCAGCACCCTGGTCGGGGTCGAGCTTGCCGGTCGCGAAGTAATCGAGGAAGAACAGCGGCTCGGCGCCCTGGACCACGAGATCGTTGACGCACATGGCGACGAGGTCGATGCCGACGGTGTCGTGGTAGTCGGCGTCGATCGCGATCTTCAGCTTGGTGCCGACGCCGTCATTGGCGGCGACGAGAACCGGGTCGGTGAAGCCCGCCGCCTTGAGATCGAAGAGCCCGCCGAAGCCGCCGATCTCGCCGTCGGCGCCCGGCCGGCGCGTCGAGCGCACCGCCGGCTTGATCTTCTCGACGAGGAGGTTGCCGGCATCGATGTCGACGCCCGCATCGCTATAGGTCAGGCCGTTTTTTCCAGACTGGCTCATGCTGGTCTCCGATGGCTATTTCCGGGCGGCAGACGCGCCGCGTCATCTGCCGGTCGCAATTGCATGACAGGGGCCTTTATGCAAGCGTCGCATGGCAAAAGCCCCCAATTTCCCACGTCTCCCCCGAGGCTTTCCGGGATTTGATGTGACAGGGTTGACCATCTTTGCGCCTGCATCCTATGTGCTTGATGGCCGCGCCGGATCGGGCGCGGCGTTTGGGCGGCGGCGAGCGATCAGCGGGGAAGCGATGCCACAGCATGTCAGCGGCAATAGTCTGAAGCGCCAGATATTCTTCTGGCTGGCCGTGCTCGTCTTCTTCATCGCCTTCCTCTATGTCTTCAGCTCGATCCTGCTGCCCTTCGTCGCCGGCATGGCGATTGCCTATTTCCTGGATCCGGTGGCGGACAGGCTGCAGCGGCTCGGCCTGAGCCGTATGATGGCGACCATCGTCATCCTCATTGCCTTTGTTGTCGTCTTCGCTTTGGCGCTGATGATCCTCATTCCCGTGCTCATCAGCCAGTTCAATGATTTCGCCGAGCGGTTGCCGGGTTATATCAGCCAATTGCAGCAGTTCGTCACCCAGACGCAGAATTCGCTGCTGCCGGACTGGGTCAAGAGCCAGGCCGGCACGATCAAGGACAATCTCTCCGGCATCCTCTCCGAAGGCATGGGCTTCCTTACGGGGCTTTTCGCGCAGCTCTGGAATTCCGGCAAAGCGATCGTCGACGTCATATCGCTGCTCGTCGTCACCCCCGTCGTCGCCTTCTATATCCTGCTCGATTGGGACCGCATGGTTGCCAAGGTCGACCAGTGGATCCCGCGCGATTATGTCGGCGACGTCCGCCAGATTGCCAAGGAAGTCGATCAGGCGATCGCCGGCTTCATTCGCGGCCAGGGTTCGCTCTGCCTCATCCTTGGCGTCTATTATGCCGCCGGCCTCTCCCTGGTCGGGCTGAATTTCGGCCTGCTGATCGGCCTCTTCGCCGGCATGATCAGCTTCATTCCCTATGTCGGCTCGCTAGTCGGCCTCATTCTCGCTGTGGGCGTGGCACTCGTGCAGTTCTGGCCGGATTATCCTTGGATCGGGCTGGTGCTCGCCGTCTTCTTCAGCGGCCAGTTCCTCGAAGGCAACATCCTGCAGCCGAAGCTCGTCGGCTCCAGCGTCGGCCTGCATCCGGTCTGGTTGATGTTTGCGCTGTTTGCCTTCGGCGCGCTCTTCGGATTCGTCGGGCTTCTGGTCGCCGTGCCGGCCGCCGCGGCCGTCGGCGTTCTTGTCCGCTTCGCGCTTTCACGCTACCTTCAGAGCGATCTTTATTTTGGCGGGTCATCAGGCGGCCGCGCCCGGAAGACGAAATCAGTACCCAATGAATGACGTGAAGAACGCTGATCCGAAGCGCAAGGCCGGAGAGCAGCTTCCCCTGGCCTTTTCACATGATGTTGCAACCGGCCGCGACGATCTCTTGATCTCGGAGCGTCTCGCCGCCGCCGTTTCGATCGTCGATGCATGGCCGAACTGGCCGTCACCGGTCGTTGTCCTCGCCGGTCCGGTAGGATCCGGAAAATCGCACCTGGCCGGGATCTGGAAAGAACACAGCGGAGCGGAGATCATTCACCCCAAGGTCGGCTCCAATGCCGCGGTCACGGCGGCGAACGGCCCTGTCTTGTTCGAGGATGCCGATCGTCTCGGCTTCGACGACAACACGCTCTTCCACGTCATCAACAGCGTGCGCGAAAACGGCACCAGCCTGCTGATGACAAGCCGTCTATGGCCGATGTCGTGGCCGGTCCTGCTGCCGGATCTGCGCTCTCGCCTCAAGGCCGCCACCGTCGTCGAGATCGGTGAGCCGGATGAAGCCCTGTTGTCGCAGGTGATCGTCAAGCTCTTCGCCGACCGGCAGCTTTATATAGATGACAAACTCGTGCTCTATATCGTCAACCGGATGGAGCGGTCGCTGAACGCGGCCCAGATGATCGTCGAAAGGCTCGACCGGCTGGCCCTGTCGCGGGGCACGAAAATCACCCGGTCTCTTGCTGCCGAGGTATTGAATGAATTGGGAAATTCGGAACTGGCCGATTGACTGTCACAGATCCGTCGTGAAACTGATATAATTGCCGTCGCGATTGAAAACGGGGTAAGCGGACCATGGACAGCGCAGTCGCAGAACATCAGGAACTCACTCCGGAAACCAACGACAATGTCCCCCCGCTGGAAGAACTGCTGGCGAGCCCCGAGCGCTTCATCAATCGCGAATTCTCCTGGCTGCAGTTCAACCGGCGCGTCCTGGAAGAGACGCTGAATACCGAGCATCCGCTGCTCGAGCGCGTTCGCTTCCTGTCGATTTCGGCAGCCAACCTCGACGAGTTCTTCATGGTGCGCGTTGCCGGCCTCGAGGGCCAGGTGCGCCAGAACATCGCCATCCGCAGCCCCGACGGCAAGACACCGGCCGAACAGCTCGATTCGATCCTGCAGGAGATCGACCATCTGCAGATGGAGCAGCAGGCTTCGCTCGCCGTGCTGCAGCAGTATCTCGCCAAGGAAGACATTCTGATCGTGCGCCCGGGCGCCCTGAGTGATGCAGACCGCCAGTGGCTGGCGGCCGAATTCGAACAGGCGATCTTCCCGGTGCTGACGCCGCTGTCCATCGATCCGGCTCATCCGTTCCCCTTCATTCCCAATCTCGGTTTTTCGATCGGGCTGCAGCTCGTCAGCAAGAATGGCCGCGAGCCGATGACGGCGCTGCTGCGCCTGCCGGTGGCGCTCGACCGCTTCGTCCGGCTGCCCGATGATGGGAACACGATCCGCTACATCACGCTGGAAGACGTCGCCAACATCTTCATTCACCGTCTCTATCCGGGCTACGAGGTGCAGGGTTCCGGTACGTTCCGCGTCATCCGCGACAGCGATATCGAAGTCGAGGAAGAGGCCGAGGATCTCGTGCGCTTTTTCGAAACGGCACTGAAGCGACGCCGCCGCGGCAAGGTCATCCGCATCGAGACCGATTCGGAAATGCCGGCCTCGCTGCGTCAGTTCGTCGTGCAGGCACTCAGCATCCCTGACAATCGCGTCGCCGTTCTGCCGGGGCTCCTGGCGCTGAACACTCTGTCGGAGATCACCAAGGCGCCGCGCGACGATCTCAGGTTTCAGCCCTACAATGCGCGATTTCCCGAGCGCGTCCGCGAACATGCCGGCGACTGCTTCGCCGCCATCCGCGAGAAGGACATGGTCGTCCATCACCCCTATGAATCCTTCGATGTGGTGGTCCAGTTCCTTCTCCAGGCTGCGCGCGATCCTGACGTTCTGGCGATAAAGCAGACGCTTTACCGCACCTCGAACGACAGCCCGATCGTCCGCGCTCTGGTCGATGCCGCTGAAGCCGGCAAGTCGGTGACAGCGCTGGTGGAGCTCAAGGCCCGCTTCGACGAAGAGGCGAATATCCGCTGGGCACGCGATCTCGAACGCGCCGGCGTGCAGGTCGTTTTCGGTTTCATCGAGCTCAAGACCCACGCCAAGATGTCTATGATCGTCCGCCGCGAGGAAGGCAAGCTCAGAACCTACTGTCACTTGGGAACCGGTAACTACCACCCGATCACCGCCAAGATCTATACGGATCTCTCCTATTTCACCTGCAATTCCGTCATCGCCCACGACATGGCGAACATCTTCAACTTCATCACCGGCTACGGCGAACCTGAAGAAGGAATGCAGATCGCCGTCTCTCCCAATGCCTTGCGCCCGCGCATCCTGCGTCACATCGATGAAGAGATTCAACACGCCAGGAACGGCAGGCCGGCGGCGATCTGGATGAAGATGAACGCGCTCGTCGACCCCGACATTATCGATGCGCTCTATCGCGCCAGCCACGCGGGCGTCGAGATCGATCTCGTCGTGCGCGGCATCTGCTGCCTGCGTCCCCAAGTGCCCGGTCTCTCGGAGAAGATCCGCGTCAAGTCGATCATCGGCCGCTTCCTCGAGCATAGCCGCATCTTCTGCTTCGGCAACGGCCATGGCCTGCCTTCCGACAAGGCGCTGGTCTACATCGGCTCGGCCGACATGATGCCGAGAAATCTCGACCGCCGCGTCGAGACCATGGTTCCGCTGACGAATCCGACTGTTCATGAGCAGGTCTTGTCACAGATTATGCTCGGCAACGTGATTGACAATCAACAAAGCTACGAGATATTGCCCGACGGTACGTCGCGGCGCATGGAAGTGCGCAGGGGCGAGGAGCCGTTCAATGCGCAACAGTATTTCATGACTAATCCGAGCCTGTCAGGCCGTGGTGAAGCTCTGAAATCAAGCGCGCCGAAACTGATCGCCGGCCTGCTCGAAGGCCGCAACAACAAGTAAAACTGGACCATATGGTTGAATCTGAAGCCCAGGGGCGCCTTCCAGGGATCGCCCCGGTCTCCGTCGTCGACATCGGATCGAATTCCATTCGTCTTGTCGTCTACGAAGGCCTGTCCCGTTCGCCTACGATCCTCTTCAACGAAAAGGTCCTCTGCGGCCTCGGCAAAGGCATAGCCGTCACCGGCAAGATGGATGAAGAGGGCGTCGCTCGGGCTCTGGCGGCGCTCCACCGTTTCAAGGCCCTATCCGATCAGGCGCGGGCCGCCACCATGTATGTGCTGGCGACGGCCGCCGCCCGTGAGGCGAGCAACGGCCCCGATTTCATCCATCAGGCCGAGACGATCCTGCAGCGCCACGTCCGGGTGCTCTCGGGCGAGGAGGAGGCTCGTTTCGCCTCGCTCGGCATCATCAGCGGTTTCTTCAATCCTGACGGCATTGCCGGCGACCTCGGCGGCGGCTCTCTTGAATTGATCGACATCAAGGGCAAGGAGGTCGGCAAGGGCATTACGCTGCCGCTCGGCGGTTTGCGCCTGTCGGAATATGCCGGCGGTTCTCTTTCCAAAGCGCGTGACTTCGCCCGTAAGCAGCTGAAGACGGCAAAGCTTTTGACGAACGGCGAGGGGCGCACCTTCTACGCCGTCGGCGGCACCTGGCGAAACATCGCCAAGCTGCACATGGAGATCACCAATTATCCGCTGCATATGATGCAGGGCTATGAGGTATCGCTTGAAGCGATGATGCTGTTCCTCGAACAGGTGATGACCGCGCGCGATTCGCGCGAGCCGGCGCTGCAGGCCGTTTCCAAGCACCGCCGCTCGCTGCTGCCCTTCGGCGCCGTCGCCATGAAGGAGGTGCTGAGCGCGATGAAGCCGTCGGTGATTTCCTTCTCGGCGCAGGGCGTGCGCGAGGGATATCTTTATTCGCTGCTGTCTGAGGCCGAGCGCCGCGCCGATCCGCTGTTGGCCGCTGCAGGCGAACTGGCGATCCTGCGTGCCCGTTCGCCGGAGCACGCCCGCGAACTGGCGGAATGGACCGGCCGTATGATGCCTTTCTTCGACGTTCAGGAAACCGAAGAGGAAAGCCGCTATCGCCAGGCCGCCTGTCTGCTCGCCGATATCAGCTGGCGCGCCCATCCTGATTACCGTGGCCTGCAGGCGCTAAACGTCATTGCCCACTCGTCCTTCGTCGGCATCAGCCATCCCGGTCGCGCCTTCATCGCGCTCACCAATTATTACCGTTTCGAGGGGCTGCATGACGACGGCGCCACCGGCCCGCTGGCGCAGATCGCCACCCCGCAGTTCATCGAGCGCGCCAAGTTGCTCGGCGGCATGCTGCGCGTCGTCTACCTCTTCTCGGCCTCCATGCCCGGCGTCGTCAAGAACCTGACCTTCCGCAAATCGTCGAACCCGGACTTCGACCTCGAATTCGTGGTGCCGCCGGAATACCGCGATTTCGCCGGCGAACGCCTGGACGGTCGCCTGCAGCAGCTGTCGAGGCTGACGAACAAGAGGCTGGCGTTCCGGTTCGAGTAGGTTGATTTGCGGCACGCCCTCAACAACAAAGGCGGCACTGATGCGCCGCCCTCTCAATCTCACATTAGAGCCCAAATTACTTCGCGTTCAAAAACTCACCAACCTCAAGCAGGCTGAACTCATTATTGTCGGCCTTGTCGACGGCGCGGCCGGCCGAGAAGGGCAGGTTGTTGTCGTTACCGATGATGATGTGCGTGGCGTCGACGCGGTCGACGTTTTCGATCGTGACGAACGGCATGTCGTAGACGCCGTCCTTGTTGCCGGCCTTCTTCTTGTTGTCGGGGTCGTGGATGTTCAGGAGGTCGATATAGCCGATCTTGCGGACGGCCTTGCCGACATTGGCGTCGTTGAACTCGATCTTGTAGACGCGCTTCAGCACCGCCGGAGCTTCGAAGCAATCCGGCTTCGGCTGCTTCGGGTCGGCGCAGGCCTTATCGCTGGTGCCGGCGCCGCTGTCGCGCTCGATGACGAGAGCGGTGGAGTCGTCGAGCATGTTGAAATCACCGATCGATACACCCTTGTCTTCGAACGGATAAAGCCAGCTGCGGCCGGTCCACTTCTTGGAGGCAGCGTCGAATTCAATGACGCGGATGGCCGTATGGCCGTCAGCCGTTTCCATTGTGCCGTCATCCTTGTAGATGGCGCCTTCGAGCAGGCCGTAGAGCTTGGATCCGTCCTTCGACATGGCAAGGCCTTCGAAGCCGCCCGAGCGCTTCAGGTTGAAGACCGGCATCTTGGCGGCCGGATTGCCCGGCAGCTGGATCAGCGGGTTGTCGGGCGAAAGCACCGCCTTGCCGTCGAGCGTCGTCGGGATCACGTCCGTCAGGCGACCTTCGGTATCGACTTTGAGGATATAGGGACCGAACTCGTCGCCCAGCCAGAAGCCGTCGGCAACCGGCTGGATCGATTCGATGTCGAAGTCGGCACCGGTGAGGTAACGCTTTTCTGTGCCTTCGAGCACGATCGGGAACGGCGCGATCTTGTTTGGATCGGAGAGGAAGAGGTTCTTGACGACCTCAGCTTTGTTGGCAGTCCAGTCGAACTTCATCTGATGCAGGAACAACATGGAGTCGGAAGAGTTGGCTTTGGAACCGAATCCGTTGTCCGAGAGCGTCCAAAAGGTCCCGTCGGCCAGCGTCTTGATGCCCGAGAAACCCTGGATCGGCTGGCCGTCGAACGGAAGCTTGAGGTCCGTCACGCGCGCGCCGTCCTTGCCGGGAACGCTGCCGAGTGCTTCGGTGCGCTTGCGGTCCGGCGTCGTGAACTTGCCGGAATGCTTGAGGAATTCGGGGGCGTCGGCCGGAGCAGGAACCATGGTATTGGCTGGCAGGATCGCCTGGCCGGCGAGATTGGCCGGGAACTGCTGCTGGTCGGCCGAAACGGGGCCGGCAATCAGGATGAAAAGCGATACGGAAGCAAAAAGGACGTCCTTCATAATATCCCCATGGAACGGATGCGAATGGCTTCCGCTTAACAGGGCTTCCGTGTCAGCGAATTGACGGTTGGGTGAAGCTTTGGTGACGGGTGATAAATGGACTTGCTCAGCCGTGCAGAACGACTGCGGGCGTGTTCAGGACGGTCACCGCACGCGAGGACAGCGCCATGACGCCGAGTGCCTGGCCGCGTCCCTTGACGGCATGGATCCCGAGATCTTCGCAGGAAATGTCGTCGGGAAAAGTCATGCGCCGGGCCAGCTCCGCGGAGATCAGCACCTGCCGGTTCAGGCTGCGGCAGAGCGTCTCCAGCCGGGCGGTCGTATTCACTGTATCGCCGAAATAGCTGATTTTGTGGTGGTCGACGCCGACTTCCGCCGTGATGATCTCGCCGCCATGAAGGGCTACGCGAAGCTTCGGCACCTGGCCGTAATTTTTCCGCCAGCCGGCGGCATTGGCTTCGATATCGGCGAGGATATCGAAGATGCAGCGAACGCAGCGCGCATCCTTGACGCCGCGGGCAAGCGGCCAGGTAATGATCGCCGCATCACCGACATAGTCGTTGATCATGCCCTTGTGGCGCCGGACCGGCTCCGCGAAGGTCGCAAACAGCGAGCTCAGCAACTGCTGTGCCCTGAGGTCGCCGTGCTTTTCCGCAAAAGCTGTCGAATCGACGAGATCGATGAAGAGGAAGACACGCTCTTCCTTGACCGGATTACGATAGCGGCTGATGAGCATGCTGACGAATACTTCGCGGCCGAGCAATTCCCGCACGCGCAGGATGAAGATCAGTGCCGAGCAGACGGCAAGCGCATAGAGGAAGACCTCGAACGGCATGACGACGAGATCAAGGAACGACGACGGCTTCAGCATGCCGAGCGACCAGAGCAGGAGGCCGGCGCAGGCGAAGCCGATGCTCATCAGGATCTCGTAGATCACCAGCTCCGTGATGATGAACACGAAGGTCGGCAGCCTCTGGATCCGTCGGTAGAGGGTGCGAAACAGCACCTTGCGCTCGAAGGCGAGAATCGGCATGCCGATAAAGAGCGCGAAGATCGCCCCGATGACCGGCGTCTGATTGGAGTAGAACATCAGATCGTAGATGACGCCGCTCGCAGCCAGCACGATCGCGATCAAGATCCAGTTCTGCGTTGGAGATATTTCTCGCATGCCGCCTCTTCGCCTGAGGTTTCCTCCAGCCATTGTTTCAGCTGGGAAAAAAGCGTCAAGCGAATTCAGTTTGGTTTCAGAGGCTGACGGTTTCAACCTTCCTTCCAGCGAAACGCAATCCGATCTGCCCCTGGATCAGCTGCAGTGCGGGCTCGCCGAAAAGATCGCGCCGCCAGCCATGCAGGGCAGCGACATCGGCGTTCTCGCCATCGGCGGCAATCTTGTCGAGATCCTCGCTGTTGGCGATCACCTTTGGCGCCACGCCATGTTTTTCGGAGATCAGCTTCAGCAGCACCTTCAAGAGTTCGACGGCGGCAGCTGCGCCCTCCGGGGCCTGTGCCTGACGAGGCACATGCGGCATCTCGGCTTTCGGTAGGGCAAGCGCAGCGTTGACCGCTTCGACGACCGCCGTCCCGGCGGCCGAGCGCTCCCAGCCCTTCGGAATCGTGCGCAAGCGGCCGAGCGCTTCGGAATCCTTAGGCTGCTGCTGGGCGACCTCATAGATCGCATCGTCCTTCAAGACGCGCGAACGCGGTACATTGCGGGCCCGTGCCTCGCGCTCACGCCAGGCGGCGACGTATTTCAGGACCGCCAACTCCTGCGGCTTGCGCAGGCGCATCTTCAGACGCTGCCAGGCGTCGTCGGGATGCATGTCGTAAGTTTCGCGCGCTTCGAGAATGTCCATTTCCTCGCGCAGCCACGACGTGCGGCCTTCGCGGTCGAGTTCTGCGCTCAGCGACAGGTAGACGTCGCGCAAATGGGTGACGTCGGCCAGCGCATATTCCAGCTGCTTTTCGGAGAGCGGCCGGCGGCTCCAGTCGGTGAAACGCGACGACTTGTCGATATGGACGTTCTTGATGCGGCTGACCAGCTGGTCGTAGGAGACGCTGTCGCCGAAACCGCAGACCATGGCCGCGACCTGCGTGTCGAAGATCGGATGCGGAATGAGATTGCCGCGGTTGAAGATGATTTCGATGTCCTGGCGCGCCGCGTGAAAGACCTTCAACACTTTCGTGTCCGCCATCAGGTCAAAGAAGGGAGCGAGGTCGATGCCCTTCGCCAGCGGATCGACGAGAACCTCCAATGTCGGGCTTGCCATCTGGATCAGGCAAAGCTCCGGCCAAAAGGTCGTCTCACGCAGGAATTCGGTATCGATGGTGATGAAGTCGGACTTGGCCAGCTCTTTGCAGGCGGCCGCCAATTCGGCGGTGGTTTCGATCATATCATTTCATTCGCAAGGAAAAGGTCGGTTGAACCTTCCTTCTCCTTTCGCTTCGATATGTCAATACAACAGCATAAGCTTCGAGCATTGCTGAAGAAGAATCACGTCCAAACTGAGGCAAGGCGAATGCTTCAGCTCACTCTGATATAGCTGGTCATTCCTGTCTTCTGATGTTCGATGATATGGCAATGCAGCACCCAGTCGCCGGGATTGTCGGCGACGAGGGCCAATTGCACCTTCTCATCCGGCTGGACGAGGTAGGTGTCGGACACCAGTGGCATCACCTCCCGCGTCGAGGAGGAGATCACCGTGAAACTCATTCCGTGCAGGTGGATCGGATGCGCGTGCGGCGTGGTGTTCTCAAGGTTGAAGACATAGCTCCTGCCGAGCTTCAGTTCCGCCAGCGGCGCCGTCGGATCGGGCGTGTCCCCGGGCCAGGGCACCTTGTTGATCGCCCAGAAGCTGTAGCCGAGCGTGCCGCAGATGCTCTCCACGGCGGCATTTTCCGCAGTGGCGCTCAACACCAGCGGGATCTGTTCGGCAGCGGAAAGATCGGCCTTCGGGACAGGATTTCGGAAAAGAGGCCCGAGATCGCCGATGTCGCGCTTCAGCGATGCTCCGACGGCACGCAGGCTGGCGATCATCTTCGGTGCCGTGCCGCGAATATCTTCCAGTGTCACGACGGCGCCTTCGCCATCCGGCATGCGGACGGCGAGATCGAGCCGCTGGCCCGGCCCGATCTGCAGGAGGTCGAGGGGGAAGCGTTTCGGCACCGGATTGCCGTCGATTGCGATGACGGTCGCATTTGCGCCCGCCATCTTCAGCGAGAAGATGCGCGTCACGTCGGTGATGGCAATGCGCAGCCGCACCAACCCGCCGGCCGGCGCATCATATTGCGGCTCCTGGCGCCAGTTGGCCGTGCGCACTGTGCCGTAGGTGCCGCTCTTGGCAGCGTCGCGCGGCCGGAAGGGCGCGATGAACTGCCCGTCGCCTCCGAGACGCCAGTCGCGCAGATTGAGCAGCACTTCCGCATCGAACTCCGGATCGGCCGGATCCTCGACGACGAGCATGCCGGTCATGCCGTGTCCCATCTGCGTCAGCGTGTTGCAATGCGGATGATACCAGAAGGTACCGGCATCCGGCGGCGTGAAGGCATAATCGAAGCTGTCGCCGGTATAGATATAGGGCTGCGTCACGAACGGCACGCCATCCATGCGGTTGTCGATGCGAAGCCCGTGCCAATGGATCGTCGTCGGCTCGTCGAGCCCGTTTTTCAGTCTTGCCGAGTAGGGCCGCCCCTTGGTCATCCGCAGAACCGGCGGCATGCCGTCATGGCCCCAGCTCATGATGTCCCTGGTCGGACCCGCCTCGGTCAGCATGGCCTCGGTTTTCACAGCCATCAGCAGCTGCGGTTCCGGCGCCGCCTCGGCAAGCCCGAATTTGCCCGCAACGGCGACGCCGGCGCCATAGGCGCCCGCGACGGCGGATGCCTTCAGAAGGTTGCGGCGGGTCAGCAGAGGCATGCGGCGGCTCCAGGATGGGAATGCCGATCCTTTTAAAGTTGAGCCGCACCTTCATCAATACGTGAAACGCGGCCAAACTGCCGCAGCCTGTGGGTCGCAGCCTCGCCATAAACGCATGCCAAACCCAGGGGCGGGGCGCGCCAAGCCTTGACAAATCGGAGCGTCCATGCGCTTTTCCGCCCGATTTTCTTGTCGGCGCGGGAGGGTCTTCGAACCCCTGCTGCCGTCTTCAGCCACATGCCAGGATTTGAGATTATGCATCGCTACCGCAGCCACACATGTGCCGCCCTCCGCAAGACGGATGTCGGCTCGACCGTCCGCATCGCCGGCTGGGTCCATCGCGTTCGCGACCATGGCGGCGTTCTCTTCATCGACCTTCGCGACCATTACGGCATCACCCAAGTGGTCGCCGACCCGGATAGCCCGGCCTTCAAGACAGCGGAAACGGTGCGTGGCGAATGGGTCATCCGCATCGACGGCCTCGTCAAGGCTCGTACCGAAGACACCGTCAACAAGAACATGGCGACCGGCGAGATCGAGCTCTACGCCCAGGAGATCGAAGTGCTCTCCGCCGCCAAGGAGTTGCCGCTACCAGTCTTCGGCGAACCTGATTATCCGGAAGACGTTCGCCTCAAGTATCGCTTCCTCGATCTTCGCCGCGAAACCCTGCACAAGAACATCGTCAAGCGCACCCAGGTGATTTCGGCCGTGCGCCGTGAAATGGGCAGCGCTGGCTTCACCGAATATACCACGCCGATCCTGACTGCCTCCTCGCCGGAAGGTGCGCGCGACTTCCTCGTGCCGAGCCGTATTCATCCCGGCACCTTCTACGCTCTGCCGCAGGCGCCGCAGCAGTACAAGCAGCTGCTGATGGTCGCAGGCTTCGACCGCTACTTCCAAATCGCGCCGTGCTTCCGCGACGAAGATCCGCGCGCCGATCGCCTGCCGGGCGAATTCTACCAGCTCGACCTCGAAATGAGCTTCGTCACCCAGGAAGACGTCTGGAACACAATGGGTCCGCTGATGACCAAGGTGTTCGAGGAGTTTGCCGAAGGCAAGCCGGTCACCAAGGAATGGCCGCGCATCCCCTATGACGAGGCGATCCGCAAATACGGTTCCGACAAGCCTGATCTGCGCAACCCGATCGTCATGGAAGCGGTGACCGAGCATTTCGCCGGCTCCGGCTTCAAGGTCTTCGCCGGCATGATCGCCTCCAACCCGAAGGTCCAGATCTGGGCGATCCCTGCCAAAACAGGCGGCTCGCGTGCTTTCTGCGACCGCATGAACGCCTGGGCGCAGAGCCAGGGCCAGCCGGGCCTCGGCTACATCTTCTGGCGCAAGGAAGGCGATAAGCTCGAAGGCGCCGGACCGCTTGCCAAGAACATCGGCGAGGAGCGCACCGATGCGATCCGCACTCAGCTCGGCCTCGATGACGGCGACGCCTGTTTCTTCGTCGCCGGAGAGCCGGAAAAATTCTATAAGTTTGCGGGCGAGGCCCGCACCAAGGCCGGCGAAGAACTCAACCTCGTCGACCGCGACCGATTCGAGCTCTGCTGGATCGTCGACTTCCCCTTCTTCGAATGGAGCGAGGAAGAAAAGAAGGTCGATTTCGCTCATAACCCGTTCTCGATGCCGCAGGGTGGCCTCGACGCGCTGCAGAACCAGGATCCTTTGACGATCAAGGCCTTCCAATATGACGCCGTCTGCAACGGCTTCGAGATCGCCTCGGGTTCGATCCGCAACCAGTCGCCGGAAACCATGGTTGCCGCCTTCGAGAAGGTCGGCCTCAGCCAGCAGGACGTCGAGGACCGTTTCGGCGGCCTCTACCGCGCCTTCCAGTATGGCGCACCTCCGCATGGCGGCGCCGCCTTCGGCATCGACCGCATCATCATGCTGCTCGTCGGCGCGAAGAACCTGCGCGAAATCTCGCTCTTCCCGATGAATCAGCAGGCTCAGGACCTGCTGATGGGCGCCCCAAGCCCGGCGACGCCTACGCAGTTGCGAGAACTCGCGATCCGGCCGATCCCGCCGGTCAAGAAGGACTGAGTTCGGCTCATCGTCGAATGGAAAAGCCCGGCGGCCGCAGTCGCCGGGCCTTTTGTTTGCGCGGATCGTCTGATTTGAAACAAGAAAGGGCCCGGCAGCGGAACTGCCGGGCCCTTTCTTGAGATTTGAGCGATCAGTCGTTGGCCGAAACCTTGACGCCGAGCACCTGCGGCAGCGTGTTCGGAGCGCCCATGGCGGCACCCACGATCGTCGGGAACGGCACCGGCTTTTCGGGAGCGGCCTTGACCGTCAGGCTTTTCGGGTCGTCGAGGAAGGTATTGACGGCGGCCGAAACGGCGTTCTGCAGTTCCGGGATATTAAGCTGCGCCAGCATGATCGGCGTCATCGTCTTCAGCGAATCCGCCATGAGCTTGCCCGAGATATTCTGCTGCGCGCCGGCATAATCGAGAGCGCGCTTGGTGATCGAGGCATCTTCGAAGCGCACCTTTGCACCCTCGAAGGACAATTGCTGCATCAGGCCGAGCATGGCAAGGCCGAGCGCCTGCTGCGCCTGTTCCTTGTTCGAATTCGCTTCGGATTCCTTTATCGCATCCTGCATCGATTTCATGAAGGCCATCGTGTAGCCCGAGATCTTGAAGCCGAAGCTTAGTTTGCCGATGTTGGTGAAGTCGAAGGCCACTTCAGAAATGTCGATCGTGCCGGGCGCGAGTTCCCAGGCCCCCTTCATGGTGATGTCACCCTGGACATGCTGTAGCGCAAGCTTCTCGATCGCATCCTTGCTCTTCGGATCGTCGGCCTTGGTGAGGTCGGCCTTCATGCTTTTGAAGGCGCCGTCGAAATCGAAGCCGGATTCGTCCTCGCGCAGCGTCAGGTTCATGTTGCTTTCGAGCACGGAGAACACTTCCGCGCCGTCCTTGACCACCTTCAGCGGGCCGGTATGGGCTGTTTCGTAGAGCATCATCGTATCGAGCGAGTCGCCGCCGGGCGTTGACGGGATCGAAATGCCGCCAAGCGTCAGCTGCTGCGCCGTCACAGTGACGCCATCTTCGGTCTTGTTGATGTCGGGGAAGGTCGCTTCTTCGATATAGTAACCGCCGTCCTCGTCTTCCTCGACACCGGAAAGAGTGACTTCGCCGATAGGCAGGCTTTCGCCGCCGGTCGGTTTGAGGCTGACGTTCTTCAAGGTCACCGTCGTGCCGTCGATATCGATGCCGTCGGCCGAAATCGTTCCGCCCTGCGCGGCATAGGCGGCATTGAGCTTCTTCAGCAGATCGGCGCCGTCGAGAGCGAAAGCCGAGCCTGCGAGCGAGAAAAAGGCTGCGCCCGACAGCATCAGCCGCGTTGTCCGGTAAAAGTTCATAGGGTGATTCCTCTGGTGGCGTGTGACGGTTGGAAATCTGCAGTTACGCTACTACGGATTGGGCCTGCTTTATATTGCGGCCCACTAATTTTTTGTTGAAGGGAAGGGCAAACGAAATCCAAATTGCAGCGATGAGCTTGTCTCGTCCTTTGATATCAGCCGGAAGACTTCATCCACAGCTGCAATGACCTGGATTCCTTGCCCGCCAGCCTCTTCTGGGCTAGTCAGGACCTATGGGACAAGAGATTTTGCCGCCTTCCGGCGGAGACGACGACAACATCCAACCGGTCGACCTGAAGGCGGCGCTTGAGCAGCGCTATCTCGCCTATGCGTTATCGACCATCATGCACCGCGCCCTGCCTGACGTGCGCGATGGGCTGAAGCCTGTCCATCGCCGCATCGTCTACGCGATGAACGAGATGGGGCTGAGGCCGACTTCAGCCTTCAGAAAATGCGCCAAGATCGTCGGCGAGGTGATGGGTAACTACCATCCGCACGGCGACCAGTCGATCTACGACGCGCTGGCTCGTCTCGCGCAGGATTTCTCGCAGCGTTATACGCTGGTGAACGGCCAGGGCAATTTCGGCAATATCGACGGCGACAGCCCCGCCGCCATGCGTTACACCGAATCGAAGATGACGGCGGTCTCCGAACTGCTGCTCGAAGGGATCGATCAGGATGCGGTAGATTTCCGCGACACCTACGACGAATCGAATTCCGAGCCGGTCGTGCTTCCCGGCGCCTTCCCGAACCTGCTCGCCAATGGCTCCTCCGGCATCGCCGTCGGCATGGCGACCTCGATCCCATCTCACAATGCCCATGAGCTATGCGATGCCGCCCTGCATCTGATCAAGTATCCCGATGCGACGGTTGAAAAGCTCGTCGAGTTCATTCCCGGCCCGGATTTCCCCACCGGCGGCATCATCATCGACAGCCGCGACAGCATCATCGAGAGCTACCGCACCGGCCGCGGCGGTTTCCGCGTGCGGGCGAAATGGCAGACGGAGGATCTGGGGCGCGGCGGCTATCAGATCGTCGTCACCGAAATTCCCTTTCAGGTGCAGAAATCGCGGCTGATCGAGAAGATCGCCGAGTTGCTGATTGCCCGCAAGCTGCCGCTGCTGGAAGACATCCGCGATGAATCGGCCGAGGACATCCGCATCGTCCTGGTGCCGAAGTCCCGGAGCGTCGATCCGACGATCCTGATGGAATCGATGTTCAAGCTGACGGAGCTCGAAAGCCGCTTCCCGCTCAACATGAACGTCCTGTCCATGGGGCGCATCCCCAAGGTCATGGCGCTGAACGAAGTGCTGAAGGAGTGGCTGGACCACCGTCGCGAGGTCCTGCAGCGGCGGTCGCGCTTCCGTCTGGCCGCGATCGACAAGCGTCTCGAAATCCTCGGCGGCCTTCTGATCGCCTATCTCAATATCGACGAGGTGATCCGGATCATCCGCGAGGAAGACGAGCCGAAGCCGGTCATGATGGCGCGATGGGACCTGACGGACAATCAGGTCGAAGCGATCCTCAACATGCGGTTGCGCGCCCTGCGCAAGCTGGAAGAATTCGAGATCCGCAAGGAGTTCGACGAACTCACCAAGGAAAAGAGCGAGATTGAGGCGTTGCTTGCCTCCGACGACAAGCAGTGGCAGACGGTCGCCTGGGAAATCGGCGAAGTGAAGAAGAAATTCGCCAAGGCGACCGAGGTCGGCCGTCGACGCACCCAGTTCGCCGATGCGCCCGAAGCCGACGAGGAAGCGATCCAGCAGGCGATGATCGAGAAGGAACCGATCACCGTCGTCATTTCCGAAAAGGGCTGGATCCGCGCCCTGAAGGGCCACATCGCCGACACGGCGACGCTGACCTTCAAGGAGGGCGACGGCTTGAAAGTGGCCTTCCCGGCGCAGACGACGGACAAGATCCTGATCGTTACGACAGGCGGCAAGGCCTTCACGCTCGGTGGCGACAAGCTGCCGGGCGGTCGCGGCCACGGCGAACCTTTGCGTATCATGGTCGACATGGATAACGACCAGGCTGTGCTGACCGCCTTCGTCCACGATCCCTCGCGCAAGCAGCTGATCGTCTCGACGGCTGGGAACGGCTTCGTCGTGCCAGAGGCGGAACTGGTCGCCAATACGCGCAAAGGCAAGCAGATCATGAATGTCGCGCTGCCGGAGGAAACGCAGCTGCTGGTGCCCGTCAGCGGCGATCACGTCGCCGTCGTCGGCGAGAACCGCAAGCTGCTGGTCTTCCCGCTCGCGCAGGTGCCGGAAATGTCGCGTGGCAAGGGCGTGCGCCTGCAGCGCTACAAGGACGGCGGCATTTCCGACGTCCGATGCTTCGCGATATCAGACGGCCTCGTCTGGGAGGACAGCGCCGGCCGCACCTTCACGAAGAACAAGGACGAACTCGCCGAATGGCTGGGCGATCGCGCCAGCGCCGGACGGACCGTGCCGAAGGGCTTCCCGCGCAGTGGCAAATTCGCTGGCTGAGGCTTTACAGCGCCGCGCGCTGTTCAGGCGCGCAAAGGACGCCGTAAGGCCTTGATTTTTTGTCGAACTAAATTCCGCTCTCGGCTCTTGGCGGGCGCTGGAACTTCTCTATCTCATTGCTGTTATCAAAGTGAAGAGAAGGCCGGTTGCGTGGGCGGACGGAGCGGCTGCGGTTCGTTGCGCCTCGGGAAGGCGCGCGTGCCCTACCGGAGGAAAATCGATGCCCGCCAGCACCATCAAATTGCATGTCAGCCACACATACAAGGCGCCGCCGGCGGCCGTCTACGACGCTTGGCTCAATCCGGAAATTGCCCGCCGCTTCCTGTTTGCGACTGATGATGGTCACGTCATCCGTGCCGACATCGATCCGCGCGTCGGCGGACGTTTCTTCGTTGTCGACCGCCGCCCGACCGGCGACGCCTTTCATCAGGGCGTCTTCCTGGAATTGAAGCGCCCGCAACGCATGGTCTTCAGCTTTTCCGTCGAAGAGCACGACCACAATTGCGATCGCGTCGAAATCGACATCGAGCCTCTCGGCGGCGGCAGCCGCCTGACATTAACCCACGAAATGTGCGCCGAATGGGCCGCGCACGAGGAGAAAACACGGCAAGGCTGGGCGCATGTCGTCGAAGCGCTCGGCAGGGAACTGGAACAGCAACAGTTGAAGGCTACCGGTTAAGCGGCACGCTGAAGTCCCGAAGGAAGCGTGTCGCGCCTTCCTCGTCAATCTCGCCGGCGGCGATGGCAAGGACGAAAGCGTAGAGGTTGGCGTCGGTGGTCTCGATCTCGTAGCCATTTTCGAGAAGGAATACACCGGCGGACGGTCGCGATGCGTTTGTTGCCGTCGACGAGTGCATAGTTGCGGGCAAGGCCGAAAAGATACGCTGCGGCGAGTTCGATGACATCGTCGCAACCGTAATTGGCCTTATGCATCGGTCGGCCGAGGGCGGATTCCAAAGCGCCTTCGTCACGCAACCCGGCAAGCCCGCCGAAGCGCTCGATCTGCATTGTCTGCAGAGTCTCCACCATTGGCCTTGTCAGGAATTTGAAGGCCATTATTCGGCCAGCTTCTTCAAAGCAACCTTATGCTTGTTCATGAAATGTCGTGCCACCTCGAGCTGACGAGACAAATCTTCCTCAGCCGGCCTCAAATTGATGCCGCCATTTTCCATTTGCAGTTCCAGCGAGTCGCCTGTTTTTAAACCGAGGCGATCGAGGATCTCTTTGGGAATGATGACACCCTCGGAATTTCCGATCTTACGGATCGTGACGTTCATCGCTCTGTCCTCTGTTTTAACGCCGTTATACACGGTGCCGAGCGGGCGACAACGTCACATCACGAGACTTGCCTGACGCTCTTCCGCCGCGCCAATCCAGAGGGAATGCGCGGCGATTGTCGCCGTCAGGACGCCGCCGCCGACGAGCGTCGTCGTTACGGGCGTTTCGGCAAAGATCAGCCAGACCCAGATCGGGGCAAGCACCGTTTCCAGTAGATAGAACATGCCGACTTCAGGTGCGGAGAGGTAGCGCGGCCCGGTTGCAAGACACCAGAAGGCGACCGGCATCATGACGGCGCCGTTGAGGAGGATCCAGCCGGGATGGGCGATTGCAAACGCTGAGGGCAGAGCTTGCGCGAGGCCGAGCGCGGCCGGCAGGATGGCGGCAAGCAGCGGCACGAAGCCCATTTGCCGGCGCGAGGCACGCCCGAGTGTAATGGCTGCGGCAAGAATGAGCGCGCTGAGAAGCGCCATAGCGTCGCCAAAGATATGGCCGCTGGCAAGTCCTTCGCTTACAATCAGTCCGACGCCTGATATCATGAACAGCATGGCGATCAGCGTCGCGGCCGGGGGCTTCTCCTTGAGGAAAATCCAGGAAAGCAGCGCCCCGAACATCGGATTGAAGGCGACGATGAAGACGACATTGGCCGTGGCCGCATTGAAGACGGCCAGCACGAAAGTTAGGGAAGAGAGACCGTAGAGCAGACCGGCGATAAGACCAGGTCGCCCCGGAACGAGGACCGGCCACTTGCCCGAAACAAGGCGCATTGCTCCTAATATCACGAGCGTGGCGACAACCGTTGCTGCGCTCCGCATTCCGAGAACCCACCAGATGTCACCGTCGCCAAGGCGGACGAGCGGGATATCCATGGAAAGTGCCAGCCCGCCGATCGCCGTCAGCAGCAGGCCTTTCCGATGATCGGAAAGAGCGGTGGGGAACATTCAGTCGCGCGTGCTTTCGGGCATGGAGGAGGGGTCGAAACGTTCCCAGCCGCGCGGGGTCAGATGCTCCTGCGGCTGGAAACGGGTCTTATAGTCCATTTTCCGTGACCCCTGAACCCAATAGCCGAGGTAGACATGCGGCAGACCGAGCGCTTTCGTGCGCCTGACATGGTCGAGAATCATGAACGTGCCGAGCGAACGCCGCTCGAGCGCCGGATTGAAATAGGAATAGACCATCGACAGCCCGTCGCTCATCGTGTCGGTCAGTGCGGCGGCAAGCAGTTCGCCCTTCGGCCGCTCCTCCAGCCCGGAGCCTTCCTCGCGCCGGCGGTATTCGATGATTCGCGTGTTCACATGCGTGTCCTCTACCATGATCGCATAATCGAGCACGGTCATATCGGACATGCCGCCTTGCTGGTGGCGGAAATCGAGATAGCGCCGGAAGAGTGAATATTGCTCGCTGGAAGGCTGGGCTGCGAATTCCGTGGCGATGACATCGGAATTGGCGGCAAGCACCCGTTTCATCGATTTCGTCGGTTCGAATTCCTGGGCGAGAATCCGCACGGAAACGCAGGCGCGACAGGATTCGCAGGCCGGGCGGTAAGCGATGTTCTGCGAGCGGCGGAACCCGCCCTGGGTGAGGATGTCGTTCATCTCGGCGGCCCGCGGGCCGACCAGATGGGTGAAGACCTTGCGCTCCATCTCATGCGGCAGATACGGACACGCAGCCGGAGCCGTCAGATAAAACTGCGGGGATGGCGTCGTCTGCGTATTCATTTGTCGCGGAAGTTTCCTTGTCGAGACAGTGCCGTTTTCTGACAGCATGACCTAAGAATAGAAAACGTCAACAGCGCGGCGGTCTCCGCCCTTCATTTCAGTCTTCTAATTTTTGGATATGGAGCGTCATGATGCCGGATGCAGGGAAGGCGGGGAGTTTTTTCGTCTCCGCCGCCAAGATCTCAGGCAACTGTCAGGCAGTGCGCACCGTCACCGTGCCGACCAGGAGGTCGTGGATGAGACGGCTGCGCTCGATAAACAGGCCGGCAAGCAGGATGAGGGGCGTCAGCACCGAGTTGAGGATCCAGAACAGCGCCAGATGCACGATCGCCGTCAGAAAATCCATCGGCCGTCCGTCGACGCGCACGATCGCGATCCCCATTGCCCGCATGCCGAGCGAAGCCTGGGTCGGCCCGCCGACGGTCAGGCCGAAATAAAGGCCGGCGACGATCACGAAGAGGGCAGGGTAGAGGAAGAAGCCGAGGCCGAGCGTGACGATCGACAGGAAGAACAGAACGATCGCCGCGGGAATGCACAGCAGCGCCACGATGAGGTAATCGAGGATGAAGGCAAAGACACGGCGGCTCAACACGCCGCTATAGGCGCGCCAGTCCTCCGGTGCCGCATAAAGCGGATTGGGGTTGTAGCTCATCTCAATCTCCTCTCGCAAAAGCGACGCCGCTGATATGGTGTCGGCGGGGCGAAATACAATCATTCGCCCCGAAATCACCGTTTGCTGAGAATTTTCGCCACCTCGACTGCGAAATAGGTGAGGATGCCGTCGCATCCCGCCCGCTTGAACGACAGCAGCGTTTCGAGCATCGCCCGCTCGCCGTCGATCCAGCCGTTCATCGCTGCGGCCTTGATCTGCGTATATTCACCGGAAACCTGGTAGGCGAAGGTCGGCAGGCCGAAGGCCTCCTTCATCCGCCAGCAGATGTCGAGATAGGGCAGGCCGGGCTTGACCATCAGCATGTCGGCGCCTTCCTCGACGTCGAGGGCGGCGTCGCGGATCGCCTCGGTGCCGTTGGCCGGGTCGATATAATAGGTCTTCTTGTCGCCCTTCAGCAGCCCGCCGGTCGAGATCGCTTCGCGATAGGGGCCGTAGAAGGCGGAGGCGAATTTCGTCGCATAGCTCATGATGCCGACGCTCTGGTGGCCGGCGGCATCGAGCGCCCTGCGGATCGCGCCGACGCGCCCGTCCATCATCTCCGATGGGGCGATGATGTCGGCGCCGGCATTGGCCTGCATCACGGCGGCGCGCGCCACCTGATCGACCGTCTCGTCGTTGACGATCTCGCCGTCTCTCAGAATGCCGTCATGGCCGTGGCTGGTGAAGGGGTCGAGCGCGACATCGGTGATGACGCCGATATTGGGCACCGCCTTCTTGATCGCCGCCGTGGCCTGATTGATCAGATTGTTGGCCTCGAGGCTGTTCGAACCTGTCTCGTCGCGCAGCTCCATCTCGATATTGGGAAAGGTCGCCAGCGCCGGAATGCCGAGGCCGGCCGCTTCGCGCGCGGCCTCGACTGCTTTGTCGATGCTCATACGGTTGACGCCGGGCATGGCCCGGATCGGATCGATGATACCGGAGCCCGGCACGACGAAGATCGGCCAGATCAGGTCGTCGACCGTCAGCCGGTTTTCCTGCACCAGCCGGCGCGTCCAGTCTGCCTTGCGATTGCGCCGCATGCGGCGATGGCCGGTGATGTCGTCGACGAGATGCGTCTTGTCCTGCATGATATCTGTCCCTGGCCCATTCCATTTATCGCAGCGCTCATTATCATGGCGCCCGGAAAATCCAAACCGGACGATTGGCCGCGGCGGAAAAACCGCTTGTAACGACCCGATACCGAACCGATGTTTGCGCTATGGAAACCGATTCCCCGACATTACCGAAACGCACGCTGGCGGATCTTCTCTTCATCCTGTTCCTGAGGCTGGTGGCCGTATCGTGCTTCTGGTTCGGGCTGCAATATTGGGCGATGCTCGTCGGTTATTCGCTGGTCGGGGCCGGCCGCTTCGATCTTTTGAGCCTGCCGTGGAAGGTGGCAAGCACCAGCCTTGCCGTGCTTTTCCCCGTCGCCTCCCTCGGCCTCTGGCTCACCGTCTCCTGGGGGCCGGTTATCTGGGTGCTGGCAGCGGGCGGCCAGATTATGATGTATGGTCTGCTGCCTGATATTTTCGGGCCCAATAAGCTGATCATCCTGCTGCATCTCATGGTCGCCGCGGTCTACTGCATTTTCCGCCTGTTGCTCTGGCTGGAAAAGCGCCGGCACCGCCGCCAGGTAAGTGTTGATTTACCCTGAGACAACGTGGGGTTTCCGGTAAGGCTCCATTAAGCGTGCGGTTTAAGTCGAATTTTATATGTATTCGATAGGGTCTCACTCAAGGCGGGAAGAAAACGACACCGCCAAACAAAACAGTGAGGCAGTCAATATGAACACGAAAATCAAGCCGCAGGCGGTATCCAACTTCCGTGACCAGCAGGATCAGGGCATCCGTGATCTTTACATGGAATCCCTTCATCTTGTCGAACGTCTTCATCGCCGTCTTCTCGACGTCATCAAGGACGAGTTCGACCGTCAGGGTCGCAGTGACGTCAACGCCATCCAGGCGCTGCTCCTTTTCAACATCGGCAATTCCGAGCTGACCGCCGGCGAGCTGCGCTCGCGAGGTTACTATCTCGGCTCCAACGTATCCTACAACGTCAAGAAGCTGGTCGACCTCGGTTTCATCAACCACCAGCGCTCCCGCATCGACCGCCGTTCGGTCCGCATCAGCCTGACCGAAACCGGCCAGGACATCGCCGAAACGGTCGCCAAGCTCTACGAACGCCACATCGCCTCGATTGATAAAGTCGGCGGCATCGGCACCGACGAGTTCACCCAGATGAACAAGCTGCTCCAGCGCCTGGATCGCTTCTGGAACGACTCGATCATGTATCGCCTCTAAGACCCTCGACCTCCTTTCAGGGTTGAAGAAAACCGGATGCGTTCCCTGCGCGTCCGGTTTTGTTGTTTGCACCCGTGGCATCTTTGCAACGCATGGCAGGCAAGCGTAAGAGCCGGTATTCAAGCCGTTTTTTAGCCGTTATTAACCGGCACGATTTACCTCGTCACATGGTTCGTTGCGTGATGACTCGGCCATCGACAGCTATCTGCGGTCCAGGCAACACGAATTGGCCATATTGGTGTGGCAGCGGAAGGTTAACAACCGGCGCTTTCAATGGACCAGGAACATTCAGCCTTCCGCATCGCAATCTTGTGATGCGGTGGGCAGGATTTTCCGATGTGCCGGGAGAACGAATGGATAGGGATCTGCGTTACGGCGCAGTGATATCGCAAAGCGCCGCGCTTCCTTGCATGCGGCATTCAGTGGTTGGGACTATGTCGAAGAAAAACGGAAATGAAGCTCTCTCGCGCCGCGCTTTCCTTGCGTCCGCGGCAACGATAGGCGCCAGCGCGATGGCCGCGCCGGCATTGGCGCAGTCGGCGCTCGATACGCTGATCAACGCACCGCGCCGCGGCAACTGGGATGACCAGTTCGATGCCAAGGCGGCTTCGCGCACGGCGACGGCCGTCGTTTCCAACACGCCGATCCTCGGTCCCCAATCGGTCGCGAGTGCCCAGCAGGCGATCATGCAGTATCAGCAGATTGCGGCAGCCGGCGGCTGGCCCGAAGTCAATCCCGGTGATCAGCGCCTGCAGCTCGGCGTTTCCTCTCCCGCCGTCCAGGCGCTGCGCCAGCGCCTTGCTATCACCGGCGACCTGCCGCGCGAGGCAGGCATGTCGAACTCCTTCGATTCCTATGTCGACGGCGCCGTCAAACGCTTCCAAGCGCGTCACGGCCTGCCGTCCGACGGCGTTCTCGGCGAGTTCACGCTGAAGGCGATGAATATTCCGGCCGATGTCCGCCTGCAGCAGTTGAACACCAACCTGGTCCGCCTGCAGACCTTCCCGGAAGATCTCGGCCGGCGCCATCTGATGGTCAATATTCCGGCCGCCTATGTCGAGGCCGTCGAAGACGGCAGCGTCGCGACGCGCCACACCGCGGTCGTTGGCCGTCTGAGCCGCCCGACGCATCTCGTCAATTCGAAGATCTACGAAGTCATCCTCAACCCTTACTGGACCGCGCCGCGCTCGATCGTCGAAAAGGACATCATGCCGCTGATGCGCAAGGATCCAACCTATCTCGAAAAGAACGCGATCCGCCTGATCGACGGCAAGGGCAATGAGGTTCCTCCGGAGACTGTCGATTGGAACGGCGAGGCGCCGAACCTGATGTTCCGCCAGGACCCGGGTAAGATCAACGCCATGGCATCGACGAAGATCAACTTCTACAACAAGAACGGCGAGTACATGCACGACACGCCGCAGCAGGGCCTGTTCAACAAGCTCATGCGTTTTGAATCGTCGGGCTGCGTCCGTGTTCAGAACGTGCGTGACCTGTCGACCTGGCTGTTGCGCGAGACGCCGGGCTGGAGCCGCCAGCAGATGGAGCAGGTGATCGCAAGCGGCGTCAACACGCCGATCAAGCTCGCCACCGAAGTTCCGGTTTATTTCGTCTACATCTCCGCCTGGGGCATGCCCGACGGCATCGTCCAGTTCCGCGACGACATCTATCAGATGGACGGCAATGCCGAGCTCGCGCTCGACACGACGGCCGGCATGGAGCAGCCGGTTCAATAAGCGGCGCCCTCTGCGTCGTGATTTTGAGAACCGCGCCTTCGGGCGCGGTTTTTTATGCCGGGGAGGGCGCTGTTTGACGCGTCCTGCCGAGGGGTGCTCACAAAAGAGCTGCAGCGCGCGCTTTGCCCAGCAAATGTCGTTCTTCGTATTGCCCTTGCCCCGGCGGAAGGCTAATACCTCAGCGCATTCCAGTTGAGGAGCCCGCCCATGACCAATGCTTCCACCGAATCCTTCTTCAATCGCTCGCTTGCGGACGTCGATCCGGAAATCTTCGGCGCGATCGGAAAGGAACTCGGTCGCCAACGGCACGAGATCGAACTGATCGCTTCCGAGAACATCGTCTCCCGCGCCGTGCTGGAAGCCCAGGGCTCCATCATGACCAACAAATATGCCGAGGGTTACCCCGGCAAGCGCTATTACGGCGGCTGCCAGTTCGTCGACATCGCCGAGGAGTTGGCGATCGAGCGCGCCAAGAAGCTGTTCGGCGTCAATTTCGCCAACGTCCAGCCGAATTCCGGCTCGCAGATGAACCAGGCCGTGTTCCTGGCGCTGCTGCAGCCCGGCGACACATTCATGGGTCTCGACCTGAATTCGGGCGGCCACCTGACGCATGGTTCGCCGGTCAACATGTCCGGCAAGTGGTTCAACGTCGTGTCCTATGGCGTGCGCGAAGGCGACAACCTTCTCGACATGGATGAAGTCGCCCGCAAGGCCGAAGAACACAAGCCGAAGCTGATCATCGCCGGCGGCACCGCCTATTCCCGCATCTGGGACTGGAAGCGCTTCCGCGAGATCGCCGACAGCGTCGGCGCCTATCTGATGGTCGACATGGCCCATATCGCCGGCCTCGTTGCCGGCGGCCAGCATCCGTCGCCGTTCCCGCATTGCCATGTCGCGACGACGACAACGCACAAGTCGCTGCGCGGCCCGCGCGGCGGCGTCATCCTCACCAATGAGGAGGATCTCGCCAAGAAGTTTAATTCGGCCGTCTTCCCCGGCCTGCAGGGCGGTCCGCTGATGCACATCATCGCTGCCAAGGCGGTCGCCTTCGGCGAGGCGCTGCAGCCGGAATTCAAGGAATACGCCGCTCAGATCGTCAAGAACGCCCGGGCGCTGGCCGAAACGCTGATTGCAGGCGGCCTCGACGTCGTCTCCGGCGGCACCGACAACCACCTGATGCTGGTCGACCTACGCAAGAAGAACGCCACCGGCAAGCGCGCCGAGGCAGCGCTCGGCCGCGCCTATATCACCTGCAACAAGAACGGCATCCCCTTCGACCCAGAAAAGCCCTTCGTCACATCAGGCGTGCGTTTGGGCGCACCGGCCGGCACGACGCGTGGCTTCAAGGAAGCCGAATTCCGCGAGATCGGCAATCTGATCGTCGAGGTTCTCGACGGCCTAAAGGTCGCCAATTCCGATGACGGCAACGCCGCCGTTGAAGCCGCCGTGCGCGGCAAGGTGGTCAACCTCACAGACCGCTTCCCCATGTATGGCTACATGGGGTAAGGAGTAGCGATGCGCTGCCCCTATTGCGGTTCGGAAGATACCCAGGTCAAGGATTCGCGTCCGGCGGAGGACAATACGTCCATCCGCCGGCGGCGTATCTGTCCGGATTGCGGGGGGCGTTTCACCACCTTCGAGCGTGTGCAGCTGCGCGAACTGATGGTCATCAAGAAGACCGGCCGCAAGGTACCGTTCGATCGTGACAAGCTGGTGCGCTCCTTCGAAGTCGCGTTGCGTAAGCGCCCTGTCGAGCGGGATCGCATTGAGCGTGCCGTCTCCGGCATCGTCCGCCGGCTCGAAAGTTCCGGCGAGACGGAAATCTCCTCCGAGCAGATCGGCCTGCAGGTGCTGGAAGCCATGAAGAGCCTCGATGATGTCGGCTTCGTGCGCTACGCCTCGGTCTATCGGGATTTCTCGCTTGCCGAGGATTTCGAGAAGGTCATTTCCGAAATCAACGCCAAGATCGCCCGCGACCCGCTGGACAGATGAGCCATGAGCGTCACGGCGGATGACGAAGGTTTCATGGCGTCGGCGATCCGCCTGTCGCGCCGGCATCTCGGCCGCACCGCCACCAACCCTTCCGTCGGCTGCCTGATCGTTCGTAATGGCGTCGTCGTCGGCAGTGCGGTCACGGCGCTCGGCGGCCGTCCGCATGCCGAGCCGCAGGCGCTCGCCGAAGCCGGCGAACGCGCCCGCGGCGCCACCGCTTATGTGACGCTCGAACCCTGCTCGCATCACGGCAAGACACCGCCCTGCGCCGAGGCGCTGATCGCCTATGGCGTGGCTCGCGTAGTCATCAGCGTCACCGATCCCGATCCGCGCGTCTCCGGCCGAGGCATCGCCATGCTGCGCCAAGCCGGCATCGAGGTGGATGCCGGCGTACTGGAGACGGAGGGCCGGCGTTCGCTGGCCGGCTATCTCACCCGCCAGACGAAGAACCGCCCCTATGTGACTCTCAAACTTGCCGTTTCCGCCGATGGCATGATCGGCCGGGAGGGGGAGGGCCAAGTGGCGATCACAGGTCCGGAGGCCCGCGCCGAGGTTCAGGCGCTGCGCGCCGAAACCGACGCGATCCTCGTCGGCATCGGCACCGCGATAGCGGATGACCCGCTTCTGACGGTGCGCACGCCAGGCCTCGAAGCCCAGTCGCCGATCCGCATCGTCCTTGATCCGTCTCTTGCGTTGCCGCTGACGAGTAAGCTGGTTCAGACGGCGCGGGAGGTGCCGGTCATCGTGGTGGCGAGCGAGAAAGTTTCGCCGTTGGCGGCGGATGCTGAAGGATTACCCCCCTCTGTCCTGCCGGACATCTCCCCCACTGACTCCGCCGACATAGACTCCCGCCGCACCGCGCTCGAAACCGCCGGCGTCGAAGTCGTCTACTGCAATCCCTATCACCCCGAGGTCCTGCTGCCGGCGCTTGCGACGCGGGGCATTTCCTCGCTTCTGGTCGAGGGGGGCGCAAAGACAGCGCGGCTTTTCCTCGAGGCCGGCCTCGTCGATCGAATCCAGATTTACCAGGCGCCCGGCGTCATCGGTGAGGGCGGTATTGAATCCCCGTTGCAGGCAACCGACATACCATCCGGTTTCATGCATATGAGCACGCGAATGTTTGGCGACGATCGCCTGGACGAATACGAAAGAGGGCTTTGATGTTCACCGGAATAGTCACCGATGTCGGCATAGTCGAATCCGTTTCCCCCCTGAAGGAGGGCATCAAGCTGCGCGTCGCAACAAGTTACGATCCTGCGACCATCGATATGGGGGCGTCCATCTCCCATTCCGGCATCTGCCTCACCGTGACCGGCCTGCCTGATGAAGGCAGCAATGGCCGCTGGTTCGAAGTGGAAGCTTGGGAAGAGGCGCTGCGGCTGACGACGATCGGCACCTGGCAGCAGGGCAGCCGCATCAATCTCGAACGGTCGCTGAAGATCGGAGATGAACTCGGCGGCCACATCGTTTCCGGCCATGTCGACGGCAGGGCGGAAATCCTCTCGGTGACATCGGAGGGCGATGCCACCCGCTTTCGACTGCGTGCACCCGAGCATCTGGCGAGATTCGTCGCCCCCAAGGGGTCGATTGCACTCGATGGCACTTCGCTGACCGTCAATGCGGTCGACGGCACCGATTTCGACGTCCTGCTCATCCGCCACACGCTCGACGTCACCACGTGGGGTGAGCGCAAAGCCGGCGATTTCGTCAATTTCGAAGTCGATACAATGGCGCGTTACGCTGCCAGGCTGGCGGAATTCCCGAGCGCCTGAATTACAAACCTGTACTGCTTTCCGGTGTCGCGCCACGACTGGCATGCCGGGCGCGAGGAACATCATCTGCGCGCCTGAGACGTCCAACTACCGTCTATGAGGCGGCGCCAGCCAGATGGTTCACCAATCCGGGGATAGCTTCCTCAGATACTGGCCGTAGGCACTCTTGCCGAGCTTCTCCGCGAGCTTGGCGAGTTCGGCCGGCGAGATGTAACCCATGCGCCAGGCGACTTCCTCGGGACAAGCGAT
The DNA here is from genome assembly GCF_050587665.1 of Rhizobium sp. Nf11,1. Classification (NCBI taxonomy): domain Bacteria; kingdom Pseudomonadati; phylum Pseudomonadota; class Alphaproteobacteria; order Hyphomicrobiales; family Rhizobiaceae; genus Rhizobium; species Rhizobium sp. Nf11,1. The sequence continues at coordinate 226,455 of NZ_JBOBHU010000003.1, read as the reverse complement.
CTTGAAACCCTGGCGTTTCTCCAGCGTGCTGACGAAACCCGCGGCATCGTGCAGGCTGTCCGGCGTGCCGGTGTCGAGCCAGGCATAGCCCCGGCCCATCAACTCCACGAAAAGCTGGCCGCGCTCGAGATAGGTACGGTTGACATCGGTGATTTCCAATTCGCCGCGCGGTGACGGCTTCAGGTTGGCGGCGATATCGACCACCTGCTGGTCGTAGAAATAGAGGCCGGTCACCGCCCAGTTCGATTTTGGCTCCTTCGGCTTCTCCTCGATCGACAGCGCATTCATCTTTTCGTCGAAGCCGACGACGCCATAGCGTTCCGGATCGGTGACGTGATAGGCGAAGACCGTCGCGCCTTCGCGACGACTCGTGCCGGATTTCATGATTTCCGGCAGGCCGTGCCCGTAGAAGATGTTGTCGCCGAGAACGAGTGCCGAGCTGTCGCCGTGCACGAAGTCGGCGCCGATGATGAACGCCTGGGCGAGGCCGTCCGGGCTCGGCTGTACGGCATAGGTCAGCGAAATTCCCCATTGCGAGCCATCGCCGAGAAGGCGCTTGAAAGCTTCGACGTCGTGAGGCGTGGTGATGATCAGCAACTCTCTGATGCCGGCGAGCATAAGCGTCGTCAGCGGATAGTAGATCATCGGCTTGTCGTAGACCGGCATCAACTGTTTCGAGACAGCCTCTGTGATCGGATGCAGACGTGTGCCTGTGCCGCCGGCGAGAATAATTCCCTTCATGCCCATCTCCTTAAAGACCTTTATTCAAAAGGTCTTGCATGACCACCATCATGGACTGCTTCCACTCCGGGAGCCGGATTCCATATGTTTTGGCGAGCTTGTCGCCGTTGAGACGTGAATTGGCGGGACGCCTCGCCGGTGTCGGATAGTCCGCCGTCGGGATGCGTTCGACCTCGACCTTTTTGCCGCCGGATTTAAGAAGCTCCGCGAATATCTCTTCGGCGAAGTCCGCCCAGCTTGCTTGGCCGCTGCCGGTCAGGTGAAAAGTGCCGCGCAGCGATGGCGCAGGATCCGCTACGATGCGGGTTGCGATCACAAGAATCGCGTCGGCGATTTCGAGTGCCGAGGTCGGGCATCCTGTCTGATCGGCGACAACGCGAAGATGATCGCGCGTCTCGGAAAGCCGCAGCATCGTTTTCAGGAAATTGCTGCCAAAGGGCGAATAGACCCAGGCTGTGCGCAAGATGACGTGGTTCGGGTTCACCGCCGCGACGGCCTTCTCGCCCGCAAGCTTCGAACGCCCATAGACCGAGATCGGCGCCGTCGCATCCTCTTCGGAATAGGCGGAGGCCTTGTCGCCGCTGAAGACGTAGTCGGTCGAAATGTGGATGACCGGAGCCCCGATCCGCGCGGCAGCCTCGGCAACCGCCCCGGCGCCCGCCGCGTTGACAGAAAAAGCAAGCTCGGCTTCGCTCTCGGCCTTGTCGACCGCCGTATAGGCCGCCGCCGAGACGATCACATCCGGGCGCAGAGCCGAGAAAGCTGCGGCGATGCTTGCGGGATTTGCGAGGTCCATTTCCGGGCGGCCGACCGCACTGATTTCAACGCCCGTTTCGGCGCCGCGTCTGAGCAGCGACTGAACGATCTGGCCCTGTTTGCCGGTGACGGCAATGCGCATCGCTTATCGTCCCTTGAAAACGCCGAGGCGTTCGCCGGAGTAGACGTTTTCGCGTAGCGGCCTCCACCACCATTCGTTTTCCAAGTACCAGTGCACGGTCTTCTCGATACCGGTTTCGAAGGTCTCTTGCGCCTTCCAGCCGAGTTCGCTTTCGAGCTTCGAGGCATCGATCGCATAGCGTGCGTCGTGCCCGGGCCTGTCCGTGACGTTGGTAATCAGACGCGCATGCGGTGCCTTGTCAGTGTAGACGCCGTCGAGGATCGCGCAGATGCGATGAACGACATCGATGTTCCTGCGCTCATTGCGGCCGCCGACATTGTATTTTTCGCCGGGGCGTCCTCCGGATGCGATCGCAAAGAGCGCGCGGGCGTGGTCTTCGACATAGAGCCAGTCGCGAACATTCGCGCCGTTGCCGTAAACCGGAAGAGGCTTGCCCTCTAATGCGTTCAGGATCATCAGCGGAATGAGCTTTTCCGGGAAATGGAACGGACCGTAATTGTTGGAGCAATTGGAGACGACGACGGGCAGGCCGTAGGTGCGGTGCCAGGCGATCGCCAGATGGTCGCTCGCGGCCTTGGATGCGGAGTAGGGCGATGACGGATCGTAAGGCGTCGTCTCCTCGAAGAGGCCCTGGCCGCCGAGCGAGCCGTACACCTCGTCCGTCGAGACATGCAGAAAGCGGAAGGCGCTCTTGCTGCGCGCGTCAAGCCCGTCCCAATAGTGCCGTGCGGCGTCCAGCAGGCTGAATGTACCGACGATGTTGGTCTGAATGAAATCGGCCGCGCCCGAGATAGAGCGATCGACATGGCTCTCTGCTGCCAGATGCATGAGGATATCAGGGCGGAAGGATGCGAATGCTTCCTGCATTCTGGCATGGTCGCAGATGTCGGCGCGCAGGAATTGATAGTTCGGCGCCGATTCGACGGATTTCAGCGATGCCAGATTGCCGGCATAGGTCAGCGCGTCGACATTCAGCACCTCCGCGCCGATCTCGCTGACAAGATGGCGCACCAATGCCGATCCGATGAAGCCCGCTCCGCCCGTGACCAGTATGCGCATCGACGATCAATCCTTGGGTTGTTGTGCTGAATAGGAAAAATGGCTTGGCAGATCGGCGAGCCGCGGCAGCGTCTTGTCCTTGTCGGACGACACCATCTCTCTCTCATCGAACGGCCAGCGAATGCCGATCATCGGATCGTTCCACGCGATGCCCCGATCATGCTGCGGGCTGTAGGGTGCGGTTACCTTGTAGCTGACGACGCTGTTCGGCTCGATCGTAACGAATCCGTGTGCGAAACCGGCCGGTATCCAGAGCTGCTTGCCGGTTTCCGGCGAGAGCTCCTGAGAGAGCCATCTGCCGAAGCTCGGCGATCCCTCGCGGATATCGACGACGACATCCATGATCCGACCGGCAAGGCAGCGCACCAGCTTGCCCTGTGCAAAGGGCGGGATCTGGAAATGCAGCCCCCGGACGGTTCCAGCCTGCGCCGAAAGCGACTCATTGTCCTGGATGAACGTGACGTCGGCCACATTTTCCCGGAACCAGGCATCTTTGAATACCTCGGAGAAGTAGCCGCGGTGATCGCCGAAGCGTGGCGGCGTGATTGCAACAATGCCCTCGATGGCCGCGGTCTCAATGCGCATGACTTACCTTTTCTGCGGCCTTCATGACGTTCATCAGCATCTCCGCCTGCGAGCGGCTCCGCATGGCCGCAAAGCCCGTCGCGGCAATGACATCGCGCTCGTCTGCATCTGCGATCAGCTTGTAGCAGCGCTCGATCATGTCGTCATAGCGCTCAATTGCCAACCCGCCGATGAAGGGCTGGAGGTCTGGATCGCGGATGTCGCCTTCCGTCAGCACGCAAACGCGATTGGCGAGCAGATAGGAAATGCGCACGATCTCGAAAACGCCGCTCGCATAATGATGGATGTTTATGACGATCTTGGCGCGGGCAATCGCCGCATCGCGTTCCGCACCATAGATGTTGAAGAGGTGCGCGACCTTGAGCCCGCTGTCGTTCAACGTCTTCAGGATATGGTGGCGGCGTTCGTTCATCGAGCCATAGAAGAGGACGTCGATATCCTTGACGGGGTTGTGCTGGATCTGGCTCAGGCAACCGCTGTAACCGATTTCGAGCACACCGGCATGATCGATGCCCTTGGCGGCAAGGTTTTCGCGGTTGCGCGGGCTGTAGTCGAGCACCGGCATCGCCCTCAGAATCGACGTATAGCGCGAATTGATCCAGCTGCTTTCCTCGGACACCTGCTCGAGGTTGATGATGACGCTGTCCTTCGGCAGATGGCCGACGATTTCGGCGGGGAGAAGATTGCCGCCGTAGATGATCGGCGCACGGCCGGCGAATGCATTCATGTCGCGGACGATCGGTGCCGAGCCGCCGAGTTCCTCGAAGGCGCCTTGCATGCCGAGTGCGACTTCGTCGAAGGCGTGGCTGTGATTGTAGTTTTCGGGCGTCACGATCCAGATGCAATGACGATCCTTGTGTGCCTGCCATCCGCCGGCGAAAGGCTGCAGCGGGTTGCGGAGCGGCTGCTCGATTTTCGGCGCAGCTGGTATAGCGGGCCTTTCCGTCCGCACCGGCTGCTGCGGCATCGGGGAGGCTCCTGCGGCCTGCGGAGCATAGGCGCGCATCAATTCGCGGCCGCCGATGAACTGGCCGCGCGGCATCCAGCCCGGCGGATCGTCAGCCATCCAGATCAGATGCGGCTGCTTGATGAGCGGCTGGCGGCCCTCCTGCCACGAGGTCAGCAGAGCCTCGTCACGGGTCTTCAGAAAGGCTTCCTTGGCGGCAAAGAGGCCATGCAGCATCCGGCCGAGGCGGGTACCGAACTTCCATTCGAAATCGGCAAGAGCCGGTACGAAGGCGGCGATTTTCAATCCGGAGGCGGCAGCCTGCTGGACATAGAGCCCGAGCAGGCGCTCGATCACGAAGGGGCGCATCTTCGCGTTGGCATCGCGCGAATAGTGGGCTGTACCGGCATAGGCGGTGCCCGCCGGCGTGCCGGCGCGCGCCTGGTGTTCCAGCGATTCGAGAATGCGTTCGCAAAAGGCGAAATACTCGGACCAGAATTTCCGGTTTCCGCAGAAATAATTGCAGAACGCGAAGGAAGTCTTGTCTTGCGGCGGCGCAATCGGATAGCCGAGGTCCTGGATGTGCAGGAAAATCGGGTCCATACCGGGATGACCGCCAAGCAGCGAATGTTCCCAAACGTTGCTGTAGATCGCCGCGTGGCCGATCAGGGGATTGTAAAGATAGGCGTCCGCACCTTCTGCCCTGGCCTTTTCCGCCTCCGTGACAAAGGACGGGAAGCTCGTCACCGACTTCATCTCGAATTTGCTGGAGAGCAGTCCCCAGAATACGTCCTCGCCGAGGCCGATCGCCTCGTGATGCTGATGCAGGGTGCGGAAGAGTTCATATTCGCGGGTCGTGGCCTGCGTATTGAACGAGATGTCGAGCGGCATGGCCGCCGCGTCGATTTGGCTGCGCTGCGAAGGGTCGAGATAAGGCTGATAGATGATGACGGATCCCGTCCCGGCAGCTTTCTCCGTGAGAAGCGCCAGATCGGGAAGACCGGCCGGCAAAGAAGAAATGGGCTGATTGATCGTCAAGGCGTTGTCCTTCGCGAATGGCTGCCGTCTTCGTGATTCACGATGCGGCATTCGTATGGGTGCCGACTATTGGACGTGAAGCTTGCGCCACACTGTTGGCATGAATTTCGCTGGTCAGCTTCGCAACAGGTTAAGCCGTGATGTTCGTACCAGGCCCAAATCCGTGATAGGGCCCAACCCTGGACGGCGTCATGAAAAACGAAAAGATCTATGTAACAAAGCCCAGCCTGCCGCCGCTTGAAGAATTCATTCCTTCGCTGGAAGCGATCTGGAACAATCGCATCCTGACCAATGGCGGGCCATTCCACGGGCAACTGGAGCAGGAGCTCTGCAACCATCTCGGCGTGAAGCACATCAGCCTCTTTTCGAACGCCACCATTGCGCTGCTGACGGCGCTTCAGGCACTCCGCGTCACGGGCGAAGTCATCACCACGCCTTATTCCTTCGTGGCCACTTCGCACTCGCTTCTCTGGAACGGCTTAAAACCCGTCTTCGTTGACATCGACCCGGTGACGCTCAATCTCGATCCAGCGAAGATCGAGGCGGCGATCACGCAGCAGACGACGGCGATCATGCCGGTGCATTGCTACGGCCACCCTTGCGACGTCGATGCGATCCAGAAGATCGCCGATCTCTACAATCTCAAGGTCATCTATGATGCCGCCCATGCCTTCGGCGTGGAGGACGAACGGGGAAGTGTTCTCAATCACGGCGACCTTTCCATCCTGAGCTTCCATGCGACGAAAGTTTTCAACACATTCGAAGGCGGCGCCATCATCTGCCCGGACATCAAGACGAAGACCCGCATCGACCAGCTGAAGAACTTCGGTTACGTCGATGAAGTGACCGTGGTGGCGCCAGGCACGAACGGCAAGATGAGCGAGTTCAACGCTGCGCTCGGCCTGTTGCAGCTGAAATACATCAAGTTTGCCTTGGAAAGGCGTGAGCTCATCGACCGTGCATACCGCGAGCGGCTCCGCGGCGTCGCGAGCATTGAATGCCTGGACCGTTCCGGTGAGACCGTCTCCAACTTCTCTTATTTCCCGATCCTCGTCCGCCCCGGCTATCCCATTTCACGAGACGGGCTCTATGAGTTATTGAAGGAAAACGGCATTCATCCGCGCCGCTATTTCTATCCGCTGATTTCAAGCTTCTCGATGTATCGCAGCCTGCCTTCCGCCCAGCTGTCGAACCTGCCGGTCGCAAACGAAGCAGCACTACAGGTGCTCTGCCTTCCCATCTACCCTGATATGGAGATGGAGATCGTCGAGAAGGTCTGCGGGCTGATCAAGTCGGCCTGAACCACGGTATCCCCGTACTGTCATCTCACCGCAGAGCTGAAAGTATCTGCGGTGTGAGATCATGCCACGAGCATCGGGCCGCTGCGGTGGGACTCTGCGCTATGTTGACCGCTTGGCGGAATTTCTAGCGTGAAAACTGAATGACTTCGCCGTTGTACTGCGTGCGCACCGTCTCGCGAAACCCGAGCTTGGCAGCGACCCTGAGCGAGGCCTGGTTCTCGGGGCTGATGATGCAGCTCATCGGCTTTCCCGGGAAGTGCGTTTCCGCCCAGCCGATCAGGGCGGTCAGCGCCTCTGTGGCATAACCGCGGCCGTGAGCCGCGGGCATCAGCGCCCAGCCGATCTCCATCGTTCCCTCGATCGACGGTTCCATATCGCGCCGCGCTTCGAGGAAACCAGCTTCGCCGATGAACCTACCGCTTTCCCTTTCCACGATCGCCAGAAAGCCGAAACCCATATGGTGCCACATGCCGGCGATGCGCAGCATGCGGCCCCAGCTCTGCTCGCGCGTCGAGGCCACGCCGCTGATGAAGCGCACGACGCCCTCGTCCGCCCATAGCGCCGCATGCGCATCGAAATCGTCGAGGCGGTGAGGGCGAAGCGTCAGCCGCTCCGTTTCCAGGCTCGGAATATCGGTCATATCTGATCCTTGTGGAATCGCGCCCTCAGGCGCCGGGTTCGCCGTCCCAATAGTCGAGGCCGCCTTCCGGCCGTCCGATATGACGGAAGCGCCCGGCCTTCCGATTGGTCTTGGCGAGGAACTTTCCGGAATCGGGATATTCGACGATTTCGGTCTTCGCCATCGTCGAGATGCCGAGATAGACGAGGGTGGCCGTGCCGGTGTTGATGATCTGGTGCGCCGTTTCCGGTCCGCCCGCCGGTGCGCCGAGCACGTCGCCTGCCTTGATCGGCTGGCGCTCGTCACCGAAACGGTATTCGCCGGTGCCTGCGATTACGTAGAACAGCTCGTCTTCGACATGGTGATTGTGGAAGGGGCAGCTCGATTTTCCGGATGGCACCTCATTGTAGCTGATGCCGAGGCCCCTCAGGCCGAGCAGCGCTCCGAAGGAGACGTCGGCGCCTTCGTAGAGTTCGCCCTGTTTCCAGTGGTCGAGCTTGAGATCAGCGATATTGATCACCGCTTTCGATTCCGCCGCCATGATGTTCTCCTGTTGCAGGAAGAGAAACTATCATCTTGCCGGAAAATTCAATGGCAATCGCGCGCTGATCCGGGAAAATCCTCGGCATGGGCGGAGAGGAGAACGCCTCCCATGCTTCGAGCGCCGCGCTTCGGATGGATGCGCCGGACGCTCTGTTGCTGTCGTGACCTCAGCGGACGTAGAAGGTCACGCTTCCGTCCGCCGCCTGTTCGGCATTGACGATGTTGCGGACATCAACCCCCTCGTTGTTCAGACGGTGTGCAAGCGATCTGTTGGCATCGATCGAGGCCTGGATGCCGCGTATGGCCTGGCCGGAGCGTTCCGGGGCCGAGCGCGGACCTGTCGTCTCATCGTCGAGATTGTGCCAGTTGCGGACCTGCTCGACATTGAAGTTATTGCCCCGGAAGGTCCTGAGCGTCTGCTCGATGCCTTGGGCGGAGTTCATTCCGAAGCTCTCGGCCCGGCTGACGCCGGCAAATGCGAGAGAGGAGAGGGCTGCGGCGATGGTGATTGTGACAACGCGGTTCATGATTTAATCCTTTCATCTGCTTTGACGGTCGGCTGTCGTGCAGGGGATCGTCGTGCGTCACGATAAGGAGTTGGCGTCGCCGTTTTCGCCATTCAATAGGTTAAGTCACTGAAAGCGCATTAAAAATTCTTCATGAAAACGGCCTTCGAATTGCCGTTTTCCGCGCTTCCGGAAAAGCGGATTTCGGAGGCTTGGCCGGCTCGGCAGGGATGGTGCGGCTATCCCCTTGTCGATATTTCCTCTTTCGCAGTTGCGGCACCGGCCGAAAGTGCTTGCCATTCCGATGAAGGCATGTTTTGACCGCGGGCTGTCGAGTGGAAAAAGTGCCGCCAACCGAAGGTAAACAATGTCGAGAGAGACCGCTCCCCATATTTTGATCGTCGAGGCCCGCTTCTATGACGACATGGCCGATGCGCTGCTCGAAGGCGCGACCTTTGCGCTCGAGCAGGCCGGCGCCACCTATGAGGTCGTCACCGTTCCCGGCGCGTTGGAAATTCCAGCGGCGATTGCCATGGCGCTCGATGGGGACGACAATGGCGGCACGCATTATGACGGCTATGTCGCTCTCGGCATGGTCATTCGCGGCGAGACCTACCATTTCGATATCGTATCGAACGAATCCTCGCGCGCTCTGATGGACCTCGCGGTTAGTGAATCCCTTGCCATCGGCAACGGCATTCTGACCGTAGAAAATGACGAACAGGCTTGGGCGCGCGCCCGCCGTTCGGACAAGGACAAGGGCGGGTTTGCCGCTCGTGCCGCTCTGACGATGATCGCGCTGAAGCAGAAACTGGGTGCATAACGAATGAACGACGACAAGACGGAACGGCCGGTCAAGACTGCGAACCAGCGGGGCGCTGCCCGCCTGGCGGCCGTTCAGGCGCTTTATCAGATGGATGTCGGTGGCACCGGCGTTCTGGAAATCGTCGCTGAATACGAGGCGCACCGCCTCGGCCAGGAACTCGACGGCGCGACCTATCTGAAGGCTGATGCCGCCTGGTTCCGCTCGATCGTCTCCGGCGTCGTGCGTGATCAGGTCCGTCTAGATCCGCTAATTGCTGCAGCGCTGCAGGATGATTGGGCGCTGTCGCGCCTCGACAGCACGGTTCGCGCCATCCTGCGCGCCGGCGTCTTCGAGCTCCTCGATCGCAAGGACGTCCCGGTGGCGGTCATCGTCACTGAATATGTCGAGATCGCTCGAGCCTTTTTTGATGACGACGAGCCGAAGCTCGTCAACGCCGTACTCGACCGCATCGCCAAGCAGGTCCGCGGCGAAGCGAAGAAGTAACTCTTTAGCCGCCGAACAATCTCACCTACGTCTTTCTTCGTACCGCAATGGTTTTCGGCCTTTGCGGACTTGACGCCACGTAATCGACCACGCAATCTCCCCACCGCTTAGCTGTGCATTTCTGTGGAGAGGAAGGCGAGTCGGCGGCGTATCTGCCGGAAAAGGAGTGAGTTCCGGCCTATGGAGGAAAGAGCGAAATGACCATTCTTTTATGCGTAATCGCATGCGGTCTGCTCTCGGTGGTCTATGCCGCCTGGGCAACCCGGTCGGTGCTTGCCGCCGATCAGGGCAACAGCCGGATGCAGGAGATCGCGGGCTACATACGCGAGGGTGCCCAAGCCTACCTGACGCGCCAGTATAGAACCATTGCCATTGTCGGCGTCGTTGTTTTCATCGCAGCCTGGCTGCTTCTCTCCGCCACCGCCGCCATCGGCTTCCTGATCGGCGCAGTGCTATCCGGTGCCGCCGGTTTCATCGGCATGCACGTTTCCGTCCGTGCCAACGTGCGCACCGCGCAGGCGGCTTCTGCCAGCCTTTCCGCCGGTCTCGACATCGCCTTCAAGTCGGGTGCGATCACCGGTATGCTGGTCGCTGGCCTGGCACTGCTCGGCGTGTCCATCTATTACACAATATTGACGGTCGGGCTCGGACATGAGAGCGGCTCGCGCGAAGTCATTGACGCGCTGGTGGCGCTCGGTTTCGGCGCCTCGCTGATCTCGATTTTCGCCCGTCTCGGGGGCGGCATCTTCACCAAGGGCGCCGATGTCGGCGGCGACCTCGTCGGCAAGGTGGAGGCCGGTATCCCTGAAGACGATCCGCGCAATCCGGCAACGATCGCCGATAACGTCGGCGACAATGTCGGCGACTGCGCCGGCATGGCCGCCGACCTTTTCGAGACCTATGCGGTTTCAGTCGTCGCCACCATGGTTCTCGCAGCGATCTTCTTTGCCGGCGCGCCGATCCTCCAGTCTGCAATGGTCTATCCGCTGGCGATCTGTGGTGCCTGCATCATCACCTCGATCATCGGCACCTTCTTCGTCAAGCTCGGCTCGAACGGCTCGATCATGGGCGCACTCTATAAGGGCCTGATCGTCACCGGCCTGCTTTCCATCATCGGTCTCGGCGCGGCCACTTCGCTGACGGTCGGCTGGGGTTCGCTCGGGACCGTCGCTGGCGCCGACATATCCGGTACGAACCTCTTCATCTGCGGTCTCGTCGGCCTCGTCGTCACCGCTCTGATCGTCGTCATCACCGAATATTATACCGGCACCGGCAAGCGCCCGGTTGTTTCGATCGCCCAGTCATCAGTGACCGGCCACGGCACCAACGTCATCCAGGGTCTGGCGGTCTCGCTAGAATCGACCGCCCTGCCGGCGATCGTCATTGTCGGCGGCATTCTCGCCACTTACCAGCTCGGCGGCCTCTTCGGCACCGGCATCGCCGTCACCGCCATGCTCGGCCTTGCCGGCATGATCGTTGCGCTGGATGCTTTCGGCCCAGTCACCGACAATGCCGGCGGCATCGCCGAAATGTCGCATCTGCCGCCGGAAGTCCGCAAGTCGACCGACGCGCTCGACGCCGTCGGCAACACCACCAAAGCGGTCACTAAGGGTTACGCGATCGGTTCTGCCGGTCTCGGCGCGCTGGTGCTCTTTGCCGCCTACGCCAACGACCTGCAGTATTTTGCGGCCCACGGCGACCAGTATCCCTACTTCGCCAATATCGGCACGATCTCGTTCGAACTGTCGAACCCTTACGTCGTCGCCGGCCTGCTTTTCGGCGGCTTGATTCCCTATCTGTTCGGCGGCATCGCCATGACAGCCGTCGGCCGCGCCGCCGGTTCGATCGTCGAGGAGGTTCGCCGGCAGTTCAAGATGAAGCCCGGTATCATGCAAGGCACGGAAAAACCGGATTACGGCAAGGCCGTCGACCTGCTGACCAAGGCCGCCATCCGCGAGATGATCGTGCCTTCGCTGCTGCCGGTGCTCGCTCCCGTCGTCGTTTATTTCGGCGTGCTTCTGATTTCCGGCTCCAAGGCCTCGGCCTTTGCCGCCCTCGGCGCATCGCTGCTCGGCGTCATCATCAACGGCCTCTTCGTCGCCATCTCGATGACCTCGGGCGGCGGCGCCTGGGACAATGCCAAGAAGAGCTTCGAGGACGGGTTCGTCGACAAAGACGGCGTGCGTCACATGAAGGGCTCGGATGCGCACAAGGCCTCTGTTACCGGCGATACCGTCGGTGATCCCTACAAGGATACCGCCGGCCCCGCCGTCAACCCGGCGATCAAGATCACCAACATTGTTGCGCTGCTGTTGCTTGCCATTCTCGCGGGCTGATGCCGCAACGGCGATGTGTGCAACCGGCTAGATAGTTGACCAAACACTGCCCCTCACCCTAACCCTCTCCCCGTAAAAACGGGGAGAGGGTACGTGCCATGCGAGAGGTTTGCGGGGGGTCGAGACGGTGCGGCATATCACCTTCTCCCAGTCAAAACGGGGAGAAGGTGCCGGCAGGCGGATGAGGGGCAGGCCTCGACAAATTTACTGGGCCGAGATGCGCGCCCCGGCCGAGATGACATCCACTAAAAAACCCGCCGGATCGCTCCGGCGGGTTTTTCATTGAAAGCGTGTCGATCAGCGCAGGCTGCTCGGATTTTGCGGCGTGCCACCGGCGCCGCCGCCGAACAGGCTGCGGGCAGCACTTGCTGCGCTGCCGCCGGAGAGCATCTGCTGCAGGAAGGTGAGTTCCTTGCCGCCGGTCGGCGTGACGCGCGAGATCGTATCGAAGACCTTGCCGTCCTGCAGTGTGTAATTGGCACGGCGGGTGACGACGCCGTTCTTGTCGAAGTAAATGGCCAGAACGGTCTGGTCGACGACCTTCAGCTTCTGGAAGGCGACGGCGCGCGTGCGCCGCTGCGAAATATAATAGAAGACCTCACCGTCGAAGGTCGCCGTCGTCGATGGCGTGCCGAGCGAAAGCAGGACCTGTTCGCGGCTGGAACCTTCCGGAACGAGATTGAGCGACTGCTGATCGACAACATAGCCGCCGTTGAGCACTGTGCCGGTCTGGCAGCCTGAAAGAACTGATGTGGAGGCGATTATGAAGGCAATGGCCGCGCTGCTGAAGAGTTTCATGTCAGACTTGAAATACCGTTTCTTCAACGACATCTACTCCCTTGGGTGTCGATAGCAGCCATTTTGGGCCTTGCACGCTTTCCTCCTGCAAAACCATTGTGGCCATTCCGAGTCGAGTTTCCCGAATTCGCTTCGCTGGCGCCTCGAAGGCGTCGTCCCGAAGCTGGCCACGAACGGCATTGCAATTCGCGCCTGCTTCGGTAAACCAGCTTTCGAAATCATGCAACAAGGCCGGACGCCAGCCGGCGTGAAGAATGAGGCATTTCCGGAAAAAACAATGATCCTCGGGCTCTTCCGCAAGAAAAACAACAATCAGGTGATCGTCGACAGGCAATATGCGGCGCTGACCGCAGCCGCGCGCATGCCCGATCTCTATGAGCGGCTCAATGTACCGGATACGGTCATGGGCCGCTTCGAAATGCTGTCGATCGTGATGATTCTGTTTTTTCGCCGCACGCGCGCCTCGGCCGTCAGCGGCCAGGAGATTGCCCAGGAGATCGTCGATGCCTTCTTTCAGGACATCGATTATTCGATCCGCGAGCTCGGCATCGGCGACAACAGCGTGCCGAAACGCATGAAGAAGCTCGCCGGCATGTTCTACGGCCGGCTCGAAACCTATTCGAAGGCGATGGACGCCGGCGATGCCGAAGCGCTGGCTCTTGCATTAACGCGCAATATCTATCCGGAAACCGAGACACCGGCCGATATGTCCGGCCTTGCCAGCTGGATGATCGCCGCAGAATCTCATCTGTCCGCCGTTCCGGAAGAGCTGATCGCGAGTGGTTCGGCAACGCTGCCGCCGGTCGCCTGAAGGAGGAAACGATGAAGAACGATCGGGACGATGTTCCCTTCTCCTATCACGTCAAGGTCGGCCACATCTCGGCCAATCCCGTCGAGGTTCATATCGAGGCTGATACCAGCGAGTTGAAGGCGCTTGCCGAGGCCTGGAGCGTCGTCTCCGTCGACGATCTCAGCGCCGATCTGCAGATCGCCCGCTGGAAACGCGACGGCGTGCGTGTCAAGGGTCGCGTACAGGCGAAGATCGTCCAGTCCTGCGTCGTGACGCTGGAACCGGTCGAAGCCGTGATCGACGAAAGTTTCGAGCAGATTTTCGTGCCTGAGGGTTCCAAGCTTGCACGCCAGCCCGGTAACGACGCCGGCGAGATGCTGCTCGATCCCGATGGTCCCGATCTGCCCGAGACCTTTGTCGGCGACACGATCGATGCCGGCGAGGTGGTTGCCGAATTCGCCGCTCTCGCGATCGATCCCTATCCCCGCAAGCAGGGTGTCGAGTTCAAGGGCCATATCGAGGATAGCGGCGAAAACGACAAAAAACCCTCCGCTTTCGCGGTCCTCAAGGACTGGAAAAAGGACTGAAGCATCTCTGGCATTTGACATAATTCAGTTGTATGCGACGCCAAAACCGGTATTTTGGCCCAAATTTCGCGCCTCGGCGAAAAGAAGGATCAGGGACGCGTGATCAGAATATCTCTCGACCTCATGGGTGGCGACTTTGGTCCCCAGGTTGTCATCCCCGGCGCCGCAAAGGCACTGGATCGGCATCCGGATATTTCCTTCGTTTTCTACGGTCTTAAAGAACAGTGCGATCCCTTTCTCGCCAAGTTCCCGAAACTCAAGGAAAAATCGGTCTTTCACGACTGTGAGCTTGCTGTCAGCATGGAAGAGAAGCCGAGCCAGGCGCTGCGCCGCGGCCGCTATGTCTCGACCATGTGGCGCTCGATCGAGGCGGTGAAGACGGGCGATGCCGATGTCGCTGTCTCTGCCGGCAACACCGGCGCACTGATGGCGATGGCGAAATTCTGTCTTCGCACGATGGCCAATATCGAGCGCCCGGCGATCGCGGCGATCTGGCCGACGCTGAAGGGGGAGAGCATCGTGCTCGATGTCGGTGCGACGATCGGCGCCGATGCGCAGCAACTGATGGATTTTGCGCTGATGGGCGGCGCCATGGCGCGCGCGCTTTTCGAGATCGAACGCCCGACGATAGGCCTTCTGAACGTCGGTGTCGAGGAGGTGAAAGGCCAGGAAGAGGTCAAGGAGGCCGGCCGCCTGTTGCGCGAGGCGAATATTGATTCGCTCGAATATTCCGGCTTCGTCGAGGGCAACGATCTCGGCAAGGGCACGGTCGACGTTGTCGTCACCGAAGGCTTCTCCGGCAACATCGCGCTCAAGACCGCCGAAGGTACCGCCAAGCAGATCGCCGAATATCTGCGTGCTGCCATGTCGCGCACGTTGCTCGCCCGTATCGGCTATCTCTTCGCCAAGAGCGCCTTCGATATGCTGCGCGAGAAGCTCGATCCGAGCAAGGTCAATGGCGGAGTGTTTCTCGGGCTGAACGGCATCGTCATCAAGAGCCATGGCGGCGCCAACGCCGAAGGCATCGCTGCTGCCATCGAGGTCGGTTACGACATGGCTAAGAACGGCCTCAATCAGAAAATAGAAAACGATCTTAAGAAATATCATGCCAAGCGGCTGCCTCCCATAGGCCCGGAAGCGGCATGAGCTATGGGGTTCAATCGAATATGATCCGTTCAGTGGTTCGCGGATTCGGAGCCGCACTTCCGAAGCGCGTGATGACCAATCGTGATATGGAGGCCATCGTCGATACGTCGGACGAATGGATCGTCCAGCGCACCGGCATCCGCCAGCGTTACGTAGCCGGCGACGACGAGACGACGGCCTCGCTTGGCGAAGCCGCCGCGCGTGCGGCGCTTGCCAATGGCGGCCTGACGCCTGCCGATATCGATCTTATCATCTGTGCCACCTCGACGCCGGATAACACCTTTCCGGCAACCTCGGTCAACATCCAGAGCCGTCTCGGCATGAGCCACGGTTTTGCCTTCGACGTCCAAGCCGTCTGCACCGGCTTCGTCTATGCGGTCACGACCGCCGACGCTTATATCCGCGGCGGCCTTGCAAAGCGCGTTCTCGTCATCGGTGCCGAAACTTTTTCGCGCATTCTCGACTGGAACGATCGCACCACCTGCGTGCTTTTCGGCGATGGCGCCGGCGCAATCGTGCTCGAGGCGGCAGAAGGCGAGGGGACGTCTGCCGATCGCGGTGTGCTGACCGCGCATCTGCGATCCGACGGTTCGCACAAGGACAAGCTTTATGTCGATGGCGGACCGTCGACGACGGGCAGCGTCGGCAAGCTGCGCATGGAAGGCCGCGAGGTCTTCAAATATGCAGTCGGCATGATCACCGATGTCATTCAGGCCGCTTTCGATTCGACCGGGACAACTGCCGAAGACCTCGACTGGCTGGTGCCGCACCAGGCCAATCGACGCATCATCGACGGTTCGGCGAAGAAGCTGAACATCGATGCGGACAAGGTCGTCGTCACCGTCGACCTGCATGGCAATACCTCAGCCGCCTCGATCCCGCTCGCGCTTGCGACCGCTGCCGGCGACGGCCGCATCAAAAAGGGCGACCTCGTGATGCTCGAAGCGATGGGCGGCGGCTTCACCTGGGGCGCTGTTCTGATCCGCTGGTAAGCACGAATCCTAAAAAACTGGCGGCGAACAAGAGCTTGACCGTGAGGCGCAAGACAAATACTCTTCGTTCGCTTTCAAAAAATATTTTCTAATGGGCGGGGAAACCATGACCGGAAAAACAGTGACGCGAGCAGACCTGGCGGAATCCGTTTTCCGCAAGGTTGGTCTTTCCCGGACCGAATCCGCTGAACTTGTGGAAACCGTCATCGACGAAATCTGCAACGCCATTGTGCGGGGCGAAACCGTCAAGCTTTCCTCCTTCGCCACCTTCCAGGTTCGCGATAAGAACGAGCGGATCGGCCGCAATCCGAAAACCGGCGAGGAGGTTCCGATCTCTCCGCGCCGGGTGATGACCTTCAAGGCTTCGAACGTGCTGAAGACGCGCATCCTCAAAGCGCATGTCGCCCGCAAGATCAAGCTGAAGCCGCAGAATCCGGCTCTCTGAGATCGGACTTCCTCTTCCTGGTGCAGTGTTTTTTTCTCGCGCTGATCGATCCCCTGTGCGCAACGTCGAGACATGACTTGAATTGTCGACGCCAAACCTTTGAAATATGGTGAGTCGCAGTTGGATTGAGCCTGTGAGGTTGCGTAGCATATGACGTTGGACAAGAGCCCCGATGCCTTTCGCACCATCAGCGAAGTCGCAGACGATCTTGATCTGCCGCAGCATGTGCTGCGCTTTTGGGAGACACGGTTTCCCCAGATAAAGCCGATGAAGCGCGGCGGCGGCCGTCGCTACTACCGGCCGGAGGACGTCGACCTCCTCAAGGGCATCCGGCATTTGCTCTATGATCACGGCTATACGATCAAGGGCGTGCAGAAGCTTCTGAAGACCAACGGCAACAAGTTCGTCATCTCCGTTG
Organism: Rhizobium sp. Nf11,1; assembly: GCF_050587665.1. Classification (NCBI taxonomy): domain Bacteria; kingdom Pseudomonadati; phylum Pseudomonadota; class Alphaproteobacteria; order Hyphomicrobiales; family Rhizobiaceae; genus Rhizobium; species Rhizobium sp. Nf11,1. The sequence continues at coordinate 209,398 of NZ_JBOBHU010000003.1, read as the reverse complement.
GCCACGGCGATCTCGCCAGTGTCGAGGCGCTTGCCTCGGGTGCGCAGGAGGCGGGCGCCGGGGAACCGCGTGTGGGCATGGCGGAGGAGGATCAGATTGTCGGCCGTGCCAAGCCGCCGATCACCCGCCGGTTCTTCAATTTCGTCGCCGGAGACGACGAGCAGCCGGAAGTCTCGATCGGCAAATCGAGCGTCGGCAAGGAAGATAGGGCGCTGCTTCAGGAGGCTCTCTACGACCTCCTGGAATGCAAGCGTCTGCTCGATCAGGTGCGCTGATTAGGTTCCGCAAAGCTGCTTCATCGCCTGTTCGAGCTCACTGAGCTGGAACGGCTTTCGCAGCACCGGGAGCGCGCTGGGGCTGCTGCCTTCCGGGGCGCTGCCATATCCCGTTGCGTAGAGATAGGGCTTGCCGCGTTCGTCAAGCAGCTTTGCGACCGGCAGCGAGCTACGGCCGGCGAGGGAGACGTCGAGGATTGCAGCGTCGAACTCCGCGTCCCTGGCGGTTGCGAGCGCCCGTTCCAGATCCGGCGCGCTCGCACGAACCCGATAGCCGAGATCGCTCAGCATGTCCTCGAGCAACATGGCGATCAGCGCATCGTCCTCGACAATGAATATGTCTTTCATGATCCCGTCCCCCCATTCCCCTGCCGGGGCACGAAGATTTATGTGGACCGCTCGCGAAGCCCGTCAAGACGCCACGCGCAGTGGTGGAAAACTTGTCGCACAAAACAGTGCAGCCGTTTTGAGACGCCGATATGTGTAAACATAAAAATCCAAGGTGCGGCAAGCGAATCTGAAAGATCGCGCCGCGCTTTGGAAACAGCATATTGCCCGGCGAAATTCGATGTGCAAAAGCTGGGATGCCGTTTCCGCGACGGCCGAGAAGGGGTGTGGAATGGATTTGTTGAGTGCCACGGATTGGCTGCGTCACAGGCCGGGCTATACCTATCCGCTGGCCGTTGCCTTCGTCGGTCTGACCTTTCTTCTAAGACTTGCCGCCAGTGATTACCTCTCCGGATTTCCTTTCCTGAGCTTCCTTCCGGCGATCCTGCTCGCAAGTTTCATGGGCGGCGCCGGGCCTGGCTTCGTGGCGGCCATGCTCGCCGGTTTCCTCGTCCAGCAGTTTTTCGTCGAGCCGCACGATGCCTTCTGGCCGGTGAGCGCCGGCCAATGGATCGGTCTTGCGACCTTTCTCATCAATGCGGTGATCATAATCGGTCTGATGGAAACGATTATTGTCGCCTATGGCAGGCAGAGTCGCCTCCGCAGCGAGCTCAACAGCTTCAATGCGCGCCTTGAGGAAACGGTGGTGCAGCGCACTGCCGAACTCAGGCATGAGATGGAAGAGAATGCCGCCGCCCAGGCGCAGGTGCGACAGTTGCAGAAGATGGAGACGATCGGTCAGCTCACGGGCGGGGTCGCCCATGATTTCAACAATATGCTGGCAATCATCATCGGCAATCTCGATCTCGCTCAGCGGCGGATGACCGGACACGAGGATCCGCGCCTGCTGAACTCCCTTCAGAACGCCAGAGACGGCGCCCAGCGAGCCGCGGTATTGACCGCACGTCTTCTGGCCTTCTCTCGTCAGCAGCCGCTGGCCCCGGAGATGATCGACGTCAACAAGCTGGTTGGCGGCATGTCGGAGTTGCTGCGGCGCACGCTCGGCGAACATATCCGAATCGAGACCGTGCTTGCCGGTGGCCTCTGGCCGACGTTCGCCGATCTCAGCCAACTCGAAAACGCCATGCTGAACCTTGCCGTTAATGCGCGCGACGCCATGCCCGGCGGCGGTCATCTGACGATCGAGACCGCCAACACCGAACTTGACGAGCGATATTCGCGCATGCATTCGGAGGTCGAGGCGGGCCAGTATGTGATGATCAGTATCACCGACACCGGCATCGGGATGTCGGCCGATGTAATCGACCGTGCCTTCGACCCGTTTTACACCACCAAAGGACCCGGCAAGGGAACTGGTCTCGGGCTGAGCCAAGTCTACGGCTACATCAAACAGAGCGGCGGCCACATCAAGATCTATTCGGAGATCGACCGGGGGACGACGGTGAAGATCTATCTGCCGCGTCATGTCGGCAAGGCGGATGCTCGCCTGGCCGCCGTCGGCGCCCAGCCGATTCCTCAGGGAAGCGTTAACGATACTGTCCTGGTGGTGGAAGACGACGAACATGTCCGCACCATGACCGCCGAAAGCCTCCACGAACTCGGTTACAGCGTATTGCAGGCGGCAAGCGGCGTGGAGGCGCTTCTCCTTTTGGAGGAGAACCCCGACGTCGATCTGATCTTCACCGATATTGTTATGCCGCAGATGAGCGGACGTCAGCTTGCTGATGCCGTTCAAGAAAAATGGCCGGCGATCCGGATTCTTTACACCACGGGTTACACGCGCAATGCCATCGTCCACAATGGCGTGCTCGACCACGGCGTCTCGCTGCTCGCCAAGCCATTCAGCCTGGAGCAACTCGCCCATAAGATCCGTGAACTCTTGAACGTGCCGGTGAGCGCGGGAGATGAGGGGACGTGAAGTCGTACAGGACTATGCGTCTCCAGCCCCAATCCCTTATTCGAGAACCTGGATCACGCGGTGTGTCTTCGGCTCGACGATCACGCGCCGCTCGTTGACAACGGTGTAGGCATAGCCGTCGACATTGGGCACGGTATGGACTTCAATAGTATCCGGCAGCGTCGCGCCAACCGTGATTTCGCCGTCATAGACGACGGATGGCGTGTTTTGCTCCATGACATAGGTGCGCACCTCGCCGGGTAGGACGACGGAACCGGTTGGTGCGGGATCGGTGACAACCACCGTGCTCTGTGCGAAGGCGGCCGAGCAGATGGTCAGCATGGCGGCCGTAGCCAGTATGATCTTACGCATGGGATAATCTCCTTTTTGAACTCTGGACATCAAGGCAACGCCGGCCATACCGCATAGTTCCGCTACCGCCTTGGCGTCGTGGGAGAAGAAGCCGGCGCGCCGATTGTTTGTTGCTAAACCGGTTTATGCACCATACGGTTGAGCTGTCCGAATCACGTTCAATACGAGTCGTCTGGTGGCATCAGGGTCGGGCTCTTTACTCTTCGTTAACCGTGTTGGCGATTTATGTCAGGTGAACGGCCGGGTGGCCGTTGATTCGACGGTCCGTCGCGTTTCGGTCTGCGAATGGATATCTGGAAAGACGATTACGGCGGCTCGAGACATGCGCTTGGGGAAGACGATATCGCTGCTGGCCGTGGCGGGTCTGATGGCCGGCTGCACGTCGACAGGCGGTGTGCGACAGCCTTCCGGACCGGAGACCGTGGCGCCTGAAAAGGCGCTGGTCCTCCCGCCGCCGGGCGGGCCGTCGATTGTCAACGTCGTCGAGCGCAAGCGCGGCAATGGCGTCGAGCAGACGATCTCGCTGTTGACCTCATCTTCCGTACCCGGCCAGAATTTTCTGAAAGCCGAGTTCTTCGGTGCTTCCGGGGCCAATCCCGGGATGGGCAATGCCAGCTTCAGCATGATCAACGAGAGCGGCATTGCCCGCGAGGTGGCCCGTTCAGCTCCCGGCGTGCCGATGGCGACATCGGCGACCTTCCTGCAGAACGCCTATGGCCCCTTCGGCTATGCTTCCGGCCGCAGCCGCGCCGGCGATACCTGCATCTATGCCTGGCAGCAGATCCGCTCGAGCGCGGCCGCCAATACCCAGGCGCGCAATTTCGGCATGATCCAGCTGCGCCTGCGCCTGTGCGATGCTCGCGCAACCGAGCGCCAACTGCTCGGAATCGTCTACGGCTATACCATCACCGGCACCTTCGACGGCCCGACCTGGAATCCGTACGGTAACCCGCCCCCCGCCAGCGCGGCGCTCGGTCGTACCGGTGAACCGATCTATCCCGATGAGGGCGGATATCGCGCCAGCCCGATGCCGATCGGCTATGAGCCGGCGCCTGCCGTAGTCCGCCTGCCGCGGACAGCTCCGGTTCGCAGCACCCCAAGCCAGCAACCGGCGCAGGACGCCGCGCCCTTGCCGACGCCGATCGGTCCGCGCGTGCCGCTGCCGAACGAGGCGCCACAGACGAGTGCCGCGCCGGATCCGGCCGCCGCGCCGCTGGAACAATCGGCAAGTGCGATCGGCGTCACGGTGCCCTCGCCGGATTGCATAGGCGACGCGGCCATGACGACCGCCTGCCGGAGATAATGAGTGCCCGGAGCGCCGGGTGGCGCCCCGGTTGAGCAATTTCGAAGGAACGTCGATGCGCAAAGCCCGCAGTGTCTTCATATGGGCCGTTGTTTCGCTCTGCATGATCGTGCTGATCACTCTGCCGGTTAATCTGCAGACCCAGCTCATCACCAGCATTACGGTCGTCTCGGTGATGGCGCTCATTAAGATTCTGAAGGGCGAGGGGACATGGCGCTTGGTGGCGCTTGCCTTCGGAACGTCGATCGTGCTGCGCTACGTCTATTGGCGCACCACCAACACCCTGCCGCCGCTGAACCAGCCTGAGAATTTCATTCCCGGCTTGCTGCTCTACCTTGCCGAAATGTACAGCGTCGCGATGCTGGCGCTCAGCCTTTTCATCGTCGCCACACCGCTTCCGTCGCGCCCATCGCGAGCCGCCAATCCTGGGCGTTTGCCCCATGTCGATGTGTTCGTGCCTTCTTATAACGAGGATGCCGGCCTTCTCGGAAACACGCTGGCTGCCGCCAAGGCGATGGACTATCCGGCCGACAAGCTGCATGTCTGGCTGCTCGACGACGGCGGCACCATGCAGAAGCGCAATTCCGGCAAGTTGCTCGAGGCCCAGGCGGCGGCGGCCCGCCATGTCGAGCTGAAGCAGCTCTGCCAGGATCTTGACGTCACCTATCTCACGCGCGACCGCAACGAACATGCCAAGGCCGGCAATCTCAACAACGGCATGAAACATTCGACCGGCGAACTCATCGCCGTCTTCGACGCGGACCACGCGCCGGCTCGCGATTTCCTGCTCGAGACGGTCGGCTATTTCGAAGACGACCCGAAGCTCTTTCTCGTCCAGACCCCGCATTTCTTCATCAATCCCGATCCGCTCGAACGCAATCTCCGCACTTTCGAAAAAATGCCGAGCGAGAATGAGATGTTCTACGGCATCATTCAGCGCGGCCTCGACAAATGGAATGCCGCCTTTTTCTGCGGCTCGGCTGCAGTCTTGAGCCGCAAGGCGCTCGAATCCCAGAACGGTTTTTCGGGCATCAGCATTACCGAGGATTGCGAGACGGCGCTGGCTCTCCATGGCAGCGGCTGGAACAGCATCTATGTCGACAAGCCGCTGATCGCCGGGCTGCAACCGGCCACCTTCGCAAGCTTCATCGGCCAGCGCAGCCGGTGGGCGCAGGGCATGATGCAGATCCTGCGCTTCCGCTTCCCGCTTCTGAAGCGCGGCCTGTCGATCCCGCAGCGCCTGTGCTACATGTCATCCACGCTTTTCTGGCTCTTCCCGTTCCCGCGCACGATCTTCCTGTTTGCGCCGCTCTTCTACCTGTTCTTCGACCTGGAAATTTTCACGGCCTCCGGCGGCGAATTCCTTGCCTATACGCTTGCCTTTATGCTCGTGAATCTGATGATGCAGAACTACCTCTACGGATCCTTCCGCTGGCCTTGGATTTCCGAGCTTTACGAATATGTCCAGACGGTACATCTGCTGCCGGCCGTCGTCTCGGTCATGCTCAATCCGCGGAAGCCGACCTTCAAGGTTACCGCCAAGGATGAATCGATCGCCGTCAGCCGCCTGTCTGAGATCAGCCGTCCTTTCTTCGTAATCTTTGCGGTACAGATCATCGCGCTCGTCATCACCTTCTACAGGATTTATGCCGAGCCCTATAAGGCCGACGTTACGCTTGTCGTCGGCGGGTGGAACATTATCAATCTGATCATGGCCGGCTGCGCACTCGGCGTCGTATCGGAACGTGGCGAGCGCGCTTTGTCCCGCCGCGTTCGCGTCAACCGGCGCTGCGAGTTTTACGCCAACGGCAAGTGGTATGCGGCCTCGATCGAGGACGTCTCCGTCCATGGCGCAAGGCTGCATATCTTCAACAAGCATCTCGATGAACTGCTCGTCGGCGCCCCCGGCGAGATGCGCTTCCGGCCCTATAGCGGTGCAGATCTGGAAACCCTGCCGCTGATCGTCCGCAACATCGAGCCATCAGGCGATATCAGCAATGTCGGCTGCCAGTACGTGCCGAAAAGCGCGCTTGATCATCGCCTGATCGCCGATCTGATGTTTGCCAATTCCGATCAGTGGACCCAGTTCCAGGAATCTCGGCGCCGCAATCCGGGCCTCATTCGCGGCACCATCTGGTTTCTCGGCCTGTCCCTCTATCAGACCAGCCGCGGCCTGGTTTACCTCTTCCGCAGCATGCGGCCGGAGCGGGAGGCGCAGCAGCGAGCGGCAAAGGTCAATGCCGGATGAGAAAGATCGTCGCCGCCGCGCTCCTCCTGTTGCATACCCCCGCTGTCACCCAGGCGCAGACGGCGCCCTTCGACATGTCCGGCGAGCGGCCGCCCGGCGCGTCCACCGCCCCGAGATTGACGCCGCCCGCTCCGCCTGCAGCAACGTCGCCGGCACCCGTCACGCCACCCATTTCCGTAGCGCCCGCGCCCGCTCCTGCGCCGATCACTGTCGTGCCGCAGCCGGCGACGGCGGCGCCCCGGCCCGGGGCGGCGGCGAATGCCGCTTCGCAGCCGCGCCACCGCGATATCAGGCGTTATCTAGTGCCCTTTTCGAAATTCAGCCTCAGCGGCGAATATGACCGCCGGTCATGGTCTGTCTATCTGACGCCCGAGCAGGCGGCGGCCAAGGCAAGTTTCACCTTCGCCTATCAGAATTCGATCGTCGTCGCGCCGGAAGCCTCCGCGCTGACCGTCTATCTCAACAATCGTCCGATCGGGCAGCAGCGGGTCAGCTCGGCGGACGGCTCTTCCGCCGTCACTTTCGAAGTTCCCTCCGGCCTGTTGCAGCCGGGCGCCAATCTCGTGACCTTCCAGGCAGAGCAGCGCCATCGCACCGACTGCAGCATCCAGTCCACCTATGAATTATGGTCGAATATCGATCCGGCCGGAACCTATCTGAGCTTTGCCGGCGGGAATGCCGCGGAGCTTTCGAGCGCCGACGCGATCCGCGCCATCGGCGTCGATGGCGCGGGCAGGACGGAGTTCGATATCGTCGTCCCGGCGCTGGAGCAGCCGGGGACGACCAAGCCGTTGTTGCGGCTGGCACAGGGCCTGTCAGTGCTGAGCAGCATGCCGAACCAGATATTTGCCTTCAGCACCGCCTCCCTTCCGGCCGCCGGTCCTGGCAAGCTCGGTGTGCTCGTCGGGACCGCCGCGGAGCTGCGGCCGTTCTTTCCCGGCCTGCCGCCCGGGGCCGAAAGCGCGCCGCTCGCCGCTTTCGTGGCCGATCCGCGCAGCGGCTCGCCGGTGCTTCTGATCAGCGGCCCCTCGTGGCAAGCAGTCTCTTCCGCGATCGATACCATCGTTTCGCCGACTGACAGGTCCGCGGACGTCCGCCGCGATGAGCTGACCACCGAGCGCTGGAGCGCGCCGAATGCGCCACTGGTCTTTTCCGACACCAGCATCGCCCTCTCGCAACTCGGCGTGAAGACCACGGAATTTTCCGGCCGGCGGTTCCGCACCAGCTTCAATGTCGCCGTGCCGGCCGACTTCTATGCCAATGCCTATGGCGAGGCCAAGGTGCTGCTCGACGCCGCCTATACTGACAATGTGCTTCCCGGCAGCCATATCGATATCTACGTCAACGACAACATCGCCTCCACCGTGCCGCTTGCTTCAACCACCGGCGGCATTCTCCGTCATCTGCCGATCCGCGTGACGATGCGCCACTTCAAACCCGGCCTCAATACGATTGCGATCGAGACGATCCTGATGACGAAGGACGATGCCGCTTGTGCTCCGGGTGCTACCGCCGGTGCCAATCCCCGTTTTGCCCTGTTCGATACCTCCGAAGTGCACATTCCGGATTTTGCCCGCGTCGGGCAGCGTCCGAACTTGGCCGCAATGTCCGGCACAGCTTATCCCTATGGCCGGGCGACGGAACCGACGCCGCTCTTCATCGATCGCGTCGATGCCGATACGCTTTCGGCCGCCGCTACGCTGCTCGGTCAGATGGCGGTGATGGCCGGTCATCCGATCGCCGTCGAAACCGTGGCCTCGCCGAATACGATCGGCGATCGGGACGCCATCTTCATCGGCTCGATTTCGCAGATGCCGGCAACCGCGTTGACGCAGGCCAACATCTCGACGGCGAGCCAAGCCTCGTGGCGTCCGGTGGCCGACACGCAGCCAGGCGTCGTTGATACCGGCACGGCCTTCGAGGAGTGGAATTCCAAGGTGAGCGGCGGTATCTTGCGCAGCCGCATCACTGCCTTCCGTGAATGGCTGGGGCGCAATTTCGACATCACCCGCAGTTCGCTGCAGTTCATCCCCGGGGCCGAGACGGTCTTCACCCCCTCCAACGCCGACACGCTCGTGGTTGCGCAAGGCCACAGCCCCCTGGGAGAGGGTTCGTGGACCGTGGTGGCGGCACCCTCGGCAAGGGATCTGCGCGAAGGGCTCGAAGTGCTGACCGGTCAGTTGAACTGGCCGCAGATGTCAGGCCATATCACCACCTATTCGAGCAAGACGGGCAAGATCGAGGCGGTGCCCGTCACCCGCTTCGATTTCGTCCCATCCACGCCTTGGTCGATCGCCAATTGCCGCTTGATCGCCGCCAATTGGTTGTCGACGAATATCCTCTCCTATGCTTCGCTGCTCGTCGTCTTCGTGCTGCTGATCGGCGTCGCTACCTCGCGCATGCTCAAAACGCTGGGCCGGTCCAAATGAGGTGGTGGCGCGTGCTTCTGCTTGCGGCGACGGTTACATTCGCCCCCGCAAGCCCATCCGCCGCTGCACAGCAGGCGATGATCAATGCCGATGCGTGGTCTGCCTATAAGGCGAAGTTTCTCGATGCGAGTGGCCGGATCATCGATAACGGCAACGGCAATATCAGCCATAGCGAAGGACAGGGCTATGGCATGCTGCTCGCTTATCTCTCGGCGAGCCCCGCGGATTTCGAGCAGATCTGGTATTTTACCCGTACCGAGCTGCTGTTGCGCGACGATGGCTTGGCCGTCTGGAAATGGGATCCGAACGTCAAGCCGCACGTGACCGACACCAATAATGCCACGGATGGCGACATGCTGATCGCCTATGCCCTGGCGCTTGCCGGCACCGCATGGAAGCGCAACGACTATATCCTCGCCGCCTCCCGCATGGCGCAGGCGCTGCTTGCGAAGGCCATCGTCCACTCGGCGGGCCGGACGCTGCTGATGCCGGGCAGCGAAGGTTTTGGCGCCGCCGATCGTGACGACGGCCCCGTCGTCAATCCTTCCTACTGGATTTACGAGGCAATGCCTGTCATGGCAGCGCTTGCTCCCTCCGATGCCTGGAAAGAGCTGTCGGACGATGGCGTGGCGCTGTTGAAGACGATGCAATTCGGTCCGCGCAAGCTTCCTGCCGAATGGGTCAGCCTTAGTGGCCCACCGCGACCGGCAGAAGGTTTCGACGCCGAATTTGCCTATAATGCCCTTCGCATCCCGCTCTATCTCGCGCGCGGCGGCATCACAGACAAGGCGCTGTTGAACCGCATGCGAATGGGGATGTCGCAGAATGGCATTCCGGCCACGATCGATCTGACCACAGGCCGGCCGAAGACCGTGTTGCTGGATCCGGGTTATAGAATTGTTAACGATGTTGTGGCCTGTGTAGTCGACGGGACCAGGCTGCCGGTCTCGGCTCTGCAATTTGCACCCACGCTCTATTATCCGGCCACGCTTCAATTGCTGGGGCTGGCCTTTATCGGGGAGAAGCATCCGGAGTGTCTGTGAAAGCTTCTCTCGTGGCGATGTCAGCGGCAGTCGTGGTGGCGACCCTCGTCACCGGACTGAAGGATCGTGGCGCCCTGCAGCAAAAGCTCGGGCTTGGCTCCGCAGACAGGCCGGGGCCGGAGCTGTTGATGATGGGCCGCATTAAGCCGGATGAAGCTCCCGCGGGCAATTCCGAATTCAATCCCGAGACCGTCGCCGACAGGATCGAAGCGATCACTTCGTCACCGGCACCGGGCAGCGGTGAGTCGAATGTCGCTGCAGAGCAGCCGGCAGCACCGCAACCCGATGCGCCTCAGACAGCTGCGGAGCCGGCCCCGGTCGCGCCGCCGATCGTTTCCGAACCGCCGGCGCCTCAAAAGGCCGCGGCGTCCGCGCCGCCTGCCGTCGATGAAAGCGCGCTTCGTTATTTTGCCAGCCGGGGCGACAAAGTGCGCCTGCAGGCCGAAATCTCTCGGCTTCAGGCGCTTTATCCCAACTGGGTTCCGCCGGCCGATCCGCTCGCGGTGCCGCAAAACGGCGACAAGCAGCTCGAGGCCATGTGGAAGCTTTATTCCGATGGCCGCTATGCCGAGTTGCGCAAAGCGATCGCTGACCGTCAGGCCGCCGACGCCGGATGGCAGCCGCCGGCCGATCTGCTCGAGCGGCTTGGTGTCGCCGAGGCCCGCTCCCGCCTCATCAACGCTTCGGATCTCAGGCAATATGCGACCGTGGTCGATATCGCCGCGGCGACGCCGAGCCTGCTCACCTGCAGCGAGGTCGACGTGCTGTGGCGTGTCGCCGAGGCCTTCATCCGGACGGAGAGGGCGCAGCGCGGGCAGGATGGTTATGCCTATATCCTGAAGAACTGCACCGACGCTGCCGAACGGCAGGCGACGGTCGAAAAAGCCTCGACCCTGCTCGACTACCAGCTGATGCAGGCGCTGCTGGCGCTGGAAAAACCCGCTGTCGACGGCAGCAGGGAATTCGATGCAATCCGCGACAACCTTGCCCGACGTTTCGTCGCTGAAAGCAACGACGATCCGAAGCTCGCCATTGCGCCGAATTATATCGCTCACCTCGAAAAGCTCGCCGAAAGCCAGGGGCTGGCCTCCGATGCGCTGCTGCTCGGCTGGCACCAGCTTCGCCGCAACAACCTTGCCGACGCCGAAAAGTGGTTTCGTGCCGCCCGAGACAGGGAGGATACGGCGGCCGCCTCGCAGGGGTTGGCGCTGGCGCTGATCGCCCGCAAGGCGCCGCGGGAAGCCGAGGACGTGATGTTCCGCTGGCGCGCCGATTCCGATGACGCGACCGCAACCTATCTTGCCGCCACTGCCAACCTGATGGCGCTGCAACCGCCGGCCGATCTGACCGAGGACGTGCTTCATCGGATCGCAGCCGAAGTCATCGCCCGGAAATATGTGCCGACGGCGCAGCAGTTCGGCTGGTATGCCCGTTCTCTCAACCAGTTCCAGACCGCCGCGCGCTGGTTCGAGACCGCGCTGGCCTGGAAACCCGACGATGAACCGTCCGCCTATGGCCTTGCCGTCACGCGTGAGCAGCTGAACGACCGCAAGGGTGTCCTCGACCTCCAGCGCGGCTGGGCCGGCAGGTCGGCGCGAATCGCCAATCTTCAGGACACTTCCTTGCCGGGGTCGAGCGCCGATACGCAGCCCGCAAAGGCGCCGCTCGCGGCGCAGCAGCCGGGCCAGCCGGTAGAGCCGCCGCCGCGTCCGGCCGCTTCACCGGCGCCGCTTCCGGCCGAGCCGCGAACTGTGCGGCAGCCGGAACCGGAAGTCGCCATCCGCGCCGCAAGGCCGGCGTTGCAGACGGTGACTGTCGAGCGCGGTCCGCGCCAGGCGCGGGACTGCTCGACGACCATCGACGCGGGACGATTGGGGCCGGGCGAGGCGCTGTCGCGCGGCTGGTGCCTGATGGATATCAACCGGCCGATGGAGGCGGTCTCGGCCTTCGAGACGGCGTTGCAGAGCCCGGTCCGCAAGATCCGCGAAGACGCGGCCTATGGTCAGAGCCTCGCCTATCTGCGCGCCGGTCTTTCTAGCAATGCCGCCGTTGCGGCAACCAAGGCACCGCAGAGCCGCCAGCGCGCTGCCGAACTGCAGGTGGCGATCCTCGCCGATCGTGCCTTGTCGGCCTTCGACGCCGGACGTTACCGTGAAACCCTCATCTATCTCGATCAACGCGCCCAGTTGCAGCAGGAGCGCATCGATCTGATGGTTCTGCGGGGCTACTGCTATCTCAATCTGAAAATGTATGATGACGCGATGCGGATCTTCGAAGCCGCCGCCGCGACCGGCAATCGCGACGCCGCACGTGGTCTGGCCGATGTTCGCAACGTCACGCATCCCGATGTCAACGACTGACGTTGACGCCGTCGCCGCTCTCGGCTACTCGCCTGCCGGAGAGGCCCCGGCTGCCTCGTGCTCGCAAGGAAACACCCGTGCCCGGTCACCACGACGTCCTCGATAGATCCTATGACGCCTTCCTCTTCGATATGGACGGAACGCTGCTGAATTCCATTGCCGTCGTCGAGCGCGTCTGGAGTGAATGGGCAAGACGCCATGGTTTCGAGCCGGAGGTTTTCCTGAAAACGATTCACGGCATCCGTGCCTCCGACGTGATCCGCGGCCTCGGCTTGCCGGGTGTCGATCCGGCGCACGAGGCGGATCTGCTGCTGGCCGAGGAGATGGAGGACGTCGCCGGCATCGTCGAAATCCCCGACGCCGTCCGCTTCCTCAACGCTATCCCCGACGGCAGATGGGCGATCGTCACCTCGGCGCCGATCGAACTCGCCAGGCGCCGCATGGCTGCAGCCGGCATTCCGATGCCGAGGGTGATCGTCAGTGGCGAAACGGTCAAATCGGGCAAGCCGAGCCCCGAGGGTTATCTGCTCGGTGCACATCGACTCGGGGTCGACCCAGCGAACTGCCTGGTCTTCGAAGATGCCGTTGCCGGCATTCTCGCTGGCGAGGCCGCCGGCGCCGATGTCACCGTCGTCACCGAAACCCACGCCACGCCTTTCGAAACTCCGCATTTTTCGGTTGCCAATTATCGGGCGTGGCAGCCTCGCCAGACCGCCGAAGGCCGGCTGAAGGTCGTCGCAATCTGAACGTTACCGGACGAACTGATGTCAGTGGAATCATATTGACATAAGAGACTTCCGCCAGATTGATTTGCAACGGCGCGTTGAGTTCGTTTAAAAAGTTGGTCGCAAGCCCCACCAGGGTGGTCGTGCGCGGCCCTCGGCGCTGTGCTCCATGTTAACGTCGATCAGCACCCCAGCTACCGGCGTCGCTTCGAAGCGAAGGGCAGTATCCGGTCGGCGGGATTGCCAATCATGCCGAGTACGCCGACGTCCTATTTCTCAGCGCGGTTGAGGAGAATGCGCATTTCGTCGAAGCGGCGCTTGCGGTCACCGTCATCGGCGTTCGGTGAATAGCACGTGCTCGACACGCAGAAGCGAGCCAGGTTGTGCGGCTTGTCCGCCTTGTCGAACTCGCATTCGAATATGTCGGTCATTTCGGCCGGCGCGGCTCCCTGCCGCGTCGAATAGGACATGCGGACACCCGGCGGCTTCAACTCGGGAAAGGATTGCACGGTGCCGATAGCGAGCTGATCGGTCATAAAGAAGCTCTTTGCCACGGATTTGCAGGTATCCTCGAGCTCAGGCGACTGCGCCATCGCATCAGCGGGTAAGGCGAACGCGGCAAAGGCAAACAATATGATCGGCTTACGCACTGTGACTTCCTCCACTGTCTCTGTCGATTGAGGTAGAGCGGTGAGACCAAAAGCAAATGGTGGTCTGACTGCGGTGAATCAAACAACCCCACCATGTCCGCTTGTGGTGACATCGGACTTCAGTCTCGGGTTCGCGATTGTTTTCCAACATCAAGTGTCTGTTGGCGATCAATAGCCTTTAGCCGAGCCATTATCTGCAAACAGCTTCTTCCTGGCATACCACTCGCATTCGAAGTTTTGCGAACCGGCGAGAAACACGTGCACATGATGCTCCTCACCGCCGGTTTCCACCTCGACACCTCGCGTTGGATTTTAGAATGTAACTCCGGTAGGCGCATCAGTCGCACGACACAAGCGCGAGCATCGGTTGGCGGTAGTCAAAGCCATCGCTGATGAAAAGAAAGCTGCAATCGCCAAAGGTCGGGCGCAGATTGCAAATGAGCTCGCTTCTACTGCAGACGACGAGACTCCGTCATTGAAGGCTGAGCACGCCTTGCGTTTCAAATGGAAAGGATGGTCAACGAATTCGCCATCGGAAACATCGCGTGGAACTTTCGGGGGACTGTTTGCGCCGATCTGTGCTTTTCGACGGCTTCCGTTCTATTTTTATTCCACGACCCTCATTTTCCCCTTGCGCTATGAAGGCCGATTTCATAAAGCAATCAAGCCGTTTCGGCAGGTCGGGGCGTAGCGCAGCCCGGTAGCGCACTTGACTGGGGGTCAAGGGGTCGCTGGTTCGAGTCCAGTCGCCCCGACCATTTATCCCCTTGAAATCCCAGTCAGAACACCACGATAAATGTGAGTGCAGCGCGTGCGTGGCTGCGGTAGAGAACGGGCCGTCAGTGCGGTTTCTGCGCGATTGCAATCATCGATTTTGCCAGAAGCGGAATTCTTCCGACATACTCGAAGTCGACGTCTTCGAAACCTGTGTCGAGCAGCAGCGTGCTGAGCGTCCCCGGGGACCAGAATTTGATATGGCCATGCTCTTTGAGCGGCATGAAATGGTCATCCATCTTTCCGCTTACGGCCAAAGCCAGATTTTTCCAGTAACCGTGAAAAGGCGTCGAGACGACCGCAATGCCGCCCGGTTTCACCAGATCGTACATGGTTGCCGAGAAAGCCTTCGGGTCGTAAACATGCTCCACCACCTCTATGCTGATCACCGCATCGAAGGTCCCGTAGCGGCTGGAAAGATCGTCGTAGCCGGAACCGATTTCCAGCGGAAGATCGGGATGGACCGCTTTCGCTTTCGCAATACCGTCCTCCGACGGATCGACGCCCACGACGTCGTAGCCTTTCTCCACAAGCACCGAGGCAGCGCCGCCGGTGCCGCAGCCGAGATCAAAGACCGCCGTTTCGCTAGCCTCGTGGAAAGTGTTTTCAAGAACATCGACAACGGTCGGCAGGATATAGGAATGAGCAGTCGTCGGCTTGGCGTGAACATAGGTAGTAGCGTCCAGTTCGATAGACATTTTACCTCCTGAAAAAATAAAACGAGCCGAGGCAATGGTACGGCGGACTTTGACGGCAGTGTGGTGCCGTTATGGTAATAAGGTGATCAACGCCGGTCGGCATTCGCCACATCCTCCGATGCCCATCGGTCGAACCGCTTTAAGCTCCTCTTCACCACGATGCGAGCGATGGTCATGCTCGCGGCGGGAATATCCCGAAGCCGATTGACAGGGGGGTGCGAAGATGCTGAAAACAGCCGGACTTCGGATCCATGTCATCAGGTGGAGAAAATCGTCAGTCTATCTGGTTCGATTTTGACCATTTGAAGTAAATCATCTGATGAAGTGCTCCCTTGACGGGAGTGGTCGAAAAATAGCTCTCTAGTTCTTTTTGGGAATCCATCAAAGATGGACGAGCAGTTGTCTATTTTGTTAGGGCTATACAGAGTTTTAGGCCAAATGGCTTGGTTTTGAATTTCAGAGAACCTTTTAACGTTTCGCATTTTTGCGAACACGTGTAGATTAGGACTGTTCCTCTCAGAGATTGCCTGGTGCGAGCGCATGGTGGATATGAACCAGACTCTAACTTGCAGGCAGGCCCTTGCCGGTGCTTTCCAAGCTCTGTCGGACGAGGCGGTCAAGGCCGGTTGGTCGGAGGGCGACGTCGCCCTCGCGCTTGCCGAACTTGCCGAGGAACGAGTGATCGAGCTGACCGCCAAGGTGATCACCGAAGGCTTCATCGATCCGCCGTTCATCGCCGCTGGCGGCCGCCGCAACGGCTGAAGCGCGTTGCGGCAACGCCGGGATCAGGATCAAGCCGCGAACGGCGAATCCGAAAAAACGCAACACGCCTGAGCCGCTCTCACACCGGTAATCCTGTGGCCTTCGCCGCTGTGACAAAGGAAACTCCGTGTGCCGTGCGGGCTGCGCAGCCGATCGAGCGCATCAGGACAATGTTGGAGCGCAACGCGATAATCGCCCCTCGGCTTGCCCGGCCATCGGTTCAGATATTCGACGGCGTCGCGGGCGGTGGAAACGATCAGCTGCTGGATGGAGAGTAGACTTGGACGGGGAGGGAAAGTGTTTTTTACTCAGCGTTGCATTCGCAGATACCTCCTGCAAAACGCGCTGCATGCGCGGGGAGGAAATTTTGTTTGCGCAGTTGCTAAAGTTAGGACCGTCACGCATAATAACTTCATTGTCGGTTGCGGAGGGCGGCCGGCGATGCAAGCGTGTAGGCGTTTGCCCTCGGAGGGAAGTGCGGCGTGATGTTACGGTCATCAATTCATCCGCATGATTTACCGCTCTTTTCGGAAGATCTCGATCTGCTTTCGCAAGTGCTCGGCAAGGTCTGCGACGAACGCGGCCTGGTCAGAACGACGCCGGAAGCCGAGAGGATCGGTGCGGTTATCATTCAGCTTTACAGGCAGGGCGTGAGAGACGGCGGCAAACTCGCCGACCTTGCCAAGACCTATCTCTGACACGCGGTTCCCGCAATAAAGGATGAGACCGCGGAACCTGACGGATGGGTCTGGTCAGTCATCATTGGCGGCATTGAGGTTTTCCGGCCGGATGCCGTCATCGGTTGATGTGCGTGCCCGCAACCGGATGCCGGGGCCGCCTTCATCTTGATTGCCGCTCGACAGGAAGATGATGCCGTGCGCCTCGAGGGTGCTGCGCACGTCGAACAGCGCATGCGGCTCACCCTCAAACTCGCCCTTTTCCAACGCCGTCACGATCTCGACCGGCAGGCCGCTTGCGGCGGCGAGCTCTTCGATGCTCATTCCGATCATGGCGCGCGCGCCGCGTATCTGCGTTGCTGTGATCATGGTGCAAAATCTAGCGCATTTGCCGCGCTTCGCAAGTGGCGCAGCGGCTGATTGCGACCTGCCATAATGTTCAAGCGTCCCGCAATTTTACACCGAACAGATCGTCATGCATGCGCTCGACGGCGATCCCCATGCCTCCCATGAGGGCGGCGCGGTTGCCGAAGCGGCTGATCTCTATGCGCGGCGGGTAGGGGGTGCAACGCGGCAGAAAACCTCGGATGGCGTTTACGAGCTCCGGCCTTGCACCGATGCTGCCGCCGGTGATCACCAACTCGGGGTCGAGAGTTGCTCCGATGGCGGCAATAGCGATGGCCACCAGCCTCGCCGTTTCTTCGATTGCGGCGATGGCGCTCGTTTCGCCTGCGTTGAACGCAGCGAAGAGGTCGGCCACAGTAGAGGCGTTGCGCCCGCCGAAACCGGTATAGCGCCGCAGCATCGCAACGCTGCCGACCGCGCTCTCAAAGGTGCCGAGCGTAAATCCGCCGGGATCAAAAGCATCGCCGCCGAGCGGAAGATAGGCGATTTCGCCGGCCGCGCCACGGGCGCCACGCAACAGCGCGCCATTGGCGATAATGCCCATGCCAACGCCGGTGCCAAGCGCCACGAAAGCAAAATTGCCGACCTCGACGCCGTGTCCCCGCCATCTCTCCCCTTGCGCGGCGAGGTTGACGTCATTTTCGATGATCACCGGTATGCCCATCTTGTCGCTGAACGCTTGCCGCAGATCCATCGCGTCCACGCCGGGAATATTCGGCGCTACATTGATATGTCCGGTAGCCGGATCGAGGACGCCGGGACTGCCGAGAACGACGAGACGCAGCTTGTCGGCAGTCGTCCCTGCCGCAAGCGCGAGTTGAGTGATCAGGTCGCTGAACTGGTTGACGAGATGCGGTCCACCGCGTGGGTCGGTGGGCACTTTGGTTTCTGCAACGACGTTACCTAGCAGATCGCAGATAGCCGCAGCGATCTTGGTGCCTCCGAGATCGATGGAGACAGCCAGGCCCGCGCTTGCGTTGATTTCATAGATGATCGCATTCCGGCCGGGACGACCATCGGTCTGCCCGACAGCTTTTAGCCACCCATCATCCTCAAGATCGCGCACGACATCGGAAATCGTCTGTTTCGATAAGCCGGTCAGCTTGGCAATATCGGCGCGAGAAATCTTCCGCTTGGCTAACACGGCCCGGATCACCGCGTTGGTCGAGATTTTTCGTGCGATGGGAGTCTGTACGATAGAAGAGTTCGTTGCCATCCGGCTGCTCGTTCCAATTAGTTCGAGGTGTATCCCTAATGTAAGGTCGGTCCGGTTCTCAACCACCGCGAAATGGCGCGTTTAGTCCTCCACCCTCGTCTCGTTAGCCGAGTTCAGTACACGGAAGCCGACAATTTGTCTACGTCCTTGACAAAAGAGGAGCCGCCTGTAGGCTGGGGATCAACGCGTAATCAAATGCGCGATTGAAGAGGGTGTGGACAAGTATGCACCATACATATTGTCTGGGTCAGCGCGCACGCGCCAAGATCGCCCAAAGAAGAATCGGCTCAGGCTGGTTCGGCTGTTTCTCCGTTTCGCATCCTGCGGGTTCCTCAACGCGGCTGTCGGGGACCAGTGTATGATAAAGCCCTCGACCGATGGACAGCTTTCAGCCGACGCCGGCGTCTTGCTGCCTATAATGGCGCCACGCCTTCAGGCGGATGTTCACCCGGACGGATATGCCGATCTTGCCCTTTGGGGTGCCGGCAGCTTGGGGCGCGTGCGGTTTTCTCCGATCACCGGCCCCTATAGCTACGCTCCGAACCGGCTCGTCTCGAAACAGGGCGGCGTTTTCGTCGCGCAGTCGCTGCCGGTGATGCTGATCAAAGGAGTGCGCCTGCAGGGCGTCTATCCAGCGCGCCGTTGCGCGTGGTGGCACGAGCCGGATGGGCGAGACGCGAAAGCGAAGGTGTCCCGCAGCGGCCAACGGCAGATTTTCGAAATGGGCTGGGGCGCGCTTATCGTGGAAGCTCAAGATTCCGATCTGCGGATTGCCGGCGGCGCTTCGAGAGACGAAGCCGAGAAAGCCCTCGATCTCGCCAGCGAAGCCATTATCACCGAAGCCGCGGATTATGTGTTGCGTTGCGATGTGACGCCTGACGCCGACCCGCTGATGCGCAGCATGGTCTGTCAGGGGATACATGCGGCTCTTTCCAGCATAAGGCGCGACGAAAATGGCGCCTTCGCCGGCCTTGCCGCCGGACAGGCCTATAGCGCTCCGGCGCGGACCTATTACCGCGATGGCTATTGGACGATGCAGCCTCTTCTGATGCTTGCTCCGGAGGCGGTGCGCGACGAGATCCGGCTGCTCGCCAAGGGAATACAGCCCGACGGAGAGGCCCCGAGCGGCGTTATCCTGACGGGACCGGCGCAGTCGGATGCCTGGCAGCGCTTCGTCGCCGACTGCAAGGTCAACCCCAAAAATCACAAAAGAGCAGTTCCCGAGTATCATAATCGTCCGCAAGATTGGTGGAGCGACCACTTCGACAGTCCGCTTTTCTTCATTCTTTTTCTGGATGACTATTTCGGCGTTACGAAAGACGCGGCCGAGGTGCAGCTTCATTGGCCCACGGTGAGGGCGATCATGGATCGCTATGTCAGTCTGGCCGGTCCCGACAGCGTTCTGCCGCTGAAGCCGCGCAACGATCGGGATTGGGCGGACAACGTCTTCCGTGACGGTCTTGTCTCCTATGACCTCGGTCTCTTCGTCGGCGCGCTGGATGCGGTGGCAAGACTGGGCGAAGGACACGATCCGACCCTTGCCGAACATGCACGCAAGACCGCAATGCTTGCCCGCCGGGAAATCGAAGCCAGGCTCTTCGTGCCAGCAACGGGAGGATATCTCGACTACGGAACGCCTGGCTTGTTTGTCGAGGATCATCTGGCTCTCGACAGCCTGACCTTGTCGCGATTTAGTGCTATTTCAGAGGAGAAGGCTGTCGGCCTCCTGAGAGCGTTCGAAACCAGACTGGAAACGCGCAACAATCAGGAACAGCCCTATGGCAGTTGGGGTGTAATGTGCGCCTATCCACCATTCAAGCGGCAAAGCGATTTGCGATCCAAGACCGCCTTTCCCTACCGCTACCATAACGGCTCGGACTGGCCTTATTGGGACGGCGCCTACGCCGAAGAACGCCTTCGCCACGGACTTGGAGGCGCGCGCTACGCGCTGACGCGC
Organism: Rhizobium sp. Nf11,1; assembly: GCF_050587665.1. Classification (NCBI taxonomy): domain Bacteria; kingdom Pseudomonadati; phylum Pseudomonadota; class Alphaproteobacteria; order Hyphomicrobiales; family Rhizobiaceae; genus Rhizobium; species Rhizobium sp. Nf11,1. The sequence continues at coordinate 189,259 of NZ_JBOBHU010000003.1, read as the reverse complement.
TGGTGGGAAACCTGCCTCGACAACGGCTGGATCGGCGCGGTGGAATATTTCTCGCCGCCTTACGGGCGCGGCTCGCTGCTTCAGGGCTGGAGCGCCATGCCGGCGGCGGTGGTTCTCAAATATGGGCTGGACGCCGCAAATGCGGAGCCGATGTCATGAACTCTACGGCGTCGTCGGCTTTAGCCAAATCCCTATTCGATCCGCATTGCGAAGGCGACGCCGCCATCCCGTTCGAATTCCGAAAAGCCGAGGTGGCGGTAGAAGCCCCTGGCGCGTTCGTTGTTCGGATCGACGCCGAGATGTACGGCTCCGACCCCATGATCCTTGAGCGCCTGAAGCTCGGTGCTGATCATCCTGCGTCCCCAGCCCGCGGCCTGACGCCCGGGAAGAATATTGATGTGGAGATGCGCGGGGTACTGGTCTTGAAGCCACGCCGTTCCGCTGCGAGGATTGTGAATTCGCTCGATCACGTCGGCGTCGCGCGGACGGGCGGGCGTCAGTCCCGCGATCTCCCGGCGCACGAACGGCCACCAATTCGCCTGCAAGTCTCTGTCGAACGCGCTGGTATCCGGCGTGCCGACGACATAGCCGACCGCTCGGTCGTTCTGAACGAGAACAAAGGCGAAGTCTTTGGCGAATTTGAGATAGGGTACCGACCAGATGTAGCCGGGCAGATGCGGGTCGCTGTAAAGCGCGCTCGCATCGTCTCCGCCATTCGCCGTTTTCAGGCAGATCTCGAAAAGGGCGTCGATATCCGCATCAATCGCCGGACGAATGAAGCAATTGGTGTCCATCACGTTGCCACCTCCTGCGTGGCTTTGTCATTTCAGGCCGCGAGAAGGCTGATGCATTGACGATTACCTCAGATTCGCCAGCCCGGCAAAGCTCTGAGGGAAGAAAACGTTCGGCCGGTGCGTGGCGCCCGGCCTGAACGGGGAGTGGAGAATAAACCGAATAAAGGTGGAACAGAGGAGAAGTAGCGTGAAATCGATCAACATTCTGTCGGCAAGCCAATGGAAGGCAGCTGTCGCGCTGACCGGCGCTGCGCTTGTAAGCTTCAGCCTTTCGGCGGCGGCGCGCGCTGACGATCTGGCTGTATGGGACGACCAGACCTATGAAGGTCAGAGTGCGGTCATCGAGCAATTGAACAAGGACTTCGAGGCTGCGCATCCCGGCGTTACGATCAAGCGTACCGCCCGCACCTTCGATGACATGAAGTTGACGCTGAAGCTTGCGGTCTCGGCAGGCAACGGCCCGGTCGTCACGAAAGTCAACCAGGGCGCCGGCGATATGGGCGCGATGGTCAAGGAAGGACTGCTCCTGCCGGTTGACGACTACATCAAGAAATACAGCTGGGATAAGCGGCAGTCCGATTCCGTGCTGGCGCGAGATCGCTGGGATGGGCCAAAGTTTGGCGTCGGTAAGACCTACGGCATATCAGGCCTCGCCGAGATCGTCGGCCTCTACTACAACAAGAAGATCCTCGACGATGCCGGCATAGCGCTCCCGAAGACCTTCGAGGAACTCCTGGCCGATCTCGACAAGCTGAAGGAAAAGGGCGTTGCGCCCTTCATGATGGGCAGCGCAAAGCAGCATCTGGCCCTGCACATGATCGGCGCCATCGATCAAGCCCATATCGACGCAAGCAATCGCGCCGAACTTGACGATTTGATCTATGGCAGGGGCGGCTCCTGGAACACCAAGGGCAACATCGAATCCGCAAAACTGGTGCAGAAGTGGGCGCAGGGCGGCTATTTCTATCCCGGTTTCGAGGGCATTTCGGGTGACGACGCCGTCCAGCTTTTCATATCAGGGCAGGGCGCCTTCCTGATCTCGGGAACCTGGTATTTCGGTGATATGCAGCACAACCAGGATATCGGCTTCATGGCCATTCCTGCCCCGAAAGGCATTACCAAGCCGCTGAGCGTCGGAGGCGTGGATCTTGCCTGGGCGATAACGAGCCTTGCCAAAGATCAGAAAACGAAGGACCTGGCCGGTGAATATATCGACTACATGGTTTCGGAAAAGGCTGCCGAAACCTGGGCCAATGCCAGCTACCTTCCGGCAACGTCGCTTGCGGCGGATGCAAAGCCCAAGCTCACGCCGCTGCTGAGCTCCGGCATCGAGATGTGGAAGACGCTCAACGCCAACGACGCTCTCGGCCACTATCCCGATTGGTCGAGCCCGACGATGCTGAAGACAATCGACGATAACACGCCGCTTCTCCTGTCCGGCAAGATCACGCCTGAAGCCTTTGTCGACGCTATGGACAAGGATTATCAGGCTTACCTGAAGGGTCAGAAATAAATGGCGCGGACGCAGGCCGCGACCGTCCGCGGCCTGCGTTCCGTCGACATCATTTCAAGAAATCAGCGCCGCGATCTCAGGCTTGCTGCACGACGACCATAGCTTTGGCTTCATGGAGTACCGGAATGAAGCGCTCCCCACTTGATGGCTCCGAACATATCAATTCGATCTATCTCTTCCCCGGATTGCTGCTTTACGCGGCTTTTGTCTTCGGGCCGATTGTCGCGGCTTTGGGGTTGAGTCTGACCAGTTGGGACGGCTTGACCGTGCCCAAATGGGTTGGCCTCGGCAATTACATCGATCTCTTTTCAGATGATCGTTTTTACATCGCCTTGCGCAACAATGCCGAGCTGATGATATTCTACTGCGTCCTGCCGCTCGGGCTCGGCATAGGTCTTGCCGCCTGCGTCTGGAATCTGAAGCAACGGGAACAGCTCGCTCTGCGGACATTCCTGTTCCTCCCATATATCATGCCGACTGCCGTGTTGGGCATCATCTGGGCATGGCTCTACAATCCTGCATTCGGCCCGTTCAACCAGTTTCTGAGAGCGGTGGGGCTAGGCATGTTCGCACTCCCTTGGCTGGGAGATTTCAACTTCGTGCTTCCCGCGGTCGGGATCGTTGCCACCTGGTATTTCTTCGGCTTCTGCATGGTCATCTTCCTCACGGGAATCCAGCGCATCGATCCATCGCTGTTTGATGCTGCAAAGGTCGATGGCGCGTCGGCGCGAAAGACGTTTTTCTGGATAACCCTGCCGCTTCTCATGCCGGAGATCAGGGTGGTTTTGCTGCTGACGGTCATCGCCTCGATCAAGAGTTTCGACCTGATTTTTACAATGACCCGCGGCGGACCCGCCAACGCCACGCTCGTGCCGAATATCTACATGTACCAGCTCGGTTTCGAGCTCAATAGGTTCGGCGCGGCGGCGGCCATCGCCATTGTCGGCGCGCTGCTGACATTCGCCATCAATTTTGCAATTCACCGGTTGGTGGGCTCAAGAAGTAAAGGAATGGCTTGATGAGCCGCAAGTCCAACATTCCCGCCGCCCCGCTCTTCCTTCGCCTTGTCCTCTGGCTTCTTGCATTCGTAACGATTACGCCGTTCCTGCTTCTGCTGCTCACTTCGATCAAGAGCAAGGCCGACGTTCTGCAGGGCGCATTCGCGCTGCCGGCATATCCGCATTTCGAAAATTACCTCGATGCCTGGAACGCCGGCCATTTCAACATCTACTTCTGGAATTCGATCATCGTTGTCATTCCTGTCGTTGCGGCAAGCGTCCTTCTGGGCCTGCTGACGGGTTTTGCCTTCGCTTATCTGTCCTTTCCGCTCAGGCGCACGCTGTTCGCGATCCTGACACTCGGCATGATGGTGCCGGCGGAGGCCTTCATCATCCCGCTTTATTATGAAATGCGGTATCTTGGGCTGATCAACACCTATGCGGCCGTCATCGTGCCGCAGATCGCGATGTCGATACCATTCTCTACGATCTTTCTTGCTAGCGCGATGCAGCAATTGCCGGAAGAAATTCTGGAAGCGGCTGTTCTCGATGGCGCGGGGCGCTTCTATATTTTGCGCAAGATCGTCGTTCCGCTGATGGTGCCGGCAATGTCGACGCTGGCGTTGTTCCTGTTCATTTGGACCTGGAACGAGTTTCTGATTCCCTTCATTCTGGTGAATGACGATGCCTATCGGACACTGCCCCTCGGCATGCTGTTTTTCCAGGGACGTTACACCGTCAACACGCCGGTTCTGACCGCCGGTGCCGTGATCGTCATTGCCCCGCTAATCCTGACCTATCTCGTTTTCCAGCGGCGGTTTATTGCCGGCTTGACGGCAGGCGCGACGAAATAGCCCCGTGATCAGGCGGCAGACTACGCCGTTCCCTTGGGAATTCGGCCTCGCCTGTGGCGCACTTCCAGCGCCGCGCAGCCCCAGACCGTGCCGAAGAGCAGATAGACATGGCGCCAGTGGTCGATGTCGATGACGTTGCCGATCGCCGCGTGGCCGAGAACGGAGATCCAGGCAATCATCAGGAAGGGTTGCCAGGGCCGGTCGTGAAGCAGGTTCCGGAAACCGAGGATGAGCGTCCAGAGGAGCATTCCGACATAGCTGACGAAGCCGAGCCAGCCATAGGAGGTGAGCGACTTCAGCCAGATGTTATGCTCGTCCTCGGGAAACATCGTGCCGAACACGAGCGGGCCGATGCCGAGCGGGCGCTCCATCATCATGGTGAAACCGATCCTGTGGCGCTCGAAACGGCCGAGATGTTCGCCGTCATACTGCTGCACAAGCTGGGCGCGTGTCGAAAACAACTCTGCGACCTTTGGGATCTGCAGCGCCACGAGCAGCGATGCGACCAGCAACATGATCGCCGCCAGCGACAGGATCAGCACTCGCAAGCGGAAGGCGCCGCTGCGCTCCTTCAGCAGCATGATGAAAATCAACAGCATGACGCCGAGCGCAAAGAGACCCCAGGCGGCGCGGGAAAAGGAGAGAAATATGCCGAGGGCAATCACGAGAAGGGCGGCCGCCTTCAACGGCGATTTCTTCAGATCGCCGACCAGAATGCCGTGGACGAGATGGAGCGACGGCGGCACCAGGAACGGGCCGAAGACGTTCGGATCCTGGAACGCGCCTTTGGCGCGATCATAAAGAGTAAATACTTCCGAGCCCGGAAAGGCGTGGAAATAGCCGAGCACGCCGAGCGCCGACGTGACGACGGCAGCCAGGGTCCAGGCGTTGAAGATTAGCGGCAGCCGCTTATGGCTGTCCTCGATGATCGCCCCGTAGAAAACCGCGGTCAGCGCCAGGAAGGTCGAGACGGCAATATACATCGGTGCCGTTGCGAGGTCCTTCATCTGGGTCAGCGACAGCATGCCGCCGATATTGAAAGTGAGCAGCAGGGCAAGCAACGGCGCAACGCTGCGCGAAATTCTGAGGCCCAGGATGAACCAGAGGCCAATCAGCCCCGCCATCCAGAGTTCATAAGGCGCCGGCTCATCGATGACAAAGCCGGAGAGGAAAACGCCAAAGGCGACGAAGGCCGAGCCGATGAGCCGCAGCGCCGCCCGTTGCGGCTGGGCGACACGCGAATATGTCGCCTCGACCGCGCTCAATAGGCGTTTTCCGTATTGAGCAGCCGGATCGGCGTCAGGAATAGGATTTTGAGATCGAACCAGAGCGACCAGTTCTCGATGTAATAGAGGTCGTAGGCGGTGCGGAACTTGATCTTCTCGTCATTGTCGACCTCGCCGCGCCAGCCGTTGATCTGCGCCCAACCGGTAACGCCCGGCTTGACGCGGTGGCGGGCGAAATAACCTTCGACGACATCGGCGAAGGCGCGGTCGCGCGCCTGGGCAAGAACCGCATGCGGACGCGGACCGATCAGCGAGAGATCTCCCCGCAGCACGTTGAAAAGCTGCGGCAGCTCGTCGATCGAGGTTTTGCGGATGAACCTTCCGACGCGAGTGACACGCGGATCGCCCTTGGTCACCGCGGCCTTGCCCGTAGGATCGGCCATGTTTGTGTACATCGAGCGGAACTTGAAGACGTTGATGACTTCGTTGTTGAAGCCGTGACGCTTCTGCATGAAGAAGACGGGGCCTTCCGAGGTCGCCTTGATGGCGATCGCGGTTGCGGCCATCAGCGGCCAGAGCAGCGCAAGCGCGACCAGAGTGAAAAAGATGTCGAAGCCGCGTTTGGCGACGGAATCCCAGTCGCGTATCGGCATCTTGAAAATGTCGAGCATCGGAACAGCGCCGACATGCGAATAGGCGCGTGGCCGGAAGCGCAGCCGGTTGGCGTGCGCCGCAAGCCGAATATCGACCGGCAGGACCCAGAGCTTCTTCAGGAGATCGAAGATACGTGCCTCAGCCGAAAGCGGCAGGGCGATGATCAGCATGTCGATGCGCGTAAGCCGCACGAATTCGACGAGTTCCGCCACTGTGCCGAGCTTCGGGTAACCGGCGACCATGATCGGCGAGCGTTTTTCGCCGCGGTCGTCGAAGATGCCGCAGATGCGGATGTCGTTGTCGGCCTGTTGTTCGAGGATGCGGATCAGCTCCTTGGCCGGTTCGCCGCCGCCGACGATGACGGCGCGCCGCTCCATGATGCCGTTGCGCGCCCAATTGCGGATGCCGTAGGCGACAAGGAAACGCTCGGCAGAGAGAAACAGCACCCCGGCGGCAAACCAGGGAACATAGGCATCGGCCATCGCCCATGTCGTGCCACGAATGAGCGCGAACAGGCCGATGGTCAGCACAAGCGCGATCGTCCATGAAGCAAGAATGCGGGGCATCAGCCGCAGCTTCGCCCGGAGTGCGGGAATGGTATAGGTGTCGGCAAGCTGCAGGGCGATGACGGTCGAGGCCGAAGCGATCGCGGCCATGCCTGCCCGCACCAGCAGGGGATCGCTGCCGTCGCCCGGCCAGAAGTAGTGGACGATCAGGGCAATCAAAAAGAGCGCCAGGAATTCCAGCAGCCGCAATTGACCGATAATAATGACAGGCGAACGGGTACCGTCGCGGAACTGTTCGGCGATCTGCCGGGCATAAGGATTGATTTCGACCGGTTCGGCGGAGTGCGCCTGACCTGCGTTGCGGCGCGCCTCGATGTCGGAAATTTGCTTGCGCAGCGCTTCCACGTCGAATTGATCGCTTTTTTCCAATTTGTTCATGGGGTTTATCGCTCGTTGTCAGCAAGCGAATACCAGAAAGCCCCTAAGAAATATTTACAGGGCGACGGACACTGCCTGTCCGGCGGGATTGACGAGTTCATGGTACAGCTTCAGCACATCCTGAGCCATCACTGTGGAGGAAAACACGGCCTTTACCGCCTCATGCGACGGCATTGTTCTGGCGTGCCAGCCGGGCGTGCTGAGCGCTTCCGCCATGACGCGGGCGAGATCGTCGGAATTGCCTGGCTCGACAAGAGCCGGACTGTCCTTGCCGAGCACTTCGGGAATGCCGCCGACGCGGCTGGCGATGATCGTCTTGCCGGCTCCCAGCCCTTCGAGCACGATATAGGGCATTGCTTCGGCGCGAGAGGGGACGACGAGATTTTGCGCCATGGCAAAGGCTTCGTGGATGCGCATTGCCGGCAGCATGCCGATCCGTTTGCCGAGGCCGCGCTCGATCATCATCTCGCGGTAGCGGTCCCGGTCAGGTCCGTCGCCGATCATCAGCGCCGAAAGGGGCCTGCCGAGCAGCCGCTCGGTCTTGGCGAAGGCATCGACAAACAGATCGGGACCCTTGAGGTCCCGAAGCATTCCGACATAAATGAAATGCACGGCATCCGACCGGGTGTGGATCGGCTCGAATTCGCGCTCTCCGATGCCGTTATAGATCAGTTTCGTCTTCGTCCGCGGCTTGCCCACCTTACGGGTATAGGTGTCGCGCTCGTATTCGCAGATGAAGACCAGCGCATCGGTGAAATATTCCTGCAGGCGCTCCATCCTGAGGACGAACTGTCCTGTGAATGAGGAGCGCGAATAATGCAGGCTTCCGCCATGCGCGGTATAGAGGCGGGCTACGCGATACCTGTTCACCCGCAGGGCTGAGCCGGCAAGTCGCGCGAGCACGCCGCCCTTGGCGCCGTGCCCGTGCAGCACATCCGGCCGCAAACTTTTAATCTTCTTGTACGTATCCCACATCGTCGCGATATCGGACGGGCTGACCGAGCGGCGGATCGGCACGCGCGTCAGGCCGAGCGACAGATATGGGCGGATATCGTCGAACAGTCTGTCCTCGTGCTCGCCGCCGGTCGAGCTGTCGCAAAGGATGCCGATGTGATGGCCCGCCTTGCTGTGCTCCTCGACCAGATCGCGGACATGGCGGAAAATTCCGCCGACCGGCGACCTGAAGCAGTGGAGAATGCGGAGCGGCCTCTCTCTTGTCATTGCTCAGAAGAGCCGTTCGCGAACGTAGATCGTGTCGCCGGCGATGATCGGGCCGGATATGTTGATGCGCCCGGTCAGGACCTGTCCGTTTATCTTGCGGGTGACGTCGACCATGCTTTGGTTGGCGCGACTGGAGAAGCCGCCGGCAACGGCGATGGCATTCTGTACGGTCATGCCCGGAACATAGGCATATTGGCCAGGCTGCCCGACTTCGCCCATAATGAAGATCGAGCGGTAGCGGTCGACGTCGATGGTGACATCGGGATCGCGAAGATAGCCCTGCTGCAGTTTCTGGGCGATCTGCCCTGAAAGTTGCTGCAGGGTTCGGCCGCGGGCAGGGACCTGACCGATGAGGGGGAAGGCGATATAACCGGCCTGATCGACGGTGTAGGTATTGGTCAGGCTCTGCTGGTCGAACACGGTGATGCGCAGCCGGTCGCCGCTATCAAGCGTATAGGGCTGGATGGTCGCCTCGTTGAAGGCTTTTGGGGCCGGCTTATACGTCGTGCATCCGCCCAATGCTGCCGTGATGGCTGCAAGGCTCAGGGCCAAAAGGATCTTGGGCGGGGCGACAGACATCCGCTTGTGCTCACAGAAAATGAACTCGGTGCAGCCGTTATCGATCCGTTAGGGTTAATGCCCGGTAAAAGGCGTATGACAATTCGCCAGTTCTTTGCCGATCGCCGCTATTTCTTGGCAGGATCACCATTAACCGTTGCGTTACCATGGTCGTTTACGCTTGCGGCGATTTTGTTGTGGAGTAAGAGCATGTCCGGCGTAGTGCGTGATCAGGATGTGGACATCGACCTCGGCCAGCTGGTTCGCGCCGTTTGGGCGCGCCGGGTAAGGATTTTGACGATCACGCTCGCGGCGGCCGGCGTCGCCTTTGCCGGCGCCAAGATCATCTCGCCGCAATATCGCAGCGAAACACGCATCCTCATCGAACCCCGCGCGCCGGCCTTCGCGAGTACCCAGCAAGCGAGCGACGCCGGCGCCGGGCCGCTGATGGACGAGCTGAATATCGCCAGCCAGGTGCAGCTCCTGCAATCGGCTGATCTCCTCAAGAAGGTGATCAACGACCTGAAACTCTACAATCTGCCGGAATTCGACGATGCCGCCAACGGCTCGGCGATGAGCAGCATCCTGGTGAAGCTGCATCTGAAGAAGAATCCGATCGAGAACCCGCCGGAAGAACGGGTAATCGACGCTTTCGTCGAGCGGCTGCAGGTCTACCAAGTGCCGGGTTCGCGCGTCATCGGCATCAATTTCACGTCGAAGGATCCGAAGCTCGCCGCCGCCATCCCGAACGCCATGGCGAACGTCTACCTTTCCACCCAGAGCGGCGCCAAGCTCGCCTCCAATTCGGAAGCGACGCGCTGGCTCGAGCCGGAGATCGAAAACCTGCGGCAGAAGGTCAGCGAGGCCGAGAAGAAGGTCGCCGAATATCGCACCAACCACGGTCTGCTGCAAACGAACGGCACGACCACATTCCCCACCCAGCAGCTTAATGACATCTCCGCAGAACTCACCCGGGTGCGGGGCGACAAGGCCAATGCCGAGGCGAGGGCGCAGGCGGTGCGCAATGCGCTGTCATCGGGCGAAGCCTCCGATACGCTGCCTGACATCATGTCTTCCCAGGCGATCCAGCGGCTGAAGGCGACGGAATCGGGCCTGCAGTCGCAAATATCGGATCTGCAAACCAGCCTCCTCAACAGTCATCCGAAGCTGAAGAGCCTGCGCGCCCAGCTCTCCGATATTCGCGGCCAAATCCGCCAGGAGACGCAGAAGATCCTGGCAAGCATCGAAAATGAGGCCAAGGTTGCCGACCTCCGCGCAAGCGAACTCGAGCGCCAGAAGGACGCGGTTCAGGCCAACAGCGCCCGTGCCGGCGAAGACGAGGTTGGCCTCAACGCGCTGGAGCGCGAGGCAAACGCCCAGCGCCAGCTGCTCGAAACCTATCTGGTGCGTTACCGCGAGGCCGCCTCGCGCGCCGACAGCAATTCCAGCCCGGCGGACGCCCGTATCGTGTCCCGGGCAATCGAGCCGGTCGATCCCTATTTCCCGAAGGTGGTGCCGATCGTTGTCGTCGCCGCCGTCGCGACGCTGATCCTGAGCGCCATCGTCACCATGCTCGCCGAACTCTTCAGCGGTCGGGCGCTTCGTGCCGTCGATACGTCCCGTGACGCAGTCAAGGCGGAAATGGTCGCGGAAGACAGGGAAGTGCCGCAGGCCGCCCCGGCCGCCAGAAGGCCCGTCCAGCCGAGCATGCTCGCCGTTGTCACGGAGGATGACGGAAAGGACGTGATCGAAGAAACGGCGGCCGCCGAAGAGGCGCCGGAGGACGATAATGAATTTTCCATTGAGTCCGTTGCGGACTACCTCACGGGCAGCCGCGCGCCGCTGGCAATCGCCATATCTCCGACTGGTGACAACGGTTCGGCGGCGACTGTTGCGTTGACGCGCATGCTCGCTGATGCCGGCCGCCGCGTCATTCTGATTGATATGACCGGCTCCGGCTATCCCACAGAACTGATGGCCGAGGACCAGGCAGCTCTTGGTGTCACCGATCTGCTGTGCGGCGAGGCCGCCTTCGGCGACACGATCCATGGCGATCGGCTTTCCGATGCCCATCTGATCCCGCAGGGCCAGAGCGACGTGCGCCGTGCCATGCGCGGTGTCGAACGGCTGTCGCTGCTGCTCGATGCGCTCGCCGCCGCCTACGACGTCGTGGTGGTCGAATGCGGTGCGGCCGATGTCGCCGGCGTCTCGCGGCTGACGCGCAGCCGGGATGTTGAAATTATCCTCTCCCTGCCGCAGCTAGAGGAGACGATCTTCGTTACCCTGATGACGGAGTTCCAGGCGGCGGGCTATCAGCGCGTCGTGCTGATGTCGGGCGGCCAAGCGGACGAGCAGGAGCTCGGGCAGGCTGCCTAAGCATGTCGCGCGAAAGTGTTCAGCGATTTCAGCCGATCCGTGCGCGGATGCCCTGGGCCAATTTATAGAGTTTGGGACGCGCCTTGATATGCGCCTTGCTACGGGTGACGATCCGGTGCGCGGCGCCTGCGGCGACTCCGAACGGCGAGACCGGCACGACCACGTCATAATGCGCGGTCTCCACTGGTGCCCAGGAACGCTTATAGGTCTGGTCGCCGAGGCCGAAATCGAACAGCGCGACACCTCTGCCATGCAGCCCTGCGATCGCCTGCCAATATAGGAACTCGCCGGGGCTTGTATCCGGTACAAGGTCTTCGTCGATCGCCCCGAACTGGCATATGACATGGTCGCCCTTGCGCGAAATCCCTGATATCGCGGCGATCCCGTCTTTATTCTCGCCCTTCAGCCGCAGCGCATGCATCTGCAGGGCGAAATACCGTCTCGCATCATCTCGCTTGTCGATGAGGCCGTGCAGGAAGGCCTGAGTTTCGGGATCGGCGAAGACGTCGGGCAGGCCAAGGCTCGCGAAGCGGGCACTCTTCAAACGGAAGAAGATGTCGAGCAGGTGGTGTTGCTCTTGGGATGTTTGTGGAATGACGTAGTCGACGCCCCCGGCTGCTTCCAGACGCCTCGACTGAACGCGGAATTTCTTACGTCGGCTCTTGGCGTTGAGCTGCTTCAGCGTTTCCTCGAAATTGGAGAGTAACGGCAATTGATAGGCGTGGTTCTGGTTCTGCACCATCGGCAGTCCGGTGAGCGGGGTCTGCCGCCCGCGCCATTCCAGCGGGACGTTTTGCAGCAGCAGCAGATCTGCATGGCCCTTCAAGGCCTGCCGAAGCTGCGCCGCGAACTTCTGCGCGTCGATGCTGCCGCCACTTTCGGCGAAATTGCCGGAGAACAGACCGGTATTGATATTGCTGTGATCGGCAGCGATGAACTTTGCGACGGTCAATCCACGGAATTTGACAATCTCGATCGGCAGAATGAAGGCTGTCTCGCCGGCATAGGTGCCCTTGAGAATTGCCAGCGGCCGCTGAAAGGCATTGACCCAGGCGGCGCACCAATCATAGCTTTGATGAAGCGAATGGAGATCATCGACCTCCAGAGCCCGCCAATCATCCTCCAGTGGCTGCATCGCGTCGAAAACCGAGATGTCGATTTTTGCCATGGCAAGTTTCATACTCACCTGGCGTAGGCGTGAGATCGCCATATCGGCCAGCGCGCCATCATCTGACGACTGTTCATCAATATCGAGCTTTTGCGTCTGCACGGGAACTCTCCGGTCAAAATGCTGAACGGGAAGGTAGGTGTGCAGGACATATATTTGGTTTAACCGCCGCCCATCCGCGGGGTTTTCCGCCGATCACGGTTATTCGGCCGTTAATGGCCTACTGTTGCCGCGGCCCGGCCACCCACTTGATGATCACCATTGCCGGCAATACCCAAAGCAGGCCGGTCAGAAGGAAGTAGAGCAGGTGCCCCCACCAGGGGGCGTTGCCGAGCGTCGCCACCGCGATCGTGTTCGCTACCAGCGCATAGATGAGCACAAGCACGATGATAAGGATCGTGCCGATGAATTTGCGAAGGCGGACGGGCATTGTTTATCTCTTGTATGGGTAGCGCGGAGCGGCGCGACGGCATGCCGCAAAGCTTCGGGGCTTGTTTTGCATGAGCCGGTGGGGCAAATCAACTGCCGGATAGAAGGAGACATCATGACCGTCGCGAACCTCACCACGGAACAGGCGATCCTGAGCGAAGTATGCAAGCAGAACCGCAACCGCCGTGCCTTGCGGCTGTGGCTCGGCTTTGTGCTTTTGGCGCTCTTTTGTCTCGTGCTCGTCGGAGGGGCAACGCGGCTGACCAATTCCGGCCTCTCGATCACCGAGTGGAAGCCGATCCATGGCGTCGTTCCGCCGCTGTCGGCCGCGGAATGGGAAGAGGAGTTCCGCCTCTACCAGCGCATTCCCGAATTTCAGCAATTGAACAGTTCCATGACCGTCGACGAATTCAAGAGCATCTTCTGGTGGGAATGGGCGCACCGGCTGATCGCTCGCGGCATCGGCGTGATCTTCGCGCTGCCGCTTCTTTTTTTCTGGCTGACGGGGCGGATCGAGAAACGCCTGCGCTGGCCGCTCGTCGGCATCCTGGCGCTCGGCGGCCTGCAGGGTTTCATCGGCTGGTGGATGGTGTCCTCAGGCCTTTCCGTTCGCACTGATGTCAGTCAGTACCGGCTGGCGACGCATCTCGTCATGGCCTGCCTAATCTTTGCCGGCTGCATGTGGATCATGCGCGGGCTGTCGCCGCACTCCAGCGATCCGGCGCCGGCACGCAGCTCGCGCGGCTTCGCTGCCGTAATCGCTGTTTTCGCGCTGTTCCAGATCTATCTCGGTGCTCTGGTGGCGGGACTCGATGCCGGTTTTTCCTACAATACCTGGCCATTGATGGATGGCGCCGTCATTCCCTCCGATCTGCTCATTCAGCAGCCCTTCTGGATCAATGCCTTCGAGAACCCGAAGACAGTGCAGTTCATCCACCGCATCGGCGCCTATACGCTCTTCGCACTGGTGCTGATCAACATGGTGATCGCCCTTCGCGCCGCACCCTGGACCACCCATGCCCGCCGCGCCGTCGTGCTTTTCGCGCTGGTGACCGTTCAGGCGGCGATCGGCATTGCCACGCTGCTGATGCAGGTGCCGCTTCACTGGGGCCTGCTGCATCAGGCCGGCGCGCTTGTTGTATTCGGTTTCGCCGTCGCCAACTGGCGTGGCTTTTACGGCGAATACCCGCACGAGACGATGATCACCGAACGCGATTGAAAGCGGGAGGCTGTCATTCGTTCTAACGCAGCACGCCGTCGAGCAGCGGCATGCCGATGATGGCTGCCGCTGCGATCAGCATGTAGCAGGCGATGCGGAAGGTCCGCTCCTCGGCAAGCCCGAACAGTTTCGAGCCGCCATAGAGACCCAGCGCATAACTCGGCAGGATAACGACGGTGAGGGCGAAGACAGCGGGCACGAACAGACCGCCGATATAATAGCTGATGGTGCTGAAGACGGACGAGATCGAAAAATACAGCACGACATTCGCTCTGACGCGCGCGAAGTCGCTCTTGCCGCCGAGCCAGTAGGCAACGACAGGCGGTCCGCCGAGCTGCGCGGCGCCGCTGAAAAGTCCGGCGATCAGGCCGACGCCGCTGCTGAGCGGCGTTGACGGCGCGCCTTGGTAGCGCCATCCCGATACGAGAAGCGCGAGCAGGCTGATGGCGATGATCGTGATGCTCCAGCGCAGCAGCGCCGGGTCGAGCAGCGCCAGCAGCGCCGTGCCGGCCGGGACGCCGAGTGCCGCACCAGCCGCCATGACGAAAACTTCGGACCGGTTGGCGTCGCGCCAGGCGGGTGGGATCATCCCAAGTGTGGCGATGCCGTCGATGACGAGCAGGATCGGCGAGACCAGCTTCGGGCCAACGATGGCGCCGCCGAGCGGGACTAAGATCAACGCTGCGCCGAAACCGGAAAAGCCGCGGGCTAGCCCCGCGATCAAGGCAAACGCCATCAGCGCATAAATGCCGTGACCGGGCAGGGCGGCGGCAAACCACGTCTGCATGTCGGCGACAAGCCTATCCAGCATCATGGCCTCAGCTGGCGAGCATCAGGTCCATGTTCTGCACGGCAGCACCCGAGGCACCCTTGCCGAGGTTGTCGAGCAGCGCCACCAGATTGACCTGGGAACCACCCGGCGTACCGAAGACGAAGAGTTTCATCGTGTCCTTGCCCTCGAGCTCGACGGCATTGACGCGGGGGAGCGCCTTACTTTCGGCGAGCGGCACGACGGTGACGATGCCCTGTCCCACATAATGGGCAACCAGTGCCGCGTGAATGCTTTCCATCGTCGCGCCCTCGGCGAGATCGTCGAGATGCAGCGGCACCTGTACGATCATGCCCTGCGCGAACTTGCCGACCGACGGCGAGAAGATCGGTGCGCGGTCGAGCAGGCCATGCACGGTCATTTCGGGCACATGTTTGTGAGTGAGCGGCAGGCCATAGAGGAAATGCGGCGCGGTGATCGCGTCCGGATGATCCGGATTTTCCATCTGAGCAATCAGCTGCTTGCCTCCACCGGTGTAACCTGAAACCGCATTGACCGTCACCGGATAGCCATCCGGCAGAATGCCGGCGGCGCGCATCGGCCGAATGAGGCCGATCGCGCCTGTCGGATAGCAGCCGGGATTGGAGACGAAACGGGCGGCCTTGATCTTGTCGGCCTGTGCACCGTCCATTTCGGCAAAGCCATAGGCCCAGCCGGAATTGACGCGGAAGGCCGTCGAGGTGTCGATAACGCGGACGTTGTTGTTGCCCGAAACCATCTGAACCGCTTCCTTCGACGCGTCGTCGGGCAGGCACAGAATGGCGATATCGGCGGTGTTCAGCATGTCCTCGCGCATGGCGGCGTTGCGCCGCTCGTCCTCGGGAATGGACAGAAGCTCGACATCGCGGCGGCCGGCCATGCGCGTACGGATCTGCAGACCCGTTGTGCCGTGTTCGCCATCGATGAAGATTTTCGGTGCCATGTTAGACCTGCGCTTTCAATGGGTTCTGAGGATTTCCGGATTCAATTTGAACGATGATAAATCAGCCTTGTGACGCCGCAATGGCGCGCCGCTCGGCATGAAGGCCAAGCATATACATTGCCACCGTTGCCCCCGCAATGGCGGTGATATCGGCATGGTCGTAAGGCGGCGACACTTCGACCACGTCGGCGCCGCGGATATCGAGTTGGTGCAGACGCTGCAGCACCGAGAGGATCTTGGCGCTCGACGGACCGCCGGCAACCGGCGTGCCGGTGCCTGGCGCAAAGGCAGGATCCAGGCAATCGATATCGAAGGTGAGATAGGCGGGGGCGCCGCGTGTATGAGAGATGATCGCCGAGGCGATGTCGCCGCCGCTCATCTCCTCGACCTGATGACCATAAAGAATATTGAGGCCGCAATCCTCCGGCGCATGGGTACGGATGCCGATCTGAATCGAGCGGTCGGGATCGATGATGCCTTCACGCACGGCCCGCGCCACGAAGGAGCCATGGTCGATGCGCCGCTCTTCGTCGAACCAGGTGTCCTGGTGAGCGTCGAACTGCACCAGCGCGAGAGGCCCGTGCTTTGCGGCATGGGCTTTCAGCAGCGGCCAAGTGACGTAATGATCGCCGCCGAGCGTCAGCAGAAAGGCGCCGCTGTCGAGGATGGCGCTGGCCTGGCGTTCGATGGCGCCGGGCGTGTCCTGATGGTTGCCGTAGTCGAGCAGGCAATCTCCATAGTCGATCACGGCCATCTCGGCAAACAGTTCGCGGTTGAAAGGATATTGCGCATCGTTGTCGAATATCGCCGAGGCGCGCCGGATCGCCTGCGGGCCGAAGCGCGTGCCCGGTCTGTTCGATGTGGCGGCGTCGAAGGGGATGCCCCAGACGGCGACATCGACGCCGGCAAGTTCTTTGGTGAAGCGGCGGCGCATGAAGGACAGAGCGCCGGCAAAGGTGGGATCGCTGGCGGCCGAAGTGAGGTTGGTCGCTGTGAAGGCATGATCTATGGTCTTGTTCGCCAAGGGGGGCTCCTTCTCTGTCCGCGCGAGCATAATCGCATTCGATGTCGACCTTATATCGCCTGGCCACCGGTCACGACTGATCCCCGAAAGGAATGGATGTTTCCTTTCGGGGCAGGTAAGGGGTAGGCGAGGTGCGCCGAGATTTCAAGCGATCCCCGCTTGACGGTCGCTCTGCGGTTGGCGCTGCCGCAATTCTGCGGCATCAGACGGCCTTCCGGGCAAGCTGGCGCAATCCAGCCAGGGTTATCAGCGCTGCCGCCCCGGTATAGGCCGCCAGCGGCCAGGCTGTGTCGCCGTCGAGCAGAATCACGAACAATGTGCCTGCAGCACCGACCAGCAGGCTTTCGACGCAGAAGTAGAGCGCCACGGCCGTTCCCGCGCTATTGCCGAATGCGGCAAGCGCACCATTGGCCGTAACGGCTGTCGCAAAGACAATGCCGATGGCGATGATCCACATCGGCAGAATGAGGCGGACAAGCGGTTCCTGCAAAAACATCTCTCCCATGGCAAGCATCACCGCACCGACAAGCAGCAGCGCCATGCCTCTTGCGAGGCTGCCTGCGATGCCCCAGCGTGCGACGAAGCGCTTGGCAAGGCGCGCCGTCACAATCATCACCAATGCCACTGAAGCAAAGATGAAGCTGAAGCTGATGCCGGAAAAACCGGCCCGATCGATCAGGATGCGGGGCGCGGTCGAGAAGAAGACGAAGAAGGCTCCCATCGCTGCGCTGAAGCCGGTCGTGTAGATCCAGAAGGGAAAGCTCGCGAGGATCGGACCTATTGCGATGGTTGTCGCCGACGTAACCGGGCGGGTTTCATGCCACCGCATGCCGGCATTGAGAGTTGCAATGATCGACAGCAGGCCGATGACGAGAAAGATGGCTCGCCACCCATAGTGGTCGGCAATCACCGCGCCGACGACCGGCCCGAACGCAGGCACAAGCGATAGCAGCGAACCGAGCAGGCTATAGATCACGCTGCTTTCCGGCCGCTCAGCATAGACGTCGCGCACTGTTGCAAAGGTGGCGACAAGAGCCGCCGAGGCGCCGATCGCCTGCAACAATCGCAAGGCCACGAAGAGAAGTGCGGATGAGGCCCCGGCAAGCAGAAAGGACGCAAGGGCAAATAGTGCCGCCCCGCCGATCAGCACGGGTCGTCGCCCGACCATATCGGAGATCGGACCAAAGACAATCTGGCCGACGCCGAGCACAAGCATATAGAGGCTGAGGGTCAACTGGATGACTTCAGGCGAGGTGCCGAGCGCCTGGGGCATCGTCGGCACAACCGGTAGATAGATGTCCATGGCAAGCGACGCCAGGATGTCGAAAGGAGCCATCAGCAACAAGCTTGCCGGCACGGAATAATTCCACGACGGAATTTTCGGATAAGACATTGGGTAAGATCCGCTCAAATGATTTTCATTCGGCGGCGATCTGTCTTTCATCAGTATCGGATTTGCTGGGACAGATGCCGCAACAACAGCGCAAAGTTGTTGCGGCTTAGTTGTCTGCGGACTTGGTTGTTCCCATGATGCGACCTTGATTGCGGCTCCGCTCGTTTGCGAAGCGTTCTGTCGGATTTCTACCAGCAGAACCGGAGTGCGGCAATGGCGACCGGCGAGGCGATTCCGGAATTCCTCAAACGCCCAAACAAAAAGGCCGGGTTTCCCCGGCCTTCGTAATTCCGTCTGTCCGAAACGATTAACGCTTGGAGAACTGGAAGGAGCGGCGGGCCTTTGCCTTGCCGTACTTTTTGCGCTCGACGACGCGGCTGTCACGGGTCAGGAAGCCGCCCTTCTTCAGTACCGAGCGCAGGCCCGGTTCGAAGTAGGTCAGCGCCTTGGACAGGCCGTGGCGAACAGCGCCGGCCTGGCCGGAAAGACCGCCGCCGGCAACGGTTGCGATGATGTCGAACTGGCCGTCACGGGCAGCTGCGACAATCGGCTGGCGCAGGATCATCTGCAGCACCGGACGGGCGAAGTAAGCCGTGAAGTCCTTGCCGTTGACGATGATCTTGCCGGAGCCGGCCTTGACCCAAACGCGGGCGACGGCGTCCTTGCGCTTGCCGGTCGCGTAGGAGCGGCCGAGCGAATCGACCTTGCGGACGTGGGCCGGAGCGGCAGCTTCGGAAGACGTGCCGAGATCCTTCAGGGAGGAGAGGTCAGCCATGATCAGGCGCTCCTTACGTTCTTTTTGTTGAGCGCGGCAACGTCGAGGGCGACCGGCTGCTGGGCTTCATGGGGATGGTTGGGACCGGCGTAAACGCGAAGGTTCTTCATCTGGCGACGGCCGAGCGGGCCGCGCGGAACCATGCGTTCGACGGCCTTTTCGAGGACGCGCTCGGGGAAGCGGCCTTCAATGATCTGACGTGCGGTGCGCTCCTTGATGCCGCCGGCATAACCGGTGTGCCAGTAGTACACCTTGTCGGAATACTTCTTGCCGGTGAAAACCACCTTGTCGGCATTGATGACGATGACGTTGTCGCCGTCGTCAACATGGGGCGTGAAGGTTGCCTTGTGCTTGCCGCGCAGGCGCATAGCGATGATGGAAGCGAGACGGCCAACGACCAGCCCTTCGGCGTCGATGATCACCCACTTCTTCTCCACCTCTGCAGGCTTCTGTGAGAAGGTTGCCATGTCAATACTCTCTTTTAGGACCCTTGGCCCGAGGGCTTTAAGGGCGTTTCTTGTTGCTTGGATTGGCAAGCGCGAACCTGCCAAAAAGAAAGCAGCCCGGACAGGCTGCGTTCTGTCGCGGTGTATAAAGGCAATGTGACACAGGGTCAATATCGGCTTTCGCGACGGCCGGAAAAAAGAACAAGTGAAAACAAACGTTTAGCAATGTGGTGTTGTGATACCCCACAATCGGGCTGAATATTTGCCCGTTTAACGTTTTCAGCGTTGCCCCGCCGTCGGTCGAAAACCATCGCTAATCCTCAAAGGAACGCAGGCTTTTTATCATTTCCCGGAGGCCGCGTGTCAGATGTTTGTCCCGGCGAAGAACCATGGCGAGGCGGCGTGTCAGCTTCGGCTGCAGCGACGATGTCGTCAGCAGACCGGCGCGGTCGCGCTTCACCGCTAACCCCGGCAGGATCGACCAGCCGAGTCCGACGGCCACCAGTTCCTTGATCGCTTCGATACTGCCGAACTCCATCGCCGGTCGGATCCTGATATCCGGGGCGGCGAGCCACGCGTCGATTGCCCGCCTCGTATTGCCGCCCTCGTAAAGCAGCAGCGTCCTGTCGCGCATGAAGGCCGGGTCCGGTCCACCCTTGGGCACGGGGCTGCCCGCGGGGGCGACAGCCAGCAATTCCTCTTCGTAGAAGGGTTCGATCTCGAAGTTCCGTCCCGATGCCGGCAGGGCCACAACGGCAATGTCGAGGCTGTTGGCTTCCAGATCGCGCAGGATATCGTCGGCATTGCCGATCGAGACGGTGATTTCGAGGCCAGGCATGGACTGCCGGGCGGCGGCGATGGCGCGGGGAAGCAGATGGATCGATGCCGTGCCGCCGCTGCCGATGCGCACCCGGCCGCTGGCGCCATCCCTGTGGGGCATCATCGCTTCTTCCGCCGCGGCTGCCTGCTGAAGCAGACGCCTTGCATGCGAAAGCAGGTCGATGCCCGCCGCCGTCGGTTGCGCCCGCCGCCCGACTCGCTCGATCAGCCTGACACCGAGCCGCTGTTCGAGCCCCTTGATCTGCAGGCTGACGGCCGGCTGCGTCACGCCTTCCTTGTCGGCCGCAGCCGTAAAGCTGCCGAGGTCGGCGACATTGATGAAGGTCGAAAGCTGATCGAGATTGAGGAGCATGCCAAAGAAATCCTTATGCATATAATAATACCCATAAGCTTCTTTCGCTGCGTCTTACAGCGCATCTTTCGTCCGTCAGGAAAGGATGAAGGATGACCGTGGAATTCGACGAAAGCTTGGAGATACCTCTCAGCGCCCTTCGGCTGAAACGCCGCGAGAGGGCGCGCTGGGGCAGGCGGCTGCTGGCGGCCATAGAGTGTCGGCTCGAAAAGCGTCGCAGCCGCCGCAAGCTGTCGGAACTCACGGATGACGAGCTTCGCGATATCGGTCTGACCCCTGCGCAGGCGAAGGCAGAGCGATCGAAATCATGGTTCTGGTTTTGACTGCGACGGCGTATCCTGCTCGAAATGGCCGGCGCCGTGTGGCAGAACGGCTGTGTGGAAATCGAGCGCAGGGAGCAGCATCATGGCTGAAATCGTATCCTTCCGAAAGGAAGCGGACAGGACCGACGGATTGTTGCTCCGCTCGTTGCGCGACGGCGTGCTGCGGCTCATTCTTAACGACCCGCCGGCTAATGCGCTGTCGATCGCGCTTCTCCAAGCGCTGATGGCCGAGCTCGAAAAGGCGGAGGCGGATCTGGATGTGCGCGTCGTCGTCATCGCCTCGACCGGCGCCGTTTTTTCCGCCGGCCACGACCTTAAGGAACTCACGGCTCATCGCGTCGACGAAGATCAGGGCGCTGCTTTCTTCGAGAAAAGCTTCAGGCTCTGCGCCGATTTGATGCTGAAGATCGCGCATCTGCCAAAACCTGTCATCGCCGAGGTCGATGGGCTTGCAACGGCTGCGGGCTGTCAGCTCGTCGCATCCTGCGATCTGGCGATCTGCACCGACACTTCGACGTTCTGCACGCCGGGCGTCAATATCGGCCTGTTCTGTTCGACGCCGATGGTGGCCGTTTCCCGTGCCGCGCATCGTAAGCAGGCTATGGAGATGCTCTTGACCGGTGAGACGATCGACGCCTCGACCGCCAAGGATTTCGGCCTCGTCAACCGCATCGTGCCGAAGCAGTATCTTGCGCAGGTCGTTTCCAAATATGCCGCCGTGATTGCCGGCAAATCGCCACTGATCCTGAAAATCGGCAAGGAAGCGTTTTATCGGCAGCTCGAACTGCCGGTGGAGGCGGCCTATGATTATGCCGCTATGGTGATGGTGGACAACATGCTGACGCAGGACGCGCAGGAAGGGATCGGCGCCTTTCTCGGCAAGCGCAAGCCGGAATGGAAGGGCGAATGATTAGGCGAGTTTCAGAACCAGCACGCCGACCGCGATGACGACGCCGGCGACGTAACGCCAGATGCCGGCTTTTTCCTTGAAGACGGCAACGGAGAGCACCAGCGCAAAGAGGATCGAAGTTTCCCGCAGTGCGGCAACGGTCGCTACCGGCGCCTTCGTCATCGCCCAAAGTGCCAGCCCATAGGATGCAATCGATCCCGCGCCGCCGATCAGGCCGCGCCACCAGTTGCGGCGAACGTGATGCAACACCGTCAAGCTGCCGCGCTGGGATGCCGCCCAGGCAAACAGCAGTATCGGCGGCAGCAGCGACATCCACAACGTATAGGAAACCGCATTGCTTGAAAGGCGTGCGCCGATGCCGTCGACAAAAGTATAGCTGGCGATGACGAACGCATTGGCAATCGAGAAGGCGACCGCATGGCCGCTGCTGCGCCGAGTCTCCAGGGCGAGCGTCAGGACGCCGGCTGAAATCGTCATGATGCCGGCAAGAGCGGCGCCGGAAAGATGTTCGCGCAGGACGATGCCGCTTGTCGCGGCGACCAGCAACGGTGCGCAACCACGCATCAGCGGATAGACGAGGCCGATATCACCGGCTCGGTAAGCGGCGGCAACCAGCTGGAAATAGGCGAACTGCAGGATGGCCGAGGCGCCGATGAACGGCCAAGCCGCGCTTTGCGGCAACGGCAGAAATGCCAGAAACGGCAACGCGGACACTGCGCCGCCGGCCGAAATCAACGCCGCATCCAGGGATTTATCGCTGCCCGCTTTGACAATCGCGTTCCATGTCGCATGCAGCAACGCACCGAACAGAACGAGCAGGATGACGTCGAGAGGCAAGGGATAAATCCGGTGCTGCGGAAGAAGGCGAAGCGCCTCGCCCCGACGGGGCAGAATTCTGGAAAGACAACTGATATTTGCACGAAAATGCATTGCCGCGGTCGCGGATGCGTTCTCGGCTCCATTATCATCCTTTCAATATGCAAACAATGGCAGGGTATGACGACAAGTTTTACGTGCGCGCGATATGCGTTCAATCCACGCGATCTTCTCAACTATGAGATGTTTCTAATGGACGAGAGAACATATAGTGACCTTATGGGGAATGGAAAGGGAAAACAATTGAGGGAATTCCATGGCGGATCTTTCTATGCTGCTGAAATACAGATATTCTTCTATAACTTTGATATACGCGAAAAAAGAAGCTTCAGATTGTATGTTCTCGGAGAAATCGCATCGCGCGATTGAACTGGAAGCCTGGTTGCAAGCGCGGAAGGCGATCGACGCCTGCAAGGGTTGCGGCGGCGGGGAGGTCAGAGCTGATGATGCGGAACGAAGAGCATCCCGTCAAGGTTGTCTAGGCTTTGGCAGTTCAGAACCGGGCAGCGTGGATCGTCCTTTGTCGGGATATGGGTCCATTCCGCATAATCGGTCGCGTCACAAATAATTGCTGTTGCGCACGTAGCGATCATAAAGCGGCAGCCCGCGGGGAGATTGGTAGCGGAAGATCACGGCGCCCTGATTGTGGATGGCCGCCCGCACGCCGGCGCAGCTCATGCTGAGTGGATTGTAGCGCGAGATCGCTGCTGCCGGTGATGCGGCGAGCACAAGCATGAGGGCAAGAGCAATTTTTCTCATTGAATCATCCTCAGAGCCATTCAACTCCTATATACGCAAACACCTGCAGCCGGTTCTGCCGAAATGCAAAAAATGCCGGCAGGCTCGAAGGCGCTGCCGGAATGGAGAAACGGAAATGGATCACGACGCCTACACGGATGATTATCTCGCCGGAATCCTGCAGTCGGTAAAGACCATCGCGCTGACCGGTGCCTCGCCCAATCCGGCCCGGCCGAGCAACGGCGTCATGGGCTATCTGCTGTCGCGCGGCTATGAGGTCATACCGGTCAATCCGGGGCAGGCGGGCAAACAGATCCACGGCCGCACCGTCTACGCCCGGCTTGCCGACGTTCCGGTGCCGATCGATATGATTGATGTCTTTCGCGCCGCCGAATATCTCGATGGGGTCGTTGAGGAGGCGTTGGTGCTGAGGCCGTTGCCGAAGGTGATCTGGGCTCAGCTTGGCGTCCGCAACGATACCGCGGCGGCAAAGGCGGAGGCTGCCGGCATTAAAGTGGTGATGAACCGCTGCCCGGCGATCGAATATCCTCGTCTCATTGCCTGAGCTGGGCTGTCCTGAGACCGATTTTTCCCCGAACGCCCAAGGGTTGAAACGGATCGCGATTAACTTTCGTCGGCGACAAGCTATGATCCTGCCCCGTGAGCAACAATTCGGAGGGCGACATGGCTAAGAACGATCCTGGATTCAACACCTTGGCGGTCCACGCAGGCGCACAGCCGGATCCGGCGACCGGCGCACGAGTGACGCCGATCTACCAGACGACCGCTTTTGTCTTCAACGATTCCGATCATGCCGCCGCCCTCTTCGGCCTGCAGGATTTTGGTAATATCTACACCCGCATCATGAACCCGACGCAGGCCGTGCTCGAGGAACGCGTCGCCGCGCTCGAGGGCGGTACGGCGGCCCTTGCCGTCGCCTCCGGCCACGCGGCGCAGATGATCGTCTTCCACACCATCATGCGCCCGGGCGAAAATTTCATCGCCGCCCGCAAGCTCTATGGCGGCTCGATCAATCAGTTCGGCCATGCTTTCGAGAATTTCGGCTGGCAGGTGCGATGGGCCGATTCCGCCGATCCGGCGAGCTTCGAAAGTCAGATCGACGACAAGACCCGCGGCATCTTTATCGAAAGCCTTGCCAATCCGGGCGGCACCTTCGTCGATATCGCCGCCATTGCCGACGTCGCGCATCGCCACGGCCTGCCGCTGATCGTCGACAACACGCTGGCAACGCCCTATCTCATCCGTCCGATCGAGCACGGCGCCGATATCGTCGTGCACTCGTTGACCAAATTTCTCGGCGGCCACGGCAATTCCATGGGCGGCCTTATCGTCGACGGCGGGACCTTCGACTGGTCGAAGTCAGGCAATTACCCGATGCTGTCGAGCCCGCGGCCGGAATATAACGGCATGGTTCTGCACGCGACTTTCGGCAATTTCGCCTTCGCGATCGCTGCCCGCGTGCTCGGCCTGCGCGACCTCGGCCCGGCGATTTCGCCCTTCAATGCCTTCCTGATCCTCACCGGCATCGAAACACTGCCGCTCAGGATGCAGCGCCACAGCGACAATGCCATCGCCGTCGCCCGGTGGCTGAAGGCGCACAGCAAGATCGCCTGGGTGAATTATGCCGGCCTCGAAGACGATCCGAACCATGCCATGCAGCAGCGTTATTCGCCGAAGGGCGCAGGCTCTGTCTTCACCTTCGGCGTCCGGGGCGGTTATGAGGCTGGTAAGGCGCTGGTCGAAGGAGTTGAGCTCTTCTCCCATCTTGCCAATATCGGCGACACCCGCTCGCTCGTCATTCATCCGGCCTCGACGACGCACCGGCAACTGAGCGACGAGCAGAAGATCGCCGCCGGTGCCGGACCCGACGTGGTGCGGCTTTCCATAGGCATTGAAGACGTCAAGGACATCATCGCCGATCTAGAGCAGGCGCTCTCGAAGATCTGATTGTCCTGGCTGCCGTGGCCTCGCTTTTGCGCGTCAGTCGACATCACCGACACCCCGGAATAGCTGGCGCAGGGGCTGGCCGATCTGCTGCGCGATGTGAGACCAATCGCCCTCAGGGCAGCAGCCCGCAACTACTCGTTTCCTCCAACAAGGCCTGGTCAATCAGTCTGATTGTGGTCACAAACGCTTTCAACTATGCCTTCCCGAACACAAGGGCGGAAGCGTTGAGATTACGCCGGCCATGGAAGGACCAGACATAATTATTGCAATGGAGGACAATGGGGCGGGCTGCCCAGCAACGGAAAGCAAAGCCGCTCCAGAACTTCGCTTTCGGAATATCGATCCGCAAAGTCGCTTCCCGATAGGATATGGACAGTAACGTGGTATTGGGTGCCGTTACTCTCTTTTTCGTATTCGAAATGACCCACTGGCTTCGTGACCGCCGAGCCAATTATTCCGGCTTCTTCGAAAGCTTCGCGCTCGGCGGTCTGAGCACTGGCCTCGCCATCCTCGATCGTGCCTTTGGGAATCCCCCAGTCACCTGTGTGTTTGCTCCGCACAAGCACTAGAGGCGTTTCGTCCGCCCTAGCCATCAGGCAAACTCCCGCAGCCTGGTACACGGTCCGCCGCGGCGCCGTTGTACGTACCGTTGTTTCGCGCTCAAGCAATATAGTGTCAGCCGATTTCCTGCGTCGCGGTGATGGGACAGCTCTACGTCACAAACATGTCATATAGCAAGGCGGATAAGCGGCGGCGAACCGGCGGTGACCACAATACCGGTCGGAAAGTTCCCGCTTGGTGACGCGTTACCCGTTCATCTCTTCCCGGTCCTGCATCCTATCACGCACGTTCTCCGGGCCCGCGATCAAAGCGGCGATCGCCGTCGCCTTCTCCCGATCACCGTAGCCGGCCACATAGCCCTCCAACAGGACGCTTCTGCCGACCATGCTTACAGAGATGGACGAGCTTTCCAGGTCTGGTTCCGCTGACACCGCGGCCTGCACGCTCGCAAGCTGATCGTAGGCTAGGCTTTCAGGCTCAAAGCTCATGGCAGTCCTCCTTCGTGATACGAAGGAAACAGCGAACTGGTAATTTGGTTCGCGATAGGGACTTAGGTCCGAGAAGCCATGCCGGAAGGCGTACCGCCATCATGAAGGTAGGTCTCGACAGCTTCTGGAAAGGCAGCGCAGGAGCGGAACATCGCCCCTGTTATGCCGGTTAGCCCCGCAAACATTGGCGCTAGCTATCGTTCGTACTGGGTCTTCGACCTGCCCAATAACGGCCCTGTCGCTTACGTCGGTCCCACCAGCCGGCCTCGACGACAGGTTGGATGAACGTACATCATCTATAACTTCGCACCTGCGGTAATTGTCATACGATTTAAAACGCTAAATAAATACAAAAATCAGTTGCTTACTTGAAATTTCTCGACTACGTTTTTTGGCGAGAAGTTCCGAAATATCGGCGCTTGTTGCCGCTGCGCAGCGATCGTTTGACCTCGCTTGAGGGAGGATCATGACTTTGTTTGTCCGACTTCGTTTCTTCGCGGTGGTGCAGCGAATGCGTGATCTCGTCTCGATCCGATACCGACCTACGACGACAATCTGACGCGTCGTAAACCCTTTGTTCCACTTTTCTAAGATGGTGCTCCCGTGTGGCGCGCCCGAGGTTTGTTATGCAAAAGCAAGCTGTCGTATTCAATGGTCAGGAAGTCGGGATCGCGGTCCCCGTGGAAAACCGCCTCAAATTCATCGCTGTCCGCTTCAATGTCATCGATTTGGACAACAGGCTCTTCGACACGGTTACTGAAATCCGGCGCGCCATTACACAGCATCTGGCCTCCAGCGGTCGTGCGATCATCTCGCACTGAATGGCAGGAGATATTCTTCAACGTCACGGCACAAATGGGATTGCAGGCTCACTTGTAAAGCCCTGCAAAGCTGCCGCGTTTCAACTTGTGAGGAGATGAGGAATGTTGATCACGAGCGTCCAAGAAACAGAATGGGCCGTGCTCTCGCTGTCCGTTCAATCTTGGTTTAGGCACTACAAGGCCAAACCGGACGACAAGACATCGGAAATGATCTGCAGCGCGGCAATCGACCTTTTCAATCGCGGCCATCGCACCCAGGAGGAACTCACCAGTATATTAATCGCGCGGTTCCCCCTGATCGCGCCTGCGCCCGCAGCCCTTCATTAATCGCTCCGAGGCAATGGGAACATCGCGAATCTCAGCGCACTCGAAATCCGATACGAGGCCAGTGACAAAGTCTAATAGGCGATAGATGGTGCTTCTCTGATTGGCGGAGTTAGGTCACGCGACTTGTTCGTATTTTGGCGGGTCGCCTCAGTTCTTGACCGAGGGCCTCCAGCGCCTGCTCACGTGACGATGGTGCTGCGGTAGTCCCAGAGTTCGCGCAATAGCCTCGCGACCGAAGACGCCGGCGCGCTCGATGAACGATCTAAGGCGTTTCGCCTTTGAAGTGCCGCGTCCGTTGAAGAGGCGGCTCTCGCTCGCCTTCGCGGCGGACGTCGTAATGTCGGCCCGACGATCTTTGGAATACGACCGACGCTACCTTGCTCATACCTTTTGCTGACTGCGGTGAATGGAGCAATCATGCCTCTCGTCATTCTCACTGGCGCATCGGGGGCCGGAAAAACGACAATCGCCGAAGCTATTGAGCGGCTGCATGGGCAAGAGATCGACGTCTTTTACCAGGACCGCATCGGCGTTCCGCCCGTCGAGGAGATGGTTGATCAATTCGGCTCTGTAGAAGGATGGCAGAGAGAGGCCACTTTCGCATGGATGGCGCGACTGTCGCCGCTCCTGGCAGAAGGGAGTAGCGTCCTATTCGAGGGGCAGTCGCGTTTTTCCTTTCTGGCCGAAGCCGCCGAACGTGCCGGGATCGGTTCGCATTCCTTTATCTTGATCGATTGCGACGACGAGACCCGAGCCAGGCGCCTTTCGATTGATCGAGGCCAGCCTGATCTGTCAAATCCGGATATGATGAACTGGGCCGCCTTCCTACGGCATGAAGCACAGACATACGGATGCGAAATTCTCGACACATCGAACCTGACGGTGGAACAGGGAGTTGAACGTGTCCTTTGCGAATTGCGGCGGCAGCGTGTTTGATCTGGACCAGGCAGTTGAAGTTTGGCCGTTCCAGTGCGGCGTTCGTCCGCTTGTTCTGCTAAAAGCATAGAGAGGGAGGCCCAGTTGCACCTGACTTTGGAGTTGTTTGTCCAAACGCCTCAGACATCGATTGATTTCTACCAGCGAGTTCTGGGCTTTGAAGTCGAGGGCTCGACGAGCACGGAATATACGATGTTGAGAAACGGCGACGCCGTCATCGCGATCAATTCCCGAAGCGTCCTTTCGAGCGATCATCCGTTACGCGGCGAAATCGGCGACAGGGTCGGCCTCGGCGTCGAGATCGTCTTGAAGGTTACTGATGTCGAGGATGCCTATCGCAAGGCGAAAGAGAGCGGCTGGCCACTTTCCGCCCTCGCCATGCGGCCTTGGGGACTGCGCGACTTTCGCCTTGTCGATCCCGACGGCTATTATGTCAGAGTGACCAGCACCCACAGGAACTGCCTGGAATATCATGGCGGTTATGGGCTTCGTGCCAAACGCTGAGCGGCTGCGCTTCGGTGGCGACCAGTTGCAAATCGGTCGGATCAATTGCTGCCCTCGTGATCAGCGCGTCTCATGTCGCCGAGCCTCAGGGCGCTCGGATAGGAGGTCCTTGAGACCCCTTTTCTTTAGTTCCAGCTACTTCACGTTGAAGCAGTTTTATTGCTCAGTTTTCAATTCCAAATTTCAGAAAACAAGCGTATGTTGCGCGGTTAGGATTGCAGTAACCATGCCTTGAGGGGTCGGGGACGATGTGCTGGAATACATCATCGGCATTCACGCCGGTCGCGCTTGCTTTGCGCGGTCCGGCAACACGCAAGATCGTCCGGACGCTCGGCGACGCGGCACATCTCCTGATCAACGATTGGCCTTCTGATGACGGCGAGGAATACGTCGCTGCCGTAAAAGCCTGTGTCGATGCAATTACCGGCAAAATTAGCCCGGAACGATTCCGCGAGGCGCTTCTGCTTGCAGCCGATGAAGCGGGTATCGCTGCTCTGACAATTGTCCCCCTCGGGGTGACAGAGCGGCGACCGGACCTGCGCTCGGCCGCGCCAAGATAGCCCCTCTTTCAAGCGGCTCCTATCATTGCGTCAGATACGACCGCTGCCAAGGCAGGCAAAATTCTGACAAACTGAAAGCACCGCCGCCAATTCCAACCCGCCATCTTCACAAATGCCGCTCAAGGTGATGGGCAAAGGGCTCAGTTCCCAAGCGCAGTCAATGCCCTGTGCGACGAGAGACAAATTGCAAAGATTTCGAACATTCGCGCGCAGACGTTTGCCGCGAAAGACACTGACGGCGGAGGATTCATGATGGTTGCGGCGAATTTCATCACCTTCAACATCGATGGCGTCGAACCCGAGTTCGGCGCCCCGGAGCCCGCTCGGGTCGTCTCCGGCGATCCGCAATTTCGCACCTGGAATCTGGAAGAGACCGACGGCGGTCTTTATTCCGGCATCTGGGAGGCAACACCCGGCAAATGGCGGATCGTCTACGAGGAGTGGGAATATTTCAGCCTGCTGTCAGGCTATTCGATCGTCACGCAGGACGGCGGGGAGCCGGTGCATCTGAAGCCGGGCGACCGGATGATCTTGAGGCCGGGCTTCAAGGGAACCTGGGAAGTCGTTGAAACGACTCGCAAGGACTATGTAATCAAAGTCTGAACAGCGGCTGCGAGCCGGCTTTGGCGATGACGTTCTGTCCCGGTTTGCGGCGAGTATCGTGCATTTCCCCCGAAATAACCGCTTCCCTTTTGCGGATAGAAGGCATTTGATCTTTCCCGTTAAGGGGACCTACATCGTCAAATGCTAGACCTTATCTGCAGCGCATTGCGGACATGATGTCTCCTGCAGTCACCTCAGACATGGCCCTTGCAGTTCATCTTTTCGGGATTGGCATGTCGAATTTTGCGGGTAGGCACGTTCGAACCCAAACGTCTTCCATCATTGCGACAACTGTTTTCTTCCTCGTCGTCGCGCTCGTCTTGACCGGCCTCATGGCGCATGTCGTCGCCACGATGACGCGGTCGGCGAACGAAATCGACGATGCCAGGGCCAACCGCGCCGCCCGCGCGGCGATCGCAGCCTTTGTCAGCCGCCTGAGCGCGACGACGACTGATAACGCCGTATGGGATGATGCCTTTAAGGCGATCACATCTCCCGGCGCCGCGGATTGGGCTTATGAGAACTGGGGTAAAACCAGCGAGGATTATCCGCTCTACGATGGCGCCATCGTGACCGGTCCCGACCGCTCGTCGATCGTCTCCGCCTATGCCAAAGGCAAGCCCTTCCAGCCGAGCGCCTTTTTTGGCGAAGCCTTTTACCGGCAGATCAATACAGCCACCGATTTCGGACAGGCGCCGGTAGTAAATTTCATCAAGACGGAAACCGGCATCGCCCTCATCGCGTCACAGCCGATCCAGCCTTATCAAGCGGAAGGCGAGCTTCCGACGAAGCTCAGCGTGCTGAGCTTCTACAAGGATTTCAACTCCGACGTTCTCAGCACGCTTTCGAACGAACACGAACTCGAGGGCTTGCGCCTTGCCGCCGCGCCCGAGCCGGGTCTGCTGAACACCCCGATCACGGATATGAAGGGTGGCGTCATCGGCCATCTCGTCTGGCCGAGCAAAGCGCCGGGAAGCGCCGTGTTCCGACAGGTCTACCCTTTCGTTGCAGCCGCCATCATCATCCTCGTGCTATTCCTGGCCGGCGTTCTGCTGGTGGGCGCAGCCGAAGCGCGGCGTCTTCGTCAACTGGCGCAAGCAGCGATTTTCGAAGCGAACCACGATAGTCTGAGCGGCCTCCTGAACAGGCATGGGCTTCTCGCCCTGCTGGAGGACCTAGAAGGCTCGGAGCTTTCGCCGCCTCGGCTCTACCTGGTCGATCTCGATGGTTTCAAGGCGGTCAATGACGCCTGGGGGCACGCGGTCGGGGATGATCTGATCCGGATCGTCTCGAACGCGCTGATCGCCTGCCACCCGGAAGTCGTTGCCGTGGCCCGGTTGGGGGGCGACGAGTTCGCTCTGGTCCAGGTCGGAACTGCCGCGCGTCACGAGATAGAAGAGACGATTCTGGCGCTGTTTGCCGAACCCTTCAAAATCGACGGACGAACGATTGAAGTTGGTGCGAGCATCGGCGCTGCTGCGCGTGACGCAGACATTGAGCCTCTAGAGCTTTTGCGCAGGGCTGATATGGCGCTCTACCGCGCCAAGGAAAATGGCAGAGGCCGAGCAATCGAATACGACCCCGAGCTGGATCGGGAGCGCCAAAGGGTCGCTGAACTGGAAACTCTGTTGAAAGACGCCATCGGCAATGGTGCGATCGAAGCTGTTTTCCAACCTCTCGTTTCTGCGACGACGGGCGCTGTGACCGGTCTCGAAGCGCTGGCCCGCTGGCGGACTGCGACAGGAAATATCAGTCCGGAAATTTTCATTCCGCTTGCCGAAAGATGCGGCCTCATCGATGCGCTCGGCGGTCACATGCTGAAAACATCGATCGAGCACGCTAAGAACTGGCCCGGTCTGGCCCTGTCCGTCAACGTTTCGCCGGTCCAGCTCTGCAATCCGGAATTTGCCGCCGAAGTGATCTCCCTCCTGCAGGAACTCGATTTCGATCCGAGGCGCCTCACATTGGAGATCACCGAAGGCGTCCTCATGACCAATCCGGATCAGGCGCGTCGGTCGATAGATCACCTCAAGCAGGTCGGTATCAAATTCGCGCTCGACGACTTCGGCTGCGGCTATGCAAGCATCGGCGCATTGCGGCAGTTCGGCTTTGATCGGATGAAGATCGACCGCTCGCTGGTCTCCGCTCTCGACCAGGCGTCGAATGGCGCCGATGTTCTCAAGGCGACCATCTCTTTGGCGACCGCTCTGCAGATTCCCGTCACCGCCGAAGGCATCGAGAATATCCGCCAGGCGGCGATCTTGCGGGAGGCCGGCTGCGACCAGCTGCAAGGATATTTGATCGGAAAACCCATGTCGGCGCTCGACATATCCAGCAAGCTTCAAGAACAGGCAGCGTAATGCCGCGAGATCGCGCCAGCAGGCTGCGCAGAGCGTCCGCTAATCTGCCGTCCTGAGCGGATCACCACCGGAGATCCAGTCGGTCGAGCCCGTGGAAATGATAAACGTCCTTGACGACGGGCGTCTTCGCCAGCCTGAGGCCGGCAAGCCGGTCGAACAGGATCGGCAGCACGACGTTGAGCTCCAGCCGCGCCAATGGCGCGCCGATGCAAAAATGGATGCCGGCGCCGAAGGAGAGGTTCGGCGCCTCGTTGCGGTCGGGCCGGAAGGCGAGGGGATCGGTGAATTTCGCCGGGTCGAGATTGGCGGCGGCGAGGATGATGCTTACCTTGTCGCCGCGCTTGAACGAAACGCCGTCGATCTCCGCGGGCTCGAGCGCCCAGCGCTGGAAGATGTGGACGGGCGCGCAGATGCGCAGGGTCTCCTCGACGGTGCGCTCCGTCGCCGCTTCGTCCCGGAAGAGCTCTCCCGGATCGCAGCCGCTGTCGAGGATGGTGTGCACGGAGTTGCCGATCTGGTGCACGGTCGCTTCATGGCCGGCATTGAGCAGCACGATCGTCGTCGAAATGAGCTCTTCTTCGCTGAGATACTGGCCCTTGTGCTCCGTGTGGATCATGTGGGTCAGCAGGTCATCGCGCGGTTCGGCCCGCCGTTCCGCGATTACCCCCCTGACATAGTCGGAAAATTCCCTGGCCGCCCGTTCGGCCTCTTCTTCTTGCTGGCGCGTGCGGCCGAACATGTACATGCGCACATAGGCATGCGACCAGGCGAGCAGCTGCGGCCCCATCTCCTCGGGGATGCCGATCATGCGGGCGATCATCGTCACCGGGATGATGTCGGCAAAGGCCGAGAGCAGCTCGACCTCGCCCTTCTCCGCAAAGCCGTCGATCAGCCGATTGGCAAGCTCGACAAGCTCCGGCTTCATCTTCTCGACATGGCGGGAGACGAAGGCGCGGTTGACGAGCGTGCGCAGCCGCGTGTGCTCGGGCGGTTCCAGCTCGAGCAGGGAATAACGTTCCGAGAGATCGAAACTTTCAAGATGCGGCATCGGATCGGCAAGGCCGAGTTCCTCCCGGCTGGCGATATGCAAGATCTGCCGGCCGAAGCGGCGGTCGCGCAACAGTCCGTTCACATGGTCGTAGCCGGTGAAGAACCACTGCTTCTGCTCCTCCCAGTAAAAGGTCGGGCAGTGGGCGTGAAGAGCCGCATAGACGGCGTTCGGATTGCCATAGAAGGCCGGGTTGCGAGCATCCAGTGAGACATGGCGGCTGGCGCGATCGATCGAGAGAAAGGGCGGTATGGTCATGCGTTGAGGCTTAACGGATTTGTTCGGCCTGTAAAAGATGCGGGAGAGAAAGGCCGGCGGAAGCCGGGCACGCCCGATCAGACGCGCTGACAATATCGAGATTTTTGTCTGAGCCTGGGGATTGAATCTGTTTTCAGACTTGCGGCTAGCCGGCCCGTGACAGCGCGCCCATGCGCCGCAGCGCCTCGACCTGGTCGTCGACCGTCGGCACGAGCTCGCCGGCGGTGGTGCTCGGCGTGACTGGCGCTGGAGCCGCCGCTTCCTTTTCGCCGAAGGTGACCGTGCAATTGCGGCCGGCGGCCTTGGCCGCATAGAGAGCCCGGTCGGCGGCTGAGATCAGTTTGTCGATATTGGCTTCGATCGAGGAGGCGAGCGCGATGCCGATGCTCACCGTGACCGGAACGATTGCTTCGCCAGTGCTGACGGGAAAGCGGCAGAATTCGGTACGGATCGCTTCGGCGATCGCCTCGGCTTCCGTCTGATCCGCGACAGCTGCGAAGGCGGCGAATTCTTCCCCGCCCATGCGGCCGAAAATGTTGCTTGGAATATATTGCCGGGCCATGCGCGCGAAGGCGGTGAGCACCGCGTCGCCGGATTGATGGCCGAAACGGTCGTTGACGCGCTTGAAATGATCGAGGTCGAAAAGGATCACCGCGACCTGCCGCTGCTCGCTATGGGCTCTCTCCTGGATGGACTCGAAATAGCCGAGCAGGCCACGGCGGTTGAGCACGCCGGTCAGGGAATCGGTCAGCGTCATAGCGCGCAGATGCCGTTCGGAGCGCTCCATCACCAGTCGACAGGTGAGCGCGAAGGCGATAGTGAGCAGGAAGGCGCTTGCCATGGCCGAGACGCCACCGAGATTGGTGGCCTCGATATCGCTTGGCAGCGTCACCGCCATCGTCAGCGCCGAGCCGAAACACAGGCAGCCCTGGATGACGAACACCCCCATAAGCTTAGTGCGGGTGCGCTCGCGGCGGATGTCGCCGGCGGCGACCGCCATGGCCAATGCCGTGGCGCCCGTCGCCGAAGCGAGATTATAGAGCACGACGCGGTTGGAATAATCAGTGTTGACCCACGGCAGAAAGACCCCGGCCAGCCAGATTGCCGGCGGCAGCAGAGCCCACCATTCGATCTTCTTGCGGTCGAGTGCGAGAAAACCCGCCACCCAGGCGCTCTGGCCGAGCAGCGCGATGGCATTGCCCACCTCGATGGAAAACAGGCTGGGGATTTCGCTGCGCAGCGAGATCATCGCGAAGCCTATGGCGGTCAGAAAGAAGCCCAGGCCCCAATAGAGATAGGCTTCATTTCTGACATTGTGGCGCCAGGCGACGAAGAGCACCAGAGCGAGCGTCATGGCCTCCGAACACCAGATGGCGAGACCTGTAGCGATATTGAACACGGCAGCAACCCCTTGCCCGTCGACCTTGTCTGTTGGCCCGCATCCTTGCGGAGGAAGCTCGCCAGTTCCTTAATGTCGTTGCACTGCGGCATGATTTTCGGCCGGTATCTGGCGATAGGCTTTCCGTTGGGTAAACGTGCTTGAGCGCTGTCGAATGGAGTAACCTTTCCTTCATTCTGTCATGTAGAAAAGCGGGGGGAGACGACATCGAGGGCTCGCGGCCGACAGGCGTTTGCGAGAAAGAGGCTGTCGGCGCCCAAGCATTGTGGCCTTGCCGCGTCTTCTTAACGTTATCCCAATGCGTGTCTTGAAGAGGAGGGCAGGGACACTCTATGTAGGGATAAGACATTTTCTTTGATTCCCGGCGTGCCGGCATGACGTTGACAAAGGACGCACATGAGAAACCCAGTTGATACCGCAATGGCCCTCGTGCCGATGGTCGTGGAACAGACCAATCGCGGTGAACGCTCCTACGACATCTATTCCCGCCTGTTGAAGGAACGCATCATCTTTCTGACCGGCGCCGTCGAGGATCACATGGCGACGCTCGTCTGCGCCCAGCTTCTCTTCCTCGAGGCGGAAAACCCGAAGAAGGAAATCGCTCTCTACATCAATTCTCCCGGTGGCGTCGTCACCGCGGGCATGGCGATCTACGACACGATGCAGTTTATCAAACCCGCGGTTTCGACGCTCTGCATCGGCCAGGCCGCGTCCATGGGTTCGCTGCTGCTGGCGGCCGGCCACAAAGACATGCGCTTCGCCACGCCGAATTCCCGCATCATGGTTCACCAGCCCTCGGGCGGCTTCCAGGGCCAGGCCTCGGACATCGAGCGCCACGCCCGCGACATCCTGAAGATGAAGCGCCGGCTGAACGAGGTCTATGTCAAGCACACCGGCCGCAGCTACGAGGAAGTTGAAAAGACGCTCGATCGTGACCATTTCATGGATGCGGACGAGGCCCAAGGCTGGGGCGTGATCGACAAGGTTCTGACATCGCGCCTCGAGATGGAAGGCGAGCAGGCCTAGTAATTAATTGGGATGGTGTTTTCCTCGCCACAGTTCTATCTCATTTGTGATCGAACAAGGCTTTCAACTGGCGACGAAGACGCTAATAGTAACTATTAATGCTATGTTGAATTTTTATGACATAGCATTCGGCATTCGAAGGGGAATTCGTTGCCGCCGGGACCCTGACATGGTTGATTGGGACCGGTTTGTAGCCCCTGAAGCCCTTCTCGGCAAAGGCTCCGGAAACGGAGTGCCGCCAGGAGCTGATAGAGTGGACCGCGATTTCGCCTTGAAATGCGGCGTGCTGGAAGGAAAGTGATATGAGCAAGGTCAGCGGCAGCAACGGCGGCGACTCCAAGAACACCCTCTATTGTTCGTTCTGCGGAAAGAGCCAGCACGAAGTCCGGAAACTGATTGCCGGACCGACCGTCTTCATCTGCGATGAATGCGTCGAATTGTGCATGGACATCATCCGCGAGGAGAACAAGTCCTCGATGGTCAAGTCCCGCGACGGCGTCCCGACGCCTCAGGACATCATCAAGGTCCTCGACGAATACGTCATCGGCCAGCGGCAGGCGAAGAAGATCCTGTCGGTCGCCGTTCACAACCATTACAAGCGCCTGGCGCACGCCTCCAAGAACGGCGAAGTCGAGCTGGCGAAGTCGAACATCATGCTCGTCGGACCCACAGGCTGCGGCAAGACCTATCTGGCCCAGACGCTCGCCCGCATCATCGACGTTCCCTTCACCATGGCGGATGCGACGACGCTGACGGAAGCCGGCTATGTCGGCGAGGATGTCGAAAACATCATTCTGAAGCTCCTGCAGGCGGCCGACTACAATGTAGAACGCGCGCAGCGTGGCATCGTCTACATCGACGAAGTCGACAAGATTTCGCGCAAGTCCGACAATCCGTCGATCACCCGCGACGTCTCGGGCGAGGGCGTGCAGCAGGCGCTGTTGAAGATCATGGAAGGCACGGTCGCTTCCGTTCCGCCGCAGGGCGGCCGCAAGCACCCGCAGCAGGAATTCCTGCAGGTCGACACGACGAACATCCTGTTCATCTGCGGCGGCGCCTTCGCCGGCCTCGACAAGATCATCTCCGCCCGCGGCGAGAAGACTTCGATCGGCTTCGGCGCGACTGTGAAAGCTCAGGACGACCGCCGCGTCGGCGAAGTCCTGCGCGAACTGGAGCCGGAAGATCTGGTCAAGTTCGGCCTCATTCCCGAGTTCATCGGCCGTCTGCCGGTTTTGGCGACGCTCGAGGATCTCGACGAGGACGCGCTGATCCAGATCCTATCCGAGCCGAAGAACGCGCTGATCAAGCAGTATCAGCGGCTGTTCGAGATGGAAGATGTGGAACTCACCTTCCACGAGGATGCATTGCGCGAAATCGCCCGCAAGGCGATCGTGCGCAAGACGGGCGCCCGCGGCCTTCGTTCGATCATGGAGAAGATCCTGCTCGACACGATGTTCGAACTGCCGACGCTGGAAGGCGTGCGCGAGGTGGTCATCTCGGAGGAGGTGGTGCGCGGCTCGGCTCGTCCGCTCTACATCTATGCCGATCGTCAGGAAGAAAAAGCCAACGCTTCCGCGTAATCTTATGGTTTTCGCACCGTTATTTTAAGGGGCTTGCCATAGGCGAGCCCCTTTCTATTTGAAAAACCATGCGAGGCGCTGTTAGTATTTTGCCGGTGGGAACTGGAGCTTGCCTTTGCCGATGTTGCGCAAGGGGCGATGCTTGGCAATGATGCAGTGATTCCGTGAGTGTATTGCTGGCGTTGTATATAGCCGGGTCGGAAGTGGTAAGCGCCGGTCCAGCCACGCGTTTCATAGTGCTGGTGTTCCGTTGTAACGAAGCTGTCATATGCGGGGAACGAGGGCGTTAGCGTGGCTTGAAAAGAATAGTAAGAACCTCCACTTGTAGGCCAAGTGAGAGTGCCGGCTGATCCCAAGCGGCCGTGCAAAGAGCCCGGCAACGGGACGATGGAAAGGATAAAAAATGACGAAGAAAACGTCTGTAGCGAGCAGCACTGCCTACCCTGTTCTGCCTTTGCGTGACATCGTGGTTTTCCCGCATATGATCGTGCCGCTGTTTGTCGGACGGGAAAAGTCGATCCGTGCGCTCGAGGAGGTCATGGGCTCGGACAAGCAGATCATGTTGGTGACGCAGATCAACGCCAGCGACGATGATCCGGACCCTTCGGCGATCCACAATGTCGGCACCGTGGCAAACGTGCTGCAGCTGCTGAAGCTGCCTGATGGCACCGTCAAGGTTCTGGTCGAAGGCCGCGCCCGCGCCGAGATCGACACTTATACGAGCCGTGAGGATTTCTATGAGGCGCTCGGCCATGTGCTCGAGGAGCCCCATGACGATCCGGTCGAACTGGAAGCCTTGTCGCGCTCGGTCGTTTCCGAATTCGAAAGCTATGTGAAGCTGAACAAGAAGATTTCGCCGGAAGTGGTCGGTGCCGCCAGCCAGATCGACGACTATTCCAAGCTCGCCGATACGGTCGCCTCGCATCTGTCGATCAAGATCACCGAGAAGCAGGAGATGCTGGAGACGACGAGCGTCAAGCAGCGTCTCGAAAAGGCTCTCGGCTTCATGGAAGGCGAGATCTCGGTGCTGCAGGTCGAAAAGCGCATCCGCTCGCGCGTCAAGCGCCAGATGGAGAAGACCCAGCGCGAATATTATCTCAACGAGCAGATGAAAGCGATCCAGAAGGAGCTCGGAGACGGCGAGGAAGGCCGTGACGAGATGAGCGAACTGGAAGAGCGCATCTCCAAGACCAAGCTGTCCAAGGAGGCCCGTGAAAAGGCCGAGGCGGAGCTGAAGAAGCTGCGCCAGATGAGCCCGATGTCGGCGGAAGCCACGGTCGTGCGCAATTATCTGGATTGGCTGCTCGGCATTCCGTGGGGCAAGAAGTCGAAGATCAAGGCCGACCTCAACAATGCCGAGAAGATCCTCGAGGCCGATCACTTCGGTCTGGACAAGGTCAAGGAACGCATTGTCGAATATCTCGCCGTGCAGGCTCGCGCCACCAAGATCAAGGGCCCGATCCTCTGCCTCGTCGGCCCTCCGGGCGTCGGCAAGACCTCGCTCGCCCAGTCGATCGCCAAGGCGA
Source organism: Rhizobium sp. Nf11,1 (assembly GCF_050587665.1). Lineage (NCBI taxonomy): Bacteria > Pseudomonadati > Pseudomonadota > Alphaproteobacteria > Hyphomicrobiales > Rhizobiaceae > Rhizobium > Rhizobium sp. Nf11,1. Next base: position 149,912 of record NZ_JBOBHU010000003.1, on the reverse strand, counting down.
CCGGCCGTGAGTATGTCCGCATGGCGCTCGGCGGCGTTCGCGACGAAGCCGAAATCCGCGGTCACCGCCGCACCTATATCGGCTCGATGCCCGGCAAGGTCATCCAGTCGATGAAGAAGGCGAAGAAGTCCAACCCGCTCTTCCTGCTCGACGAGATCGACAAGATGGGCATGGATTTCCGCGGCGACCCGTCCTCGGCCTTGCTCGAAGTGCTCGATCCGGCGCAGAACTCGACCTTCATGGACCACTATCTGGAAGTCGAATACGACCTGTCGGACGTGATGTTCATCACGACGGCGAACACGCTGAACATTCCGGCGCCCTTGATGGACCGCATGGAGATCATCCGTATCGCCGGCTACACCGAGGACGAAAAGCGTGAGATCGCCAAGCGGCACCTGCTGCCGAAGGCCATCAAGGAACATGCGTTGCAGCCGGAAGAGTTCTCGGTCAGTGACGACGCCCTGATGGCGATCAGTCAGCAATACACCCGTGAAGCCGGTGTCCGTAGCTTCGAACGCGAACTGATGAAGCTCGCCCGCAAGGCGGTCACCGAGATCATCAAGGGCAAGACGAAGTCCGTTCACGTGACGGCCGCCAACATCGCCGACTATCTGGGCGTCCCGCGCTTCCGCCATGGCGAAGCCGAGGGCGAGGATCAGGTCGGCGTCGTGACCGGTCTTGCCTGGACGGAAGTCGGCGGCGAGCTGCTGACCATCGAAGGCGTGATGATGCCGGGCAAGGGCCGCATGACGGTTACCGGCAATCTGAAGGACGTCATGAAGGAATCGATCTCGGCGGCGGCTTCCTACGTCCGCTCGCGCGCTGTCGATTTCGGCATCGAACCGCCGATGTTCGAAAAGAACGACATCCACGTGCACGTGCCGGAAGGTGCGACGCCGAAGGATGGCCCGTCGGCCGGCGTCGCCATGGCAACCGCCATCGTTTCGATCATGACCGGCATCCCGGTCAACAAGCATGTGGCCATGACCGGTGAAATCACCCTTCGCGGCCGGGTGCTGCCGATCGGCGGTCTCAAGGAAAAGCTGCTTGCGGCGCTTCGCGGCGGCATCAAGAAAGTGCTGATTCCGGAAGAAAACGCCAAGGACCTGGCGGAGATTCCGGATAACGTGAAGAACAGCATGGAGATCATCCCGGTCTCGCGGATGGGCGAGGTGATCAAGCATGCGCTGATCCGTCGGCCGGAGCCGATCGAGTGGGATGGCACGGTGGAAACGCCGGTCATCACGTCGGTCGAAGGTCTCGACGATTCGGGCGCGACCATAGCGCATTGAGCGGCATTTGCCACATTTGAGCCCTATTCGCGCAAAAGACGAGAAAAGGCTGGCGGAAACGCCAGCCTTTTTTGTGAAAACGTCATGGAGACGCTTGCTTTTCCTTGATTTGCAGGGCTTTTGGGTTTTCGGCGGGCCTGATGAAACCTATTCTGCGCCTAGCTTAGATTTGAGTCGTTTCATACCATTTAGAAAGGGGTGGAAACATGAACAAGAATGAACTCGTGTCCGCAGTGGCCGAAAAGGCAGGACTGACGAAGTCTGACGCGGCTTCCGCTGTTGACGCGGTTTTCGACGTTGTCCAGGCCGAACTCAAGAACAAGGGCGATATCCGCCTCGCTGGTTTCGGCAGCTTCACCGTTTCTCATCGCGCTGCAACGAAGGGCCGCAACCCGTCGACCGGCGCTGAAGTCGACATTCCGGCCCGCAACGTGCCGAAGTTCACGCCCGGCAAGGGCCTGAAGGACGCCGTCAACGGCTGATTCATCATCCGCCGGCCGTAAACGAGAACGGCTGAGCAGGTTTTCGAGGGGTTCGGCGCTGCCGGACCCCTTTTGTTTTGCCGCTTGCCGTATGCAGCGCTTTGTCTTACCAACAATGCTGTTCTCAGGGCGGGGTGAAAGTCCCCACCGGCGGTAAGGGCTGTGGCCCGAGCCCGCGAGCGCCTTCTCAAGCTTCGGCCGGGGAAGGGTCAGCAGATCCGGTGCGATTCCGGAGCCGACGGTATAGTCCGGAAGAAAGAGAATGAGCATGGCCGTGAGCGGGCAGGGGACTGCCGGCCCCTGCGCGCCGTCGCCTCATGCGTCCTGATTTATGTTGGTCGCCTGCATAATTCCTTAAATCGGAATCGATTTAAGGATGAATTATGCAGCAATTAAAAGCGCTACAGCGTCCTTTGCGCGTCTGGAAAGACGCGCGGCGCTGTAGTTCTGGATGGAAGACATGAATCAGATTTCCCTTACAATGCCGCGTTCTCGCGCCTTTGCCGGCGCTGCTTTCATGGTGCTTGGAGGCGTGGCCTTCTCGCTGCTCAACGTCGTCACCCAGTGGCTAACCATGAAACTCGCCTTTCCGCCAGCCTCCGCAGCCTTCTGGCAATATGCAATCGCCTTCCTCTTCTCCTTGCCTTTCCTGCGCAAATCAGGCCTTGCGGCGATGCGTACCGACTATCCCCGGCGGCACGTCGTGCGCGTCCTCTTTGCCGCGCTTGGTGTCGAAGCCTGGGTTTCCGGTCTTGCCTCAGTGCCGATCTGGCAGGCGATCGCGCTGGTCATGACCTCACCCTTCTTCATCATTCTCGGCGCCCGCCTGTTCCTCGGTGAGCGCGTCGGCCCGGCCCGCTGGGCAGCGACCGGTGTCGGCTTTGCCGGCGCGATGATCATCCTCCAGCCATGGTCTGATAGTTTCACCTGGGCAGCGCTCCTGCCGGTGCTCTCGGCACTGCTGTGGGGTGCCTCCTCGCTCATCACCAAGGGCCTGACCGGTATCGAGAGGCCAGAGACCATCACCGTCTGGCTGTTGGTGCTGCTGACGCCGATCAACGGCGGTCTGGCACTTGCGGCGGGCTTCGCCGTACCGACAGGCACGACACTCGCGCTCTTCCTTGTGGCGGGCCTCCTGACGGTCGTGGCGCAATATCTGCTGACCCTAGCCTATGCCAGTGCTGACGCCGCCTATGTCCAGCCATTCGATGATCTGAAGCTGCCGCTGAACGTGCTCGCCGGCTGGCTGTTTTTCGGTTATGCGCCGGCCGGTTATCTGTGGCTGGGCGCCGCGCTCATTCTTTCAGCGTCGCTCTTCATCATGCAAAACGAGATGCGCCGGGAAAGGCAGCCGGCCTGACGCCGACCTCTGAAAACTCGCGGACTGTCATGTCTCTGTCATGGCAGTCCCGCAAAACCCCTCTATTCGATCTTTCGACATTGGGGGATTTCATGACAATTTTATCGCGCAAGGCAGCGCTCGCTGCCGTGCTTCTCGCATCCGTTGCCGTCCCGGCCGCGGCCGAGCCGGTTTTCAACCGCATCGCCTCCTTCCCGGTCGCCCAGAACCTGCCTGCTGACAAGGACAAGCTGTCGCCGACATCCGCGGAAATCATCACCGCGACCGACGACGGCAACACACTGATCTATAGCGACAGTCCGCTCGGCGCGATCGGCTTCATCGACATTACCGACGCCAAGGCCCCGAAAGCCGCCGGCGCGCTGATGATGGATGGCGAGCCGACATCGGTTACCTCGAGCGCCGGCAAGGCGCTGGTTGCCGTCAACACCTCCGAAAGCAAGGCCAAGCCCTCAGGCCGTCTCGCAATCGTCGACGTGGCGACGAAGAAGATCGAGAACATCTGCGATCTCGGTGGCCAGCCGGATTCGATTGCCCTCAACAAGGACAAGACGCTCGGCGCCATCGCGATCGAAAACGAACGCGACGAAGAGGTCAATGACGGCAAGATCCCGCAGATGCCGGCCGGCGAGCTCGCCGTTTTCCAGGTCAACAACGGCACCGTCGACTGCGGCGCCATCAAGCATGTGGCGCTGAACGGTCTCGCCGGTGTTGCCCCTGAAGATCCGGAGCCGGAATTCGTGGCCTTCAACGGGCAGAACGAGATTGCGCTCACGCTGCAGGAAAATAACGAGATCGTCATCATCGATGCCAACACGGCTCAGGTGAAGACCCACTTTACCGCCGGCAGCGTCGATCTCTCCGGCATCGACACGAAGCGCGACGGCGCCCTGAAATTCTCGAGCGAATCGAAAGGCGTCCTGCGCGAGCCGGATGCCGTGAAGTGGCTGGACGACAACCGCCTCGTCGTCGCCAATGAAGGCGACTATCAGGGCGGCTCGCGCGGCTTCACCATCTTCGACAAGACGGGCAAGGTCCTCTACGAATCGGGCGCATCCTTCGAACGCGCCGTCGCCCATATCGGCCATTATCCGGAAAGCCGTTCGGGATCGAAGGGCGTCGAGCCGGAAGGCCTCGAAGCCGCCAAGTTCGGCGATGACCAGTATTTCTTCCTGCTTGCCGAGCGCGCCTCGGTCGTCGGCGTCTATAAGGATACCGGCGCCGACCCCGAACTCGTGCAGCTTCTGCCGTCGGGCATTTCGCCGGAAGGCGGGGTCGCTATCCCCCAGCGTAATCTCTTTGCGACCGCAAATGAACTCGATCTCGGCAAGGACGGCGGGGTGCGCTCGCACGTGATGATATACGAGCGCTCGGAAGGCGAAAAAGCCTATCCACAGATCGTCTCCGCCGAGAAGGACGGCGACCCGATCGGTTTCGCAGCGCTTTCGGGTCTTGCCGCCGTTCCCGGCAAACCGGGCATGCTCTACGCCGTCAGCGACAGCTTTCTGGGCTCGCAGCCGACGATCTACACGATCGACGCCACCAAGAAACCGGCTGTCATCACCGACGCCCTCGTCGTCAAGCGTGACGGCGCTCCGGCCCAGAAGCTCGATATCGAAGGCATTGCGGTCGCAGCCGACGGCTCCTTCTGGCTCGCCTCGGAGGGCTATAGCGAACGCCTCATCCCGCACGCCCTCTACAACGTCAATGCCAAGGGCGACATCAAGGCCGAGATCGCCCTGCCTAGGGAACTCGCCGCCAACGAAATCCGCTACGGCTTCGAGGGTGTCACCATTGTCGGCACCGGCGACGATGCCACGCTCTGGATGGCCGTCCAGCGCGAGTGGGGTGACGACGAGAAGGGCTTCGTCAAGCTCGTCTCCTACAATCCGAAGAAGAAGGAATGGGGCGCAGTGCGCTATCCGCTCGACAAGACGGAAAGCGGTTGGGTTGGCCTGTCTGAGATCTCCGCCGACGGCGACAGCGTTTACATCATCGAGCGCGATAATCTGGTCGGCGACGCCGCCAAGTTGAAGAAGCTTTACAAGGTGGCGATCTCGGAACTGAAGCCAGCCAAGCTCGGGGGCGAGCTGCCGGTCGTGAAGAAGACCGAAGCGCACGACTTCCTCGGCGAACTCAAGGCCGCGACGAACGGCTATGTGCTCGACAAGCTCGAAGGCTTCACCTTCGACGCCTCCGGCAAGCCATACGCTGTCACCGACAATGACGGTGTGAGCGACTCTTCCGGCGAGACCTTGTTCTTTCCGGTCGAGCTGAGTGCCACGAACTGAAGGTTGCCCCTCACCTAACCCTCTCCCCGTTAAAACGGGGCGAGGGGACGTGCCAAGCGCAACGTCGAGGTGAAGGAAGCACGTGCGGCATATCCCTTCGCCCCGCTTGCGGGGAGACGGTGGCGGCAGCCGGATGACGGGCCGCTCTCGGCTCGCTGCAGCCTTCAAAAAAAAGCGACTCGCTCCAGCCTCACCAGCGCTGATGCACATGCGGCGCGATCAGCCGATTGTATATCTCGCGCGTCGCCACCATGACATCGGGCGAGAGCGGCGCGAGATCGGCTGCGGCCGCATTGGCTCTCGCCTGTTCGGCATTGCGGGCGCCGGGGATGACGACAGTAACGGCTTCAGCCATCAGGATCCAACGCAACGCGAAGGCGGCCATGGTGGCGCCGGCCGGCACCAGCTTGCGCACTTCCTCGACCGCCTGCAGCCCGACCTCGAAGGGTACGCCGGCAAAGGTCTCGCCGACATCGAAAGCTTCGCCGTGGCGGTTGAAATTGCGATGGTCGTCGCTGGCAAACTGCGTCTCGCGGCTGATCTTGCCGGAGAGAAGACCACTTGCCAGCGGCACGCGCGCGATGATCGCCACATTCCTGCGACGTGCTTCCTCGAAGAACAGATGGTCGGGGCGCTGACGGAAAATGTTGTAGATGATCTGGACGCTGACGACGCCGGGATATTCGATGGCCTTCAGCCCGTCCTCGACTTTTTCGACGCTAACGCCATAACCCTTGATCTTTCCGGCCTTCTGCAGTGCGTCGAGGCCCTCGAAGACCTCAGGCAGGTAAAGCACCTCGCGCGGCGGGCAGTGCAACTGCACGAGATCGAGGCTGTCGACCGCGAGGTTTTTGAGGCTGCGGTCGATGAAGCCTTGGAGATTGGCCTTGGTATATCCTTCCGCGACATGTGGGTTGAGGCGGCGGCCTGCCTTGGTTGCGACCATCGGGCGCTCGCCGCCGCGCGTCTTCAGAACATCGGCAATGATCTTTTCCGAGCGGCCGTCGCCGTAAACATCCGCCGTGTCGATGAACGTCATACCGGCATCGAGCGCGGCGTTCAGCGCCGCCCGCCCGTCCGCCTCGCTGATATTGCCCCAGGAGCCGCCGATTTGCCAGGCGCCGAAGCCGACATTGGTGACGGTGAACGGCATGCGGCCAAAAGCATGGTGTTTCATGAACATCTCCTAGGTTATGAAAGACACTGGCCTATCAGGCGGGCAACTGTGCGGCAATTGCCGATCCGGTCTTGATCGGTCGCCTCGATCAAATATCGTCCGGAGACAAGGCTTCAACGCTATTGGATGGAAAGGAACGATCATGGAGATCAAACCCGCTGGCTCCAGCCCCTCGACGAAGCCGCCGGCCGACTATTTTACCGGCGCCGTCCGCCAGGATCCGCTGATCGAGCCGCCGGCCCCGGCCCGGGTGAGGGCAACCTCCGTCACCTTCGAACCCGGCGCCCGCACGGCCTGGCACACGCATCCGCTCGGCCAGACGCTGATCGTCACCTCAGGCAAGGGCCTTGCCCAGAGCTGGGGCGGGGAGATTCGCGAGATCCGCGCCGGCGACACCGTCTGGTTTGCGCCGGGCGAAAAACACTGGCACGGCGCCGGCCCGGAGACGGCGATGACGCATATTGCCATTCACGAGGCATTGGACGGCAGCCATGTCGACTGGATGGAAAAGGTCAGCGACGAACAATATTCCGGCAAGGCGTGAACTGATCAAAGGCGCTTCAGGCAATAGGAAAAATGCGCGTGTGATTCGACCGTCAGGAATTCGAATTGCCAGCCATAATCCTTGCAGAATTTCGTAACCGCCTCGACGACACCGTAGACGATCGGTTTGACGGTGTTGCCGGTGCAGAAATCATGGCCGGCAATGCGTCCTGTGCGCTTCACCTTCCTCTCGCAGAGCAGGAGCTCCTGCCAGGTGAGCTCGAAAGAATGATCGGTGTCGATATAGGCCCAGTCGAGGAAGTCATCCTCGAATTCGGCGAGCTTGTCGAGCGATGTGCCTTGCATCAGGTGCAGCCGGCCAGCCTCGATCTCGGCCGCGAAATTCGTGTGAATCGCGTCGAGCCCGGAGCTGTAGCGATCCATCGACCAGGGATCGATGAGATAAAGCTGGGCCGGGCGATTCTTTTCCAGGATCTCCGCCGTATACTCGCCGAAGGCCGCCCCCACCTCGACGCCGATGCCGCCATTCGGGATTCGGTAGAGCAGTTCGCCCCGATCCGGCAGCAGCCGGGCGTTTTCTATATGATGGGCGCTGAGCGGGGTGCGCGGCATGCTCGCCCGCAGCGCCTGCCTTTCTTCACGTGTCTTCATCTTTGATCTCGGGATTGGGGCGGCTGACGGCCCTGGTGCGGTTCGAAGGGAACGTAGGAGCAGCCGAGGCGGATGACAACGGCATGACAAGAATTTGCTTCTTGCGGACAAAAGGTTAAGTTTCACCTGTGAATGACGAAAGAGCCCTGGGAGGAGCGACTTCATGAGACGGATGTGGCCCGAAGAGTTCAATGCCATCATTGCCCATGCCGAAGAAGTGATGCTGGAATCATCCGCAGAAGCAGGCGCCGGCGAGCCGCTGCACCGGAAAGCGCTGAAGGCGCGCATCGCCATGGAAGATTACGAGCGAATCTGGCCGCTCGCCGAGATGCGCTTCCGCTTGGGCGAGGGGCCGTTCGCCGGCAAGGCCATCACGCTCATCACCACCAACCCTCATTATCATCCCTGGCATCCAAAGGATGGCGGCAGCGTCGAATCCGTCTCGGACAGCGGCCGTCACTACAAGACGGATTATCTCGTCGTCCATTTCCTACTCGATGACGTACGGGAAACCTCGCCCGCTTGACGGGCTATCCCGGTGTCGCCAAACGGCGACGCCGGGATGCTGACGCCGAGTTGATCTTCACCCTGATGACAATGACGGCGATATTGCTAAGCTCCCGGAACGATCCGTGCCAATTGGAGGTTCCCATGACGGGCAATGTGCTGGATATTCCGGTCAAGACGGTGGATGGTCGACAGACCACGCTGAATGAATACAAGGGCAGGGTGCTTCTGATTGTCAACGTCGCCTCGAAATGCGGGCTCACGCCGCAATATGAGGGGCTCGAAAGACTCTATGGCGAAAAGCGCGGGCGCGGCTTCGTCATCGCCGCTTTCCCCGCCAACGACTTCAAGGGCCAGGAACCAGGCACGGACGCCGAGATCCTCGATTTCTGCACCACCACCTATGACGTCACCTTCCCGATCTTTTCTAAGATCTCGGTCAAGGGCGAGGCCCAGCACCCGCTCTACCGGCAGCTGACCAAATCAGGCGTGAAGACGACGGGCGAGGGTCCGATGCGCGAACGCCTGAATGCCCACGGCATATCAGGCGGCGACGAGGACGACATTCTCTGGAATTTCGAAAAATTCCTGATCGGCCGCGACGGCAAAGTCGCCGCCCGCTTCGCGCCCGATGTGACGGCAGATGATTCGCGGCTGGTTTCGGCGGTGGATCAGGAGTTGGCGAAGGGATGATTTGCCGGCAGCCGAGCAGGATCTTCAGATCCCGAGGACGGTCACAAGCGGAGGCGTAAAGTCCTTGAAGCCCAGTATCGGCTGGTCGCACCTTCTGTCAAACTTCGTCTTCGGTACGTGGCGCTGGCATTTCGGATTCGTCTTGAAGGCGTATCCGGGCAGGCTGACATAGATGGAGCTTGGCGTGCAAAGGGCAATCGCAATGCACAGCGTCAATGCGGAGCATAGAGTTCTCATGGCACCCCCCGGCGCGGTAAGCCTTCAAGCGCGGAGACTTCCGGGCGACGAATAGTCTCATTTTCGCCCGCCCTCATCCATTCGCCCAATAGGAGGTGCGCGGAGGCTGGAGTAGTCCGTTTTGGTGGAACCTGGCTTCCCAGACGGCGCCGCATTTGACCTGCCGGACAGCTATACTGTGCCGGAATGTCTTGCCGAATGTCGGTTCGCGTTCATGTAAGACAGCTTCTGCAGAGGCAGATAGCTGCATTGAGCCAATCCGCGGCAGATCACTGCGGCTCGACATTACTCTTCGAAACTCAAGAGGAAAAATGGTGGGCGATGAGAGACTCGAAAACTCGAAACTCTCACCGGCGCAATAGATAAGCCTCTGAAAGATATTGATATAATCACTATTAGTATATGCTAATTTGTGACCTTGTGACCGGCGCTATTTTGTGATTTTTTTCGCAAAATTAGGCCTCCATGTGCGCTATCGGAACACTCGATTTAACAATTTCACTATTCCGGCTTGAACTATCTCGCGTGTCAGTGCTGTGAGTGGGTATTCGCCAGCGGGGCCTGACATGCTGGGAGTGCTTTCGAGGAACCGAACTTTCTTGCTATGGACTTCCGCAAATATGGTGAAGGACGGATTCTTCTGAGAGTGTCGGGGCTCGTCTTTCGTGATAATCACGAGGCTTACGCTGGCGGGCGTGGTCTGGCCAGTTCTCTGATTTTCCACCCGTTCGGCCTTGCGGTCTATCCGGAAATCGTAGCCCTGCGATTTGATATATTCGCCAATCTCATTCATGACTGGTTGGATAATGCTGTCGATTGCCTCCGCGAACTCGGCCTTGAATTTGGCTTCGGCACTTACCACCGCTTCTTTCTGAACCTGACGCGCCTGCTCCGCCTCGCGATGGCGATTGAAAATGTCGTCCAAAGACTTCTTTACATTGTCTTCCATGGTAGTCTCCAATGAGGTTGCCATCGTGGACCTTCACACGCACGAATCAGCGCGGCAGGCTTTCAATTAACCTATTCCCTGCCTGCTACCGCAAGGTCATCTATGTTCCTATTTTGTCCCAGTTTTCTTGGAGTGAATGCAACATTGTGGTTATGAGGGTGGATCTACCCGGAATACACTCGTTCCAGAACACGAATCAGGGATTGAAGCCATGGACATTATGGGGGCGCTCGCCCTTGCCGGTCAGAGTGTGAAGCTCGTCAAAGACCTTAGAGACTTGGAACGGGGTCTGGATGCCGCCAGTTACAAGTCGAAGATGGCTGATCTCTACGGCAACTTAGCCGATATCAAGATGGCACTGTCTGATGCAAAGGAAGCGCTGCACGAGAAAGAAGCCGAGATCAAAAAGCTCAAGGACGACATACGGGCATTAAAATCTGGGGAAACGTGTCCTTTATGCCAGACCGGCAAGATGAAAGTCATAGCGGTCGTCGACGATCCACTATTCGGTGTTTTCGGCGCGAAACAACATACTCTACTTTGTCAGAACGCAGACTGCGCGCACCGAGAAACGCGCCAGATTGATCCAGGGAGTTAAAATGAGCACGCAGTATTTTTACTACACATATTTGTCCGACGCTGGACCAGTGACATTGTTGCCCGAGGGTTCGGGATACACGGTCATAATCAATCGAGAAAAGCTTGGCAGCTACAGAAGCCTTGAAGAGGCCTTCTTGGCGGCCGTAACGGGCAATACCTCCGAGGCATGGTCTGGCGGTCGTCTAATCGACCTCGATCTACCAGGCGACATTGACCTTTGGCAGAAGAGGCTTTTCGCGACAATTTCGAGATTGCGCGCGGCGCCTTAATAACTCGCGAGGGGAACCGATCAGCCAGATTTTCGTTTACACCACGCAGCATTACCTATATAAAGTATAGGTCAGACTATAAAAAGGCGCTGCATGGGAACGGTGGTTCGTATGGACGCTGGACGGCCTAGGAAGCTGTCACGCGACCAGTTTAAGGATGAAGTGGTGCAGATGGTAAAAGCGGGGCGATTCTCCGTTTCCACCCATCTGAAACGAGATCATCCGGAGCGAAACATCTCGCATGCAGCGATCGCAAAGTGTCTGGAATCGGGGACTGTCCAGTGTGATCCTTATTTGAACATAAGGGGAAACTGGCAGGCTGAAGTATACCGGCATGGGGCTGGAGAGGCCCTAACAGTGGTTGCCGTGATTGAATGGGAAAAGCGCGTCATCGTTATTACTGCTTACTGACGCGATGCTTGGGAAGGTGCAGAATGCCTTATCACTACACGGAGTCCGGGCTCGACAACGTGGTGCTTGTGAATGGTTACGAAGTCGAAAATCACCCGGAATATGGAGAACTTGTTTCGATCAACAATATCCGCGGATTGCATGACGCAATTGGCTTGGAGATTGTAAACCTCACTCGACCGCTTAATGGCGCAGAATTTCGGTATCTGCGACTTGAGCTAGACCTGTCTCAACGCGCTCTGGCGACTGTGCTTGGGACCAATGAACAATCTATTGCTAAATGGGAGAAAGCCAGGACCAAAGCCGTAGCTAACAAGGCAGCCGAGCGTTTCTTGCGCGTCATGTATCTGGAGCATTGCGATGCTGAATCGAAGGTTGGGATCATGATCAAGCGTTTGGCGGAGCTGGACTCGCATATCGGCGACATGGAAATGCGTTTAGAAATGCATGGATCTGACTGGTCGAAAGCAGCGTAATAAAAAAGCCCGCCAACCGGCGGGCTTTTAACTTTCAGGCGGGGCTGTTCCGTGTCGCCGCCTTTAGATGCACAATCAGTCGCCCAAGCGATCCATAATGATCTTGTCGGTCGCGAGTAGCTCAGTCGCGAATTCCCTCGGAGCAATCCGCTTCTCAACTGACCGCGCAATCAGTTCGGCCCGCTGTTTCTTCCAGCTCCCAATTATGGCGTTGACCTTCGGCTGCACCCGTCGCCGGGCTTCCTTGCGATCGATCCCGACTAGAAGCATCTGGTCATAGTCAGTCATGTAATGGCGAAGCACGTTCTGCATGGTGATGCCTACGGCCATACCAAGGGTTGCGCCTTTCCAGTTCTTCTTCGCGATCTCGGCGACGAAAAACGCAATTGCAAAGTCGGGGCATCCTGGGTGCTGGCAGCGGAAGTGCTTTTCAATGTCTTCCGGCTTAAACTTGGTCATGGCGCACCTTTGCGTCGGTTCTCGACCACATCAAAAATCGCACTTGCGATGCTGTGAGACCATTCAAGGATATCGCGCTCTTCCCACTCGGCGGGCGTCATTCTTCGAGCGGTGGCGAGTTCCGCGCAAACAGTAACCCCGAGAAGGCCAATCATAAGGTCGTCGGCTTCTTTTGGCGTGAGCCCGTCGTATTTAATGGTCATGGTAGCTCCTGAACGGGATAGACCCGCCACCGTCGGCGGGCCCACTACTTTGGAGACGCACGTCTTTTAATCGAGCGGTTGCGCGGCACGATAGGCGAGAAAGCCAGCCTTCAGATGCTCAAGGTTTTCAGCCACGGTGCGGAACCGTTCGATGGCCAAATCAAGTTCCGCTACTGGCTCTGGCTCTGCCGTGATGATGGCGCGTGCCAAGCTGGCGAGGACTTCGTCAATGTCGAAGTAGTCGTATCCGTCGAGGTATGCCGCTTCCACCGTCTCGCCTTCGACTTTCGTGCGGAGATACTCGCGGAACAGTTCCTTATCGGTCTTGCTCATGGCCATTTCCTTATGCGGCGAGGGGCGCATGCTCGAAAGCTTGTTCAGTCAAACAGGTGATCGGCCAGAGGCCGAGATTACCGAGCACTTCAACTATACGAGAGCGGAGATCGTCAGGCGCTGCCGGTTCGAACGTCCGGGCAATCGCTTCGAGGCCGGCGAGGGCGAGATTGTAGCGGTCGAGGTCAATAAATTGCTCCTGCATGGTGGAGTCTCCTTGGTGCTTGCTAACAGCAACACGGATGATTCAACGTTAATGATTTGGCAAGCATGTTTCGGTTTAACTATTTGAATTCAAATTAGAATAAGTAAATACTTACTTACTCCTTCCACAAAAACACCCCTACGCCATGCAAACGTAGGGGTGTCCAGGGTGAGATGTTAGCAAACACCCTTTGTCAGCCGCAACGCCAATAATGACTGACATTCGTGGTTATATAGCAGGCTCGCAGCGGGAGCGCGTCGGGTAGCGCCCTAAAGTTAGAAAATGGCCTTGTCTTGAAGCGCCTTCACGGCCATTTCCTTATTTTCCCTGCGCTTGTTACGCTTCCGCTCTGCCTCTTTGTCGCGGATTGCTTGCTGCTCGTCCGGCGACAATAGAGCAAATTCCTTCTGCTTGCGGCTCTTGTAATCGCGTTTCGCCGCCGCGTGGGCTTGCTGGCTATCGTCCTGCGTCTCGTGACGCTTCCGGGGGGTGATGGTCCGGCCCTCTGCTTCGGCGATCTTGCGTCGCTTCATCCGGCGATTGGCGTTGTAGTCGGCGCGGCCTTCAGGAGTTTTGCGATGCTCATCAATGGCGTCTAGCCCCTGTGCAATGTGGCCACCGCGCCGGTTGCGCTCGATATCTGCTCGATGCTTCTCCTGCCAAGCCTCAAATGCCGCCTTGTGTCGCGAACGCTGGCGCTGCTCGTCATAAGCCGCGATTTCGGCGATGTCGTCTTCGGTGAGATCGAAGCCGCCTGCCAATTTCGGATCAACCGGGCTGCTTGCCATGAAATTGGCCGTAACGTCGCCGGTCGCGTCCGGCTGGTCATTGTTCAGTAATTGTTGACTATGATCGTTTATCTTGCTATTCATTGTGAACAATCTGTCAATTGATTGTGGCATACAAACCCCGGCGCTAAGCACTCGCCGGGGTTTTCTTTATTCTGCGGCCTTTTCAATCTGCTCGGCAAGATCAATCGCAAGGTCGCCAGTCATGCTGACTTCGGGGCCGGGCATCGGTGCGGTGAGCTTGAATCCCCTGCCAAGGCGAATGAAACTATACCCATGCTGAACGCTGAAAACGCCAGCCTCACCGGCAACGGTTCCTCGAAGGGTGGAAGCGAGCGCTCGCGCGCTTTCCACGCTATAGGTCTTAGAGGGGCCGTCATCGATCTGGATCAAAATGCCATCTGCTACCCTGTGGACATTGAAGCCCGGAATTGCTGCCGGGATCGTGCCAGCGGCGATTTCGCGGCGGATCAAATGGGTGACGGCTTCAGTCACTGACAGGTCAAGCGCATTCGCGATGGCGTGAAGCTGTTCCAGGCGGCGCGGAGAGAGGCGAAGGGAATCGGGTTTAGACAAGAAAACGCTCCAAATAAGATTCAATAATCCAATATTGGAGTATTAAAGAGGCAGAAATAAGGCTGAGTGTCCGGCGACGTTACGGCAAGCTTGGAGGGGGAATGTCCGGCGACGTTATTGCCCGTATGTTATGGACGTAGATACGTAGATATTAGATACAAATAAAAGACAAGGAATCCGCCATAACGTCGCCGGACACTCGCCGCCTGCGGCGGCTCCCTGCGCGGCCTTCGGCCTTGCCAGCGCCTTGCGGCGCTGTCGCTTGAAACTCCCGCCCGGAAGGTTCTCTAATCCTGCGGGCGGAAGCTTCGGGCGGGAAGCACCCCACTTCGATCTGAGAGGGTCCCGGCCCGGTCGCTCCGCTCCCGGTCGCGGAACCGATCTCCGATCGGGTAGGGGCAGTTCCGCGATTCCGCCGTAGCGAGTCACTGAGAGGCGTTCCGGGCATCGAACGAGGAAAGACGCGTCCGGGCGAACGAAACGCGCCAGCGAGTCAAAACGCTGCTATCCATTCCTGTCCTAAGGTGCGCCGGACGGCCTTTACGGCAAAATTGTTGTATCGCAACTTGTGCTCGACAACGATTCGACTCGGAGACGACATGGATATTCCCAAGCATTGGACGTTTGTGTTCGAAGGCATGGGTGAGACCGACACGGGTGACGTGATCACTGTTGCCGATGGGGAGATCATCGGCACTTGGTCCATCTTAGATGGTGCCTTCTATACCTTCACCCCGTTAGGCGCGAGCGAACACATCTTTCTCGATCCATTTCTAGGGCGGATGTGCGTAGAAATGAGAGAGTGGCAGGAAGCTCGCGGGATTGAGGGCATTTAGCCTTTTCATCGGCTCCTAGTGTTGCCGAACGCGCCGGGCCGGCTCTGGCGACGGAGTTCATCGGCAACAGTCGATCGAACAGCAGTTTCGTATTCCCTCGCCATTTTCTTCGCGAGGTCATTGTTCTGTTCCGGCGTTCCCGCGCTACCATTGACGGTGATGTTTGAAGAGACGGTGATAGTCTGTGACGGCGCGCTGTTCGCGTTTGCGGGCTTCAGGTCCGGCTTGCGAAGTGCCGGGGCGTTACCGACATAGCCGCCTTCGGCGTAGCCGGGCACCCGGCCATAGTTCATGGCATTGAGCGCCTGGACGCCGATCCGGCGCGTTGCCTCCTTCGTCATGACGAATTCGCCACCGTGAACGATCCCCTTCGGCTCATACTTCCCGCCGTCGCCGGTATATCCACCTCCTGAGAAACCGAGCAGGGAACCGATGACGCCGAACAGGCCACCCCCGGCGCTTCCGGTGCCGGTGAAGTTCTTCAGGTCGAACACCTTGTCGAGAAGGTTATTCAAGATCGCATCGCCGATCTTGGCGAGCGCATTCGACAGGGCTTCCGCGCCGCTCTTGCCGCTGGCGAGATCGGTAATAAGCCCCTTCGTCACGTCGCGGGCGGTTCCAAGGGCTTCTTCTGCCGAGCGCCTTACCTTGTCCTGCTGCTCCTGAAGCTGTTCAGCCGCTGCCGTCGCCCGCCCATACGCCTGCGCCGCCGCATCGATCTGGGCGGCCATCTCCGGCGTTACGGTTTTATTCTGCTGCTGGGCAGCGTTCAAAAGCTGCTGCTTGGCTTGCGCCGTCGCTAGCGCCGCGCCGTAGTCATCAATCAACGGGTTCAGCGCCGCCTGCGCTGCCGTCGCCGATTGAATGGCCTGGGTGCGAGACTGAAGCTCTTGAAGGTCGCGGGCGAAGTCGCCACGGGATCGACCACCGCTACCGGCGCCGCTCCCGCCACTGCCACCGCTCGCCGGAACCGGATACTCGGCAAGGCTAACGGGCTTAATATCGCTAACGGGGTTTGGCTGTATGCCGGGTAGCCTTTGAAGCAGGCGGTCAGTCTTCGAAGCAGCGGGCGCACGCGGTGCGGGTCGTCCGGAAGCCGCACGCTGGATAGCTTCAGGCGTCAAGCCGCCCGCGTCCGTGGGGGTAACGGCATGTGCGTCGTCAATGCGGCCTTCAATCAAATCGCTCTGCTTGATAACAAGCGAGCCACCGAGATACGACTTGACAGTCGTGTCACCGGGGAGCGCCCGAACAATTAACTGCCCGAGGTTCTCCAATCCGGTGATATTGCCGATAGCAGTAGCCCAATTTTGAGCGGTCGCAATACTGCTCTGAATGGTTGCCGTGACAGCTTCGATCTTAGAAATAAAGCTATCGAAATCGACGCTGTTGATCTCAGCCGCTACGGTATTGATGATGCTGCCGAAGTCGTCTGCGGCCTTAGCCGAAGTGTTGAAACGCTTCGCTGCATCAAGAAGCACGTTCTGAAGGCGCACAAAGCTAGAGGAAATCGTAGCTTCCGAATTGGATACCTTAGCCTGAATAGTCGGCAAGCCCTGCAAGAATGCTCGAAAGAAGGCCTCAGAAGAAACCTTACCGTCCTTAACAAGCCGCGTGAGGGCTGAAACGGAACCGCCCGCGTCCTTCATGCCAGCGGCTACGGCTTCAAGGATCGGACGGCCTGCATCCAGGAGGCTGTTGTATTCTTCGGCCTGCACCACCCCATTTCCGAGCGCCTGTGAAAGCTGAAGCAACGCGCCCGCACTTTCGGATGCCGACTGCCCGGAAACGCGCATGGCAAGCGCCACGCCATCGGTGAACCTGAGCAAGTCCTGTTGATTCGCGCCCAAATCCTTCGCCGCGCCGGACGTGCGGCTATAAAGCGTTACGAGGGCTTCAAGGGGCGTGGCGTTCTTCTGAGCGCTGGCGAAAAGCTGGTCGTAAATGCCAGTCAATTCCTTGCCAATAAGGCCGGTCGTCTTGAGCTGGTTCTGGATCTTGATGGAACTATCAATGAGATCCTTCGCGGCCTTTGCCGAAACGATGCCGGCGAAGACGTTGCCGATCGAACTGAAAGTGTTGCGAATACCGTTGCCAGCCTTCGCGAAGGCGCTTTCCATGCGGTCGCTAGACTGCTTAGCGCGCTGTTCCATTGCCCGAAAGCGCCGGTCGGTCTGCTGCTGCGCCCGCTCGAAGTTGCGAAGATACCGTTCAAACTTGGCGTCGAAAGTAAGAAGAAGCTGCTGGCCATCATCTGCCATGCGGGAAATCCTTATGCTGCTTCGGCTTCGTCAAAAAGCCGATCGTAATCTTCGGGCGGGCGGTCATGAATTGAGCGCTGGTTATCGTTCGCTGCGGCCCGGAAGACGGCGAGCGCAGACGCGATAGCGCCGTCGATATGGTTGCTGTGGCGGGTGCCCTTGTGCATCGTGGTCAATTCGCTTGCGCTGGTTGCGCGCTTCACCACGACGCTTTCGAAATGATTGCGAAGGATCGGGTGCGCGCCGTGCCGAATGCGACGACCATTCACCACGCGCTCGAGGTCGCAAATCGGGCCGTGCATATGCTTAGCCGTCTGCGGAAGCTGAAGCACGTTGATGCCGTAATCTATAAGCTTCGCCATGAGAGGCCCAGCGAGCGAGGGATCGAAAATGACTTCCTTCACGTCATAGGTGCCGCAAAGGTCGACGATCCGATCAGCGATCACGTCGGGTTCTATCACCGGCCCGTCAATCACGTTCAACAAGCCATCGTCGCGCCACCTGGGGTAGGGGACCTGTTCGACCTTTGCCTTTTCTTCCAAGCCTTCGGACGGCAGGAAGAACCACGGGTGAAGCGAAATCCGGCCATCCTCATGACGAAATGCGGCCACGATAGCCGTCAAGTCACCGGAGCGTGACAAGTCCACGCCAAGCCAGCAAGGCAAGCCCTCAAGATCGGCAAGGTCGAAGTTCGGATCGCGCCCGGCGTCATAGACGGCCATATCGAAGAGCGGATCGCGGGAAGCGGCCTGCCAGATATTCAGGTTCAACTGCTGGAACTGGTAACGGGCAGGCGGGCTATTCTCCGCTTCCTTCAACTTATTCCGCAAGCCGACGATGTTGGGGAAACCGTAAGGCAGGCCGGGGTTCGCCTTCGGCCATGTCTCTTCGTCGCGCCAGTCGTCACCGGGTTCGAGCTGGAACAGGATCGGCAACACGGTCGGGTCGTCGTGTGCGCCGGTTGCGACCTTGAAGGCATAATCATACTGTTCGAAACCGAGGTTATCCTGTCCACGTCCTGCCGTGGTGCAGATGATGGTGAGCGGGTCGGCAACCTTCGTCGTGCCGGAATCGAGGGCTTCCCAAAGATCGCGGCCCTTCCACTGGTGGATTTCGTCAACAAGAATGAAGTTCGGCGTGGTGCCGTGCTGCGCCTTACCGTCGCTGGAAATCGCCTTCAGGGTCGCGCCGTTCCGCCGGTTCAAAATCTGCTTGGCGGAATTGAAGGCGTCGTTGATCTTCGTCGCGGCGACAAGCCGGCGATCCATGCGAACGATGTTCGCGGCCTCGCGGAAGCCTATGCCGGCCTGTTCGCGGTCGCAAGCGGCAAAGATCACCTGTCCGGCCGGGACTGCTTCAGGGCCAAGCAGGTGCAATAGCGACCATGCGGCGGCATGGCTGGTCTTACGATTACCACGACCGAGCATGAGAAAAACCTTTTTCACAACGCGGGTGCCGTCCGGGTTGCGCGGGCCATAGATGCGCTGTGTCATGCGTTCAAACGGGGTGTAAAGCTGGAATGCGTGCTTCGGCGCGGTGCTGGCCGGGTGACGCAAGGCACGAAGGAAACGCACTGCACGATCGCCGTAGCCGAGCGGATCATCAATGGGGCTGTTGTCGAAAACCCATGCCGGAAAGGCGCTCTTGCTCATCAGTGCACCATGAGCGGGTTATCGCTGTCGTCATCGTCGGTCGCCGCGCTGCCAACACGGGCGCGCGACGTGGGGGAAAGCCCATATTCCGCGGCAAGCTGCCGGGCCGTCTGCAAAGCGCGGTTCTGCATCCCGAACAAAACCTTATCCATCGGTGCCGCGCGCCGGGCATCTTCAACTTCTCGGGCGAAGCCGCGCGCCATGCACAAATCTTCGATGCCGCCGAGATCGCCACGAGTGATAATGCCGCGTTCAATGAGGCCGGGCATAATCCGCTTCCATTCGGCGCGCGCATACATCGAAAGGTGTTTCGGCGCTGCCGGTGCCTTCGTCAGGGCGTTGCTATCGCGTGAGATGGGCGGCTTAACGCCGCGATTATGCGTCACTTCAGGGCCTCGCCGCGAAGTTCGAGGGCGTCACGCCTGCCGAGTTCCTTGATTTCCTTGATGCCGTAGGCCATGCCGTCATAAGTCACGCGGTCGGCGGTCGTGATGCCAGGCCGATAACGGACGCGGAAAATCACGGTGCCGGTTTCGGCCTCGCCGTAGCCGGTGAAGAATTCGCTCACCGTCTGCCGAAGGACTTCGGCCCATATAGTTGCCACGGGCACCCACGCCTTAACGACACTGCCGGACGGCTTCACGGTCTCGGTTTCGCGTTCAATGGTGATGCGGCGATCCATATTTCCGATGTTGAGCATCAGACAATCCACCGAATGAAGGCTTCGACGGACAGGACGCCGTGCCCATAAGCGGGGTCAGGGTCGCGCGGAAAGGTCGAGCGCGTGACGCGGAAATGGTCGCAGTCGCACCCCTCAAAATTCAGGGGCTTGTCGAGGGCTGCGATAACCGTGCCCGCTATTTCCTTTACTGCGTCCTGTCCTGCGTCCAGGATCCAGATATGAAGGTCGAGGTAAACCCATGCCGCGCGCTGGGCGGTGTAGTCGCGACCGTGCAACGCGGTGTTGCCGTCGCTCATGATGATACACGGGGTCTTGTCGGGCCGGGTGCTGCCGGAACGGACACACGTGGAATCGTCTTTAAGCAAAGCCATCACTTCCGGCCTGCCAATAAGCCGACTGCGGATGGCGGTCTGAAGGGCTAAGGTCGGTTCAATCACTTGCGGTTCCACTCCTTGCGAGCGGCGCGGCCGTATGCGCTGGCAACCGAGCGCTTCACCCTGTCGGATGACAGGCGGTAGCCGGGGAAAAAGAACGGCTGCGCTTCAGCCTGCGAGGTTCCATGTTCGACAAGATGGGCATACCGAACGTGCGCGTTGCCAGCGGTGATGACGACCTGATTTTCACCAACCACGCGGGAACCGCCCGGCTGCGAATAAGGCGGGGTCGTGTGACCGGGCAGCGTCACGGCGATGCTGTCGGCGAGTGCGCCGGTATCTTCCGGAGCAAGCTGCCTCTGCACGTCGGCAACGCTGTTCGCGCTCTTGATAAGCTGCTTCATGGCCGCTTGTTTCGCGGCCAGCTTCACGCGCTCCATTGCGGCGAGCGTCTCTTTCAAGCCGTTACTCGCCATCGGTGAACCACTTTTCTCGGTAGCTATCGAGGATCGAGGTCACGCCCTGCGGTGCCAAATCGACGGAAAGACCGAAAGTTGCGAAGCTACGCACCTCAAAATAGAAGGAAATGAGCTTCAAAATCGCGATTTTCACGTCTGCCGGAACGGGGTTGAGATCGGTAATCGGCTTGCCGATGTAATTCCCGCACCACTTCTCTGCGGCCTCAAGATACAGGGAAATAAGCTCATCCTGCGCGGGATCATCCACTTTCATGTGGGCCTTAGCGAGTTCAATCGATACTGCGGTCATACGTCATTTCCTGAAAAAGTTATATTCGGGCTCTCTTGTGCGGTGCTCCCTGCGCCGGTCCCCTCTGAAGACGGAAAGTTGGAAGGCACCCCCGGTGTGTCACTGGTCGGGCGAGTGCTACCCTTTGGAAGGGTCAAGGCCGCTTCGATGGGCCACCCGCTGGTGATCCGGGTGTAAGCCACTGAGCCAGAGATGCCCGCGAGCTTCGCCCACTGTGACACGCTGCGCGTCACGCCATTGATGGTGTATTCCTTGCCGCGCCGTCCGAAGTGTCCAATCGTTTCCGTGACGGCCCGTTCAACCGGCCAGTTAAAGACGTTGATCCGGGTATTGAGGGTAGTGATTGAAATGCCGGTGATTTCGCTCCACTCCCTCAAGGTGTGCTCTTCACCACAGGCTTCGTATAAGCGCGCAAGGCCACGCGTCATGTCCTTCGGATTCGAAGGGCGCTGCGATGCAAGCCAATCATAGGCACGCTGCCGGATGGCTGCGCATTCGGCGGCGAATTCTTCCTTATCGATCTGGCGGGCGCGTTCGGCGGGCGTCATGGGTTAGAACGTCACCACGTCAACCGGCATGTCTTCATCGGGCATAAGGTGAATGCGAACGATCGTGTCAGTCGGAACCGCAAAGGGCTTCAGGTCGAATTCCTGAGTGAAGAAATAAAGGTCGGTGTCGGGTTCCGGCGCGGGATCATCGTAGGAGCTGTAGTGAATACGAACGCCCGACTGGCTAGACTTCGACTGAATGAGGCGAGCGGCTTGAACCTCAGTCCAAACGCCCGGCTGAAGGGTGATCTTTCGCATTAGAGGTTCCTTTCCAAGCGCTGCTTGATTGAGTTGTGACAGGGCGCGCAAAGCGGTTGCCAATTGGCGCGGTGCCAAAAGAGATTCTTGTCGCCACGGTGCGGGATGATGTGATCCACGACCGTCGCAAGACGGGTGACGCCGTGATTGCTGCACTCCCGGCAATGCGGGTGCGTGGCGAGATATTCAGCGCGTGCCTTCCGCCATTCGTGGTTATAGCCGCGCGCACGGGCTGAAGGGCGGCGGGCGTCATGACGAGCACCACGTTCCTGCCGGGCCTTCTTCTGGCAGGCGCAAAGTTCGCCAGAAGGCACGACGTTTCCACAAGAGCAGATGCGGGGTGGCAAGCTCATGCGCAGGCTCCAGCAATCTTGGCCTTCAGGGCGCGAAGTCCGGCGCGGTCAAATTCGGGGTCAAGGCCAATGGCTTCGTTGCGCGCGGCCTGTTCGAGGTCAGGTGCCTTTACGTTCGCCTTGTCCCCCACGAGAACGCCCGTCGTCACGAGGCGGTCGAAGTGCGCGGACATGGCGCGGGTGATTTCGGTAGGGGTCGCGTTCCAGGTGGTTTCAGGCGTCCAGTCAAGCCAACCGGTCGCGCTGTCATAGAGGGTTGCGAATACTTCGAACCACGGCATAGGCTTTCCGGTGCCGGTCGAGGGCTGGGCCTTCGGGTCGGGCGCGGGCATGAACATGGTCACGAGGTCGGCGAGCGGCTGACGCACGGTCATGAAGAAGGGGAAGAGCGGCTTTCCTGAGAGAGAGGACAAGAAAGCCGCTGCATCATGACCGGAGCGGCAGGCAGTCAAGATGACGTCGGAAATGATCGTCAGATTGAGGTCGTCAAACGCCCGGAACAGCGCCGGGAAGCCGTGACGTGCCTCAAGAGTAGCGGCGGCCCGCAAAGTAGGGCGAAGCGCCACGGTGCTGCCACCGTGCGTTATCGTCACTTCCTCATATGCGGGGCGCTGAGGATTCATGACTTTAGGCGGCCTTCAGCTTCAGCTTCGTCAGGGCTTCGCCCATGACGACCTTGCCGCCGACGCGGCGACGGCCGACGAACTGCACGAGGTCATTTTCGGAAAACTTGGCGTAATCAACGGACGGTTCGAACGCGATGCGGTCGGTGATCAGATAGCCGCGATAGAAGTCGCCGAAGATGATCGGCGCGTTCCCGGCTGCCGGGTCCGGCATGTCGTCGGCCATGTAGACCGGCTGGCCGAGGATGCGCCCCGGCTCACCTGCCTGAAGGCTGCGCTCCCAAATCAGGTTGCCATCGCTGTCCTTCATGCCGCGAATAATACGCGCGGTCTTGCGGTTCATAACCCATGCGCCGGCGTTGGCGTAGCTGGCCTTGACCGAATATAGAAGGTCAAGCA
This sequence comes from Rhizobium sp. Nf11,1, assembly GCF_050587665.1. NCBI lineage: Bacteria > Pseudomonadati > Pseudomonadota > Alphaproteobacteria > Hyphomicrobiales > Rhizobiaceae > Rhizobium > Rhizobium sp. Nf11,1. The sequence continues at coordinate 126,692 of NZ_JBOBHU010000003.1, read as the reverse complement.
GGTCATCCAGCTTCAGCTCGGTTGCGCCGGACGTGATTTCCTGCACTTCGGTCGAGGTCATGACGCCTTCGGCCTGGGTGGTGCCGTTGCCTTTCACGAACCATGCCGACTCAAGTTCGCCGAACTTGTTCGCGATATGGCTTGAGATCCACGAGACGAGATTGACGGCGCTGTCTTCGAGCTGCGAGCGCGAAACCAGCACCTGCGCGCCCATCATGAACGGTTCGATGCTGATCTGTTCGAAGGTCGGCGTGCTTTCGGGCTTCGTTGCAGTTTCCGTGACGCTGCCCGGCGCAATGCCGTCCAGAAGTCGCGGAATCTTCAGAAGGCCAGTGTCGAGCTGGATAGAGTTGGCGAGCTGGCGAATGGGGTTGCTCTTGCCGAGCTTCTCCAAAATCTGCGTCATGAGCGTGTCATTGACGAGATTGCCGCCCGTGCCCGGAAGCGAGATCGTGAGCGCCTTCTGTTCCAGAAGGGTGCGCTTCAGTTCGGTGTCGAGCGCCTTCAGCTCGTTATCGTTGGCCGCTGCCGGATGGTTGTTGTTCGCGGCGGTCGGACGATTGAGCTTCGCCTTCAGCTTGTCCACGTCGCCGCGGAGAGCCTTGATTTCGGCAAGTTCTTCCGGCGTCACAACCGGATCGTTCTTCATTTCGAGTTCTGCTTCATTTTCCAAGATGATTTCCTTCTGATCTGCCGTGCCATCGGCGGCCTTTACTGACGTGATTTGCGCGCCGGGATGGCTGGGAACGGCGACGACTGAGATTTCGTGAAGGTCGAGGGCGGTAATCGTGCGCCCGCGTTGGCGGGGCTTAGCCGCCTTGGTGCGGAAGCCGATAGACAGGCCGGACACGGCTTTGTTGCGGATCATGGCGCGGACTTCGCGGGCGCGTTCAACGTCGTCCACGAGCAAACGGCCCTTGACGGCGAGCCCATCCGGCGTTTCTTCGATCTGGTCCCAAACGCCGACAACCTGCCCCTGATCGTGGGCGAACAGCATCGGCAGGACTTCCGGCGAGGCAAACGCACCCTTTTCGATCACGTCGCCGACGCGATCCGGGGAACCGAACGGCCATGCAATGCCGGTGATGGTGCCGGCTTCGTCAACCGTGAGTGCGGCCTTGAATTCGAGGCGTTCGCTCATTCGGCAACATCTCGATAGGCGGCGGTGATTGCTGCGGCGAGATCGCCGGTAGCTGCAGCCTGTTGCTTCTCGTCCTGGGGAAAGCCGAAATCATCGTCGTCGTCAGAAGACTCTTCAGCGCCAAGAAACAGCGCCGTGACGATACCGAGCGCGACAAGGAAGCTTTCGGTCAGCGGTCGAGCAATGGAATAGACCTTCACAAGGCGATCGGCGTCTGCGGGTGAAGCGCCACCACCGACAAGGCCAAGGCGGATAACTTCGGTCAGGTCAGAGAAAGAAAATTCATGGTTCTGGAACCGGCGAAAGAGCCCGCCGATCGGCTGGCCGGTCTTCTGCTCAAGTTCTTCGATAAGTTCGCGGGTCGGGAAGGCGAAAATCTTTTCGCTGTCGCCGAAGAAGGCGCGGTGTTCGGTCATGCGGGTTCCTTCGCCGGGGCCGGAACCGGCGCGGCGTTGCTGGTCGTGTGCGGATTGATAAGTTCATCGCCGCCCGCAAGCGGCTGAAGGTTCAGGATCGCCCGAACTTCGTTCGGGGTCATGATCCGGTTCGTCACAAGGGCGGTCATGTTTGCGGTGCGGCTTGCCGCATCCGCGCGCATGAGATCGTCCACGACGAATTCGAAATAATGGTCGTCCTGTTCGTCCTCGCTGAGAAGGACGGTCGTATAGGCGTCCTGCCAGTGATCAAGCCAAGGGCGAAGGCAGAGCTGAAGGAATTGCGCGCCCATCTGTTCCGTGTTCGACCACGTTCCGCGCGTCAGTTCGAAAAGCATGGTCGGCGGGACGCCGAAGATGCGCGCAATCTCGCGGACCTGTTCAAGTCGATGCTCAAGGAACTGTGCATCGGTCGAGGTCATGGCAGGCTGATCTACTTCCGTTTCAGGCGGAAGGATCAACGGTTCTGAAGGGTCACTGCGCCAGCGCCGGAAGTCGGCGCGGATGTTCTTCCACTTGTTTGCGCCCGCGTCGTTGTCGGCGATCCTCGTTTTGATGACGATGGACGGACGTGCGCCGGAACCGAAGAACTGCGCGCCGTGGCGCTCAAGGATTACCGCTAGGCCGATTCCTTCCTTGCCGAACGAGATCGGCGAGGTTCCAAGGAACGACGGGATATGAAGGATTTCGGTATGGGGATAATCGCGGGTGCCCGACCTTTCCGACACGCGATAGACCGGTGCGCCAGTCACGTCATCCTCAAGAAGCGTCACCTTTGAAGGCTTCAGCCGGTGAAGCTCGAAAAGGCGTCCGTCTTCGAAGCGCACGACACGAGCATAGCCGTTGCCGTGAATTAAGGCGTCGGCGGTCAGGCGGGTGCGGAGGTCGCCCGCGCCGGTCCACTCGTTCGCCCGCTTGTGGACGATGCGGTAGGCTGAATGATCCTTAGCCGCTTCCTTACCTTCTGCGGTTTCCCGATAGACCTTGCAGGGAAGAGAGCCGATAGTTTCAGAGATCAACCGGATAGCCTGGAGAACAGCCGGAACATAAAGCGCCGTCTGTCCGCCGATGTTCACGCCAGAGTAAATAGGGCGGGTGCCGATTAAGTCGGTGAATTCAGGACTGTTGAGGGAATACGCCTTCTGTTCCACCCGAAAGCCGAACGCCTTCTTTGCGTTTGAAACAATTCCGGCGAAACTCATGCAATCGGTCCTCGATTAACTTGAGGAGAGAATCTCACATTAGGATTCACTTGTGAATCCCAAAATAGGAAAATTTTCCTATAATAGGAATAAAAGCGTGACACCCTACAAAGTTGTTAAAGGTGTTGATGGGAGCAAATGATACGGTATGATAAAAATGAGAGCCCGATGGCTGCTCTCAAGTTGGCCCCGCTCAAGGCAGGGGTCGCCATGCCGAAACGGCACTATGTGCGAGACAGTGGTTACGGTGTTGCGAGCACCTAGCCGCTGTCTCCCATCGATCCGGCCCGCACATCAAGACAGGATCAAATGGCAAGATCAACGATGAATTTTACGCAAAATTAAGAAGTTGGCCTTGTGTGCCCATAGTTGTGGACAGTGGGGATTGCGTGAATCTGGTCCATGGCAGCGGCCAGACCGGGAAGCATCACCTCGCTGCGCCCATATTGCTCCTGCGAGCCACCATCTGTTCGCCCGGTAATATAGTTGCGAGCGTCTTCCGGCACGTGGTCGCGGCGGCACAGGTCTTCGAACAAGTGACGCCAGCCGTGATTAGGGGAGAGTTCAGGGCGTTCTTCAAACGGAATGATGCCGCGAACCCATGTGCTGATTCGGGGCTGGACTAGAACGGAATCCTTTGTATCGCCCCTAAACAATCGGCCTGGCTTCGCCGCATTCACAAAATCAATCAAGCCTTCATCGGCTAGAGCTTTGTGAACTGGAATTCGGCGCTCACTGCTGGCCGTCTTCAGGGAGCGGTTCCCGACCGTGGTCACTTTCCAGAACCACCGGCCATTGACTTCGAAGAAGTCTTCCTTGCGGAGGCTTCCGGCCTCGCTAACCCGCATGCCGGAATAGGCGCATAGCCACGGTATCCACCGGAACATAGGCTTTTCCTCCCTCCGAGCTGTAGTCAGCACGAGTTTCGCTTCGTCCATCGTGAAAGCGCGGAGATAAGAGGGGAGGGTTGTGTAGTCCGGGGCCTTGATGCCGTTAAGTGGATTGCCAGAGGGGAAGAAATTTGCGGGGTCGTTCTGGCGTCCCCAATTCATGACCGTCCGGACGTTCTGGAGCATGGCTTTTACCGTGCGGTTGCCGAGTTCGCCCGCGTCCTGCAATGATTCGATCCAGCCCTTGCCCTCTGCGGCGGTAACGGTGAGCGCGTTCTTGCTCTTTCGCCACTTGCCAAAAGCCGCGCAATGATCGCGATATTTTTTCACGGTGAGGGCGGGCAGAGGCTTCGCGTTCTTCCCGCGAGCCCGGCGCTTAACTTCGTCGTCTATTATATTGTCGAAGGTGATGGGGTCGGGTTCGTCATTATATATCGGCGGGGCTTCAGCAAGCAGCGGGTGAGTCGGCTTGCCGGCGAAGTCACCTTCGTTTCTTTCGTCCTCACGAGCCATGGCCTCATAGGAGGCCACGCATAGCGCCTGCGCCAGCGCTCGCCATTTATCGGTGCCCTTCACGGCATCGGTGTTCCCGGCCAATCGGGCACGAGCGAGGCGAGCACCGACAAGTTCCTCTAGTTCGTCATCGGAAAGCTTGCCCGCGAAGCCGTCGCGGAACCGCTGCGCCTCGTCGGGGTCAACGCCGAACTGAGCATAGCGGGAATCGTTCGCCCGTAGCTCCGCGTCAAAGTCGATTTGGCTGTGGTAATCGCGAAGGGCGATCTGCTGTGCTGTGAGCGGATATGCCGGCGCCTTCGGCTGCTGGCCGGTCGCGGCGTCATGCTTCTGCCGGGCGATACCGATTTGCCTCTGGATAGAGGCGACGGCTGCGGCATGATTGCGAATGGCTGCTCGCCGGTCGCCGCCTAGCTGAATCTCTAGTTCGGCTTTGTCGTCGAGGTAGGGGCGGAGATAAGGCGGGATGACGACGCGCGCGGAGTATCGCCCGTTGCGCTCTTTCCAGTGCCGGAGTTTGCCAGCCATTCGAAACCCATTTTGTGACGCAGTTTGTGACGTCAATATGGGGGAAAGCCTTTATAACGCAAGGGCTTCCAGCGATTTCAATGAGATAGAATGGTGGGCGATGAGAGACTCGAACTCCCGACATCCTCGGTGTAAACGAGGCGCTCTACCAACTGAGCTAATCGCCCATCGCTGGCGAAGCCGATCGGCCTGCTGCGTTGGTGGCCGTGATCTATGCGGATCGCGGCAAAACCGCAAGAGTGTTTGTGAAGAATTTTTGATTTTTTTGGCGGTGGTCTGCTCGTCTGCGCTGCCGAACGGGCTCGGTCGGCCTGTGGATAAAGGGGAGGGGGAGCCGCGGGCTTATGCATTTTGCCTGCGCTGTCGGCTCCGATCGTGCCTCGCTACGGCTGCGGAGGTTGGAATTGCCGGCTTTCCGTTCTTCCTGCAGCGGCTTTGCCGAAACAATTCAACGACTGTCATGGTTTTGTCTCCAAACCTGCTTGACACTAAAAGGCGAACCCCGTAGTTAGCCGCTCATCGAAACGGCCAGCCGTTTTGGTGAGGGTGCGAAGGCATCCGGATTGCTTGAAATGAAGTGCGGGTGTAGCTCAGTCGGTTAGAGTGCCGGCCTGTCACGCCGGAGGTCGCGGGTTCGAGCCCCGTCACTCGCGCCATTTCAAAGCAGGCGTTCAGTCGCCGCCGTCCGGCTCTTCCGTCCGTCATGCGCGGGTGTAGCTCAGTCGGTTAGAGTGCCGGCCTGTCACGCCGGAGGTCGCGGGTTCGAGCCCCGTCACTCGCGCCATTCTCTTCCGAAAGCCATGCAGTTTCCAGGGGTCAGGCATGCAGCTTGAATCGACTTCTGCGGATTTGTCGCGACATCGTTGCATCTGCTTGATAATGTCCGCCCGCGGCGCGTCGAATTGCCTCTGTAAAAGTCTTGCGCCGCGGCGTCGGCTGCGCTAACCACGGCTTGTTGCAACGCACGTTCGCTTGTCGGGCAATTGCCCAAATGCGCCGCCTGGCGCCTCCGGCAAGCAAGGATGAACATGATGACTGAACTGCTCAGTTCCTATATTCCGATCGCTATCTTCATCGCCATTGCGCTCGTTATCGGCCTGGCGCTGCTCATTGCGCCGTTCGCCGTGGCTTTCAAAGCGCCCGATTCGGAAAAGCTCTCGGCTTACGAATGCGGTTTCAACGCTTTCGACGACGCCCGCATGAAGTTCGACATCCGCTTCTACCTCGTGTCGATCCTCTTCATCATCTTCGACCTCGAGGTTGCCTTCCTCTTCCCCTGGGCCGTTTCCTTCGGCGCCATCGGCTGGTTCGGCTTCTGGTCCATGATGGTCTTCCTCCTCGTGCTGACCATCGGCTTTATCTATGAATGGAAGAAGGGAGCCCTGGAATGGGAGTGACCCCTGTGAGCAACCAGCCGCTCGTCGCGCCGCAGCCGAAGGGGATCATCGATCCGTCGACCGGCAAGCCGATCGGCAGCAACGACGCATTTTTCGGCGAGATCAACAACGAACTCGCCGACAAGGGTTTCCTCGTCACCTCGACGGACGAGTTGATCAACTGGGCCCGTACCGGCTCGCTGATGTGGATGACCTTTGGTCTTGCCTGTTGCGCTGTCGAAATGATGCAGCTCTCCATGCCGCGTTATGACGTCGAGCGCTTTGGTTTTGCGCCGCGCGCTTCGCCGCGCCAGTCCGACGTGATGATCGTCGCCGGCACGCTGACTAACAAGATGGCGCCGGCTCTGCGCAAGGTTTACGACCAGATGCCTGAGCCGCGCTATGTCATCTCGATGGGCTCCTGTGCTAATGGTGGCGGCTACTATCACTATTCCTATTCGGTTGTTCGCGGCTGCGACCGTGTCGTGCCGATCGATATTTACGTGCCGGGCTGTCCCCCCACGGCGGAGGCACTGCTTTACGGCGTGCTTCTGCTGCAGAAGAAGATCCGGCGCACCGGCACGATCGAACGCTAAGGGTTAAGGACAAGGCATATGAGTGAAGCCCTGACTGAGCTTGCCTCCTATCTTGGCGAAGCGCGCGGCAACCTGATCGTCGCCTCGCAGATGAAGTACGGCGAGCTGACGCTGACGGCGACGGGTGAAAACCTGATCCCGCTCCTGACCTTCCTGCGTGACGACGCCAAGTGCGGTTTCGTCAACCTGATCGACATTTGCGGCGTCGACTGGCCGCAGCGCGAACTGCGTTTCGACGTCGTCTATCATCTGCTGTCGCCGAAGAAGAACCTGCGCATCCGCGTCAAGGTCGCGACCGACGAGGATACGCCGGTTCCGTCTGCTTGCCCCATCTATCCCGGCGCCGACTGGTTCGAGCGTGAGACTTGGGACATGTACGGTGTGCTCTTCACCGGCCATCCGGACCTGCGCCGCATCCTGACCGACTATGGTTTCGAAGGTCATCCTTTGCGCAAGGACTTCCCGACCACTGGTTTCGTCGAAGTTCGTTATGACGACGCCGCGAAGCGCGTCGTTTACGAGCCGGTGGAACTCAAGCAGGAATTCCGAAACTTTGACTTTATGTCGCCCTGGGAAGGCACCGAATACGTGCTGCCGGGTGATGAAAAAGCGAAGCAATAATTCAAGGCGGCTGGTGGGATTGCGCCCGCCTTTCACCGACTATCTGAGAACGCGAGCCCGATCGCCATGACAGAACATAACGTCCGCAACTTCAACATCAATTTCGGACCGCAGCATCCGGCGGCGCACGGCGTTCTTCGTCTTGTCCTGGAGCTTGACGGCGAAATTGTGGAGCGGGTCGATCCGCATATCGGCTTGCTTCATCGCGGCACCGAGAAGCTGATCGAGACCAAGACCTATCTTCAGGCGGTGCCCTATTTCGATCGCCTCGACTATGTCGCGCCAATGAACCAGGAGCATGCCTATGCGCTGGCCGTGGAAAAGCTGCTCGGTATCCAGATCCCGATCCGTGGTCAGCTGATCCGCGTTCTCTACTCGGAAATTGGCCGCATCCTCTCACATCTCTTGAACGTTACGACGCAGGCCATGGACGTCGGCGCGCTGACACCGCCGCTCTGGGGCTTCGAAGAGCGTGAAAAGCTGATGGTGTTCTATGAACGCGCCAGCGGCTCGCGCATGCATGCGGCTTATTTCCGTCCGGGCGGCGTCCACCAGGATCTGCCGGAAAAGCTCGTGCAGGACATCGGCGACTGGTGCGATCCGTTCCTGAAGGCGCTCGACGACATCGACGACCTTTTGACCGGCAACCGTATCTTCAAGCAGCGCAACGTCGACATCGGCGTCGTCTCTCTGGAAGATTGCTGGGCCTGGGGCTTCTCCGGCGTCATGGTGCGCGGTTCGGGCGCTGCCTGGGACCTGCGTCGCGCCCAGCCTTACGAATGTTATTCCGATCTCGAATTCGACATCCCGATCGGCAAGAACGGCGACAATTACGACCGCTACCTGATCCGCATGATCGAGATGCGCCAATCGGTCCGCATCATGAAGCAGTGCGTCAATCGCCTGCTCTCGGATGCGAAGACCGGTCCTTTCTCGTCGATCGACGGCAAGGTCGTGCCGCCGAAGCGTGGCGAGATGAAGCGCTCGATGGAGGCGCTGATCCACCATTTCAAGCTCTACACCGAAGGCTACCACGTGCCTGCCGGCGAGGTTTATGCCGCCGTCGAGGCGCCGAAGGGCGAGTTCGGCGTCTATCTCGTCTCCGACGGCTCGAACAAGCCGTATCGCTGCAAGATCCGCGCTCCGGGTTACGCCCATCTGCAGGCGATGGACTTCATGTGCCGCGGCCATCAGCTCGCCGACGTCGCTGCTGTCCTTGGCTCGCTCGATATCGTCTTCGGCGAGGTGGACCGCTGATGCAGCTTCTGCCGCTGGCCGTCGCAATTCTTCTTGCGGCATCCGGGGTTTCGGCCCAGGAGGCCGACACCCTCGGCACGCCGCTGGGTCATAAGGAAGTGACGCCGCCGGGGCAGCAATCGTCCATGGGCGAGCTTTTGTCCAAGGGCTATCAGATCAAGGCCGCCATTCCGAATGGCAGCAAATTCGTCGTATTTATGCAGAAAGACCAGTCGGCCTATGCCTGCGAAATGCAGTCTTTGACCGCTTCGCGGTGTGGAACCCTAAACTGACAAGGCGTGAGGAAGAATGTCCGTTCGTCGATTAGCCGAAGATCAATTTCAGCCTGCCGCATTCGCCTTCAGCGATGAAAATGCGGTCTGGGCGGACAAGACGATCCAGAAATACCCCGCCGGCCGCCAGCAGTCGGCGGTCATTCCGCTGCTGATGCGGGCGCAGGAACAGGACGGCTGGGTCACGCGCGCGGCGATCGAAAAGATCGCCGACATGCTCGACATGGCCTATATCAGAGTGCTCGAGGTCGCGACCTTCTATACGCAGTTCCAGTTACATCCTGTCGGCACGCGCGCCCATGTCCAGGTCTGCGGCACGACGCCCTGCATGCTGCGCGGCTCGGAAGCGCTGATGTCGGTCTGCAAGAGCAAGATCCACGCGCACCCCTTCGAGCGCAATGCCGAAGGCACGCTCTCCTGGGAAGAAGTCGAATGTCTTGGCGCCTGCGTCAACGCCCCGATGGTGATGATCGGCAAGGACACTTACGAAGACCTGACGCCGGAGCGCCTCGAAGAGATCATCGACACCTTTGCCGCCGGCAATGGCGCGAGCATCAAGCCGGGCACGCAGATCGACCGGATATTCTCAGCACCTGAAGGCGGCCCGACCTCGCTGACGACGGAAGAGCCGAAGGCAAGGACACGCGCCAAGAAGGCCGATACCGAAACCGTGTCGGCGCCGGTCGACGGCGCGCCGGTCCCGCCCTCCGAGGCTGGCCGCCCAAAGAGCACCGATGCCGAGACCAATGCCGCCTTGAAGACGCCGGCGACGGCGCCGAAGGCAGCAGCGAAGAATGCCAAGGCAGCCGCGCAGCAGCCGGTTTCCGGCACGGCGCCTGCCGAGCCGGCGCTTGCTGCGGCCAAGGCCGAAACCGCTCCGGCGGCCAAGCCCAGCCTGGCCGACAAGAACCGTCCAGCCGGCATCGAAAAGCCCGCCGCACCGGATGACCTGAAGATGATCTCCGGCGTCGGTCCGAAGATCGAGGCGACATTGAATGAAATCGGCATCTTCACCTTCTCGCAGGTCGCAGGCTGGAAGAAGGCCGAGCGCGAATGGGTCGATGGCTACCTGAATTTCCGCGGCCGCATCGAGCGTGACGACTGGGTCAAGCAGGCCAAGGCGCTCGCCAAGGGCGGCGAAGCGGAATATATCAAGGTCTTCGGCAAGAAGCCGCGGTAAGAGGTGAAGCATGTTACAAGATAAAGACCGCATCTTTACCAACATCTACGGCCTCAAGGACAAGTCCCTGAAGGGCGCGATGAGCCGCGGCCATTGGGATGGCACCAAGCAGATCCTCGAAAAGGGCCGCGATTGGATCATCAACGAGATGAAGGCCTCTGGCCTTCGCGGCCGCGGCGGCGCCGGCTTCCCCACGGGTCTCAAATGGTCCTTCATGCCGAAGGAAAGCGACGGCCGCCCGCATTACCTGGTCGTCAATGCCGACGAATCGGAGCCCGGCACCTGCAAGGACCGCGACATCATGCGCCACGATCCGCACACGCTGATCGAAGGCTGCGTCGTCGCGAGCTTCGCCATGGGCGCCAATACCGCCTATATCTATGTGCGCGGCGAATATATCCGCGAGCGTGAAGCGCTGCAGGCTGCAATCGACGAATGTTATGATTACGGCCTGCTTGGCAAGAACAACAAGCTCGGCTGGGACATGGACATCTTTGTCCATCACGGCGCCGGCGCCTATATCTGCGGTGAGGAAACCGCGCTGCTCGAGAGCCTCGAGGGCAAGAAGGGCCAGCCGCGGCTCAAGCCGCCGTTCCCCGCCAATATGGGTCTCTACGGCTGCCCGACGACCGTCAACAACGTCGAATCGATCGCTGTCGCGCCGACGATCCTGCGCCGCGGCGCCGGCTGGTTCTCGTCTATCGGCCGTCCGAACAATGTCGGCACCAAGCTGTTCATGCTCTCCGGCCACGTCAATAAGCCGTGCACCGTCGAAGAGGAAATGGGCATCACATTCCGCGAACTAGTCGACCGCCACGCGGGCGGCATCCGCGGCGGCTGGGACAACCTGCTCGCCGTCATTCCGGGCGGCGCATCCTGCCCGATCGTTCCGGCCAAGGACATCATCGATTGCCCGATGGATTTCGACGGCCTGCGCGGTGTCGGCTCCTCCTTCGGCACGGCCGCCGCGATCGTCATGGACAAGTCCACCGACGTCATCAAGGCGATTGCCCGCATCTCCGCGTTCTTCAAGCATGAGAGCTGTGGCCAGTGCACGCCCTGCCGCGAAGGCACTGGCTGGATGTGGCGCGTGATGGAGCGCATGGCCAAGGGCAATGCCCAGAAGCGCGAAATCGACATGCTGTTCCAGGTGACGAAGCAAATCGAAGGCCACACCATCTGTGCGCTCGGCGACGCCGCCGCATGGCCGGTGCAGGGCCTGATCCGTAACTTCCGCCCCGAGATCGAAAAGCGCATCGACCAGTATACGGCAAGTGCGCTCGACCACGGGGCGGTTTTGGAGGCGGCTGAGTAATCATGACGGACAAGGCATCCAAGAGTGGGAAGAAGGAAGAGACCGCTGATTTCGCGGCCGGCTTCGGCCGTCTTGCCGCCGAGATGCTGGAAAACGCGCAGGCAATGCCTGTGCATCCGCTGATGGCGCACCCTGCCGCAGCCTTTGCCGCCGCAACGGCAATCGGTTTCGGCCTCTCGACGCAGATGGCGAGCGCCTTTTTCGGAGCCTTCCAGGGCGCTCTGGAAACGACGGGCAAACTCGCCGCAGCCCTTGATGACACGCCGCCCGACGAACCGGCGCCCGCAGTCGATATCCGCCCGGAAAATATCCGCCCGGCCGTCAAGGCTTTCAGCAAGCCAGCGGCCGACAATCCTACGGTCGAGCGGAAGGCTGGGCCGAGGCTGACAGTCGTCAAGCCGGCTGCCGAACCGGTGCCGGCGAGCCGGCCAAAGCCGGCTGTGAATGCAAAAGCCGCTCAGCGGACTGCAAAGGCCGACGATCTCAAGCTGATCGCCGGCATCGGCCCGAAGCTGGAGCAGGTGTTGAACACCAAAGGCATTCGCGGCTTCGCCGATATTGCCGCCTGGACCGACGAGGATATCGCCCGGCTCGACGCCGAGCTCGGCCTTAGCGGCCGCATCGCGCGTGATGACTGGATTGGGCAGGCGAAGGTTCTGGCCGGGCGGGGCCGCAGAAGGAAATGAACTGTCCGGCCGTGCAAACCGGCCGGAGATAGGGCGGATCGGCGCAGGGGCGGGGCCTCACGCTGCAGCTGCCGGTGCGGGTTCCGCGTCTGGAACGCGCGACAGACAATTTGGGCGACATCGGCTGCCAGCAGGACGAAAGATCCGGCTCGGCAAAGAGAATGTTGCAAAACAGGTTTGTTTGCCGCCTTCAGGCAAACGGGAAACAGGACTGAGCGACGATGGCAAAACTGAAGATTGACGGCAACGAGATCGAAGTTCCGGATCATTTCACGCTATTGCAGGCGTGTGAGGATGCCGGCGCCGAAGTTCCGCGCTTCTGCTTCCACGAACGCCTGTCGGTTGCCGGCAACTGCCGCATGTGCCTTGTCGAGGTGAAGGGCGGCCCGCCGAAGCCGCAGGCTTCCTGCGCCATGAGCGTGCGCGACATCCGCGGCGGCCCGAATGGCGAACTGCCCGAGGTCTTCACCAACACGCCGATGGTCAAGAAGGCCCGCGAAGGCGTGATGGAATTCCTGCTGATCAACCATCCGCTCGATTGCCCGATCTGCGACCAGGGCGGCGAATGCGACCTGCAGGATCAGGCGATGGCCTTCGGCATCGACACCTCCCGCTACCAGGAAGACAAGCGCGCCGTCGAGGACAAGTATATCGGCCCGCTCGTCAAGACGGTGATGAACCGCTGCATCCATTGCACGCGCTGTGTCCGCTTCACCACTGAGGTTGCCGGCATTTCCGAGCTCGGCCTGATCGGCCGCGGCGAGGATGCCGAGATCACCACCTATCTCGAACAGGCGATGACCTCAGAACTGCAGGGCAACGTCGTCGACCTATGCCCGGTCGGCGCGCTCACCTCCAAGCCCTTCGCCTTCACCGCGCGCCCCTGGGAATTGAACAAGACCGAGTCGATCGACGTCATGGATGCCGTCGGTTCGGCGATCCGCGTCGACACCCGTGGCCGTGAAGTGATGCGCATCCTGCCGCGTGTCAACGAGGCGATCAACGAAGAGTGGATTTCCGACAAGAGCCGCTTCATCTGGGATGGTTTGAAGACGCAGCGCCTCGACCGGCCTTACGTCCGCCGCGACGGCCGCCTGCAGCCGGCGAGCTGGGCCGAAGCCTTCGGCGCCATCAAGGCTGCTGTCAGCGCCACCTCGGGTGACAAGATCGGTGCGATCGCGGGCGACCTCGCTTCCGTCGAAGAAATGTATGCGCTCTCCGAACTGGTGAAGTCGCTGGGATCGGCCAATCTCGACTGTCGCCAGGATGGGACGGCACTCGATCCGTCGCTCGGCCGCGCCAGCTACCTTTTCAACCCGACAATTGCTGGCATCGACCAGGCCGACGCGCTGCTGATCATCGGCGCCAATCCACGTTTCGAGGCGGCTATCCTCAATGCCCGCATCCGCAAGCGCTGGCGCCGCGGCAAGTTCCCGATCGGCGTGATCGGCGAGCCCGGTGAACTGCGTTACAGCTATGACTATCTCGGCGGCGGACCCGACACACTGAAGGATCTGGTCGACGGCGCTCATGCCTTCGCGGACGTCCTGAAGAACGCCGCCAAGCCGATGATCATCATCGGCCAGGGCGCGCTGTCGCGCAGCGATGGCGCCGGCGTACTCGCAAGTGCCGCCAAGCTTGCCGGTTCGGTCGGTGCGGTCGTCGACGGCTGGAACGGCTTTGCCGTCCTCCACACTGCCGCTTCGCGCGTCGGAGGACTCGACCTCGGCTTCGTACCCGGTGCCAAGGGCGTCAGCGCCGCCGAGATGCTGACGGCAATGGACGTGCTCTTCCTGCTTGGCGCCGACGAACTCGACTTCACCGCCAAGAAGGCCAAGCTCACCGTCTATATCGGCTCGCACGGCGATAATGGCGCCCACCATGCCGACGTGATCCTGCCGGCCGCAGCCTATACCGAAAAGTCCGGCACCTGGGTCAATACCGAAGGCCGTGTCCAGATGGGCTACCGCGCAGGCTTTGCGCCGGGTGATGCCCGCGAGGACTGGGCGATCATTCGCGCCCTGTCGGACGTGCTCGGCAAGAAGCTTCCCTTCGATTCGCTGAGCGAGCTGCGCGGCCGGCTCTATGCCGCTTTCCCGCATTTCGCCGCCATCGACGAGATCGCCGAAACCGATAGCGCCCAAATTGCCGCAGTCGCGAAAAAAGCCGGCAAGATGAACAAGTCAGGGTTTGCGTCGCCGGTCAAAGACTTCTATTTGACGAACCCGATAGCGCGCGCCTCGGCTGTCATGGCCGAGTGCTCGGCATTGGCCCGCAACAATTTCAAAGTCGCGGCAGAGTAAGGGCAGGAACTCATGGATTCTTTCTTCTCAACCTATGTCTGGCCGGGGATCATCATGATCGGTCAGTCGCTGCTGCTTCTCGTCTGCCTGCTCGTCTTCATCGCTTACGTGCTGCTTGCCGACCGCAAGATCTGGGCGGCGGTGCAGCTGCGCCGCGGTCCGAACGTCGTCGGTCCCTTCGGCCTGTTCCAGTCCTTTGCCGACCTTCTGAAGTTCGTCTTCAAGGAGCCGATCATTCCGGCCGGCGCCAACAAGGCGGTGTTCCTGCTGGCCCCGCTGGTTACGGTGCTTCTGGCGCTGTCGACCTGGGCGGTGGTGCCGCTCGCCGACGGCTGGGTGATCGCCAACATCAATGTCGGCATCCTCTATATTTTCGCGATCTCCTCTCTCGAAGTCTACGGCATCATCATGGGCGGCTGGGCTTCGAATTCGAAATACCCATTCCTCGGCGCGCTGCGCTCGGCCGCACAGATGGTGTCCTATGAAGTCTCGATCGGCTTCGTCATCGTCACCGTTCTGCTCTGCGTCGGCTCGCTCAACCTGACCGACATCGTCAATGCGCAGCACAATGGCCTCGGCACCATGCTCGGCCTGCCGGCCTCGTTCCTCGACTGGCACTGGCTGTCGCTGTTCCCGATGTTCATCGTCTTCTTTATCTCGGCGCTCGCCGAGACGAACCGCCCGCCTTTCGACCTTCCGGAAGCGGAGTCGGAACTTGTCGCCGGCTTCATGGTCGAATACGGCTCCTCGCCATACATGATGTTCATGCTAGGCGAATATGCCGCCGTCTGCCTGATGTGCTCGCTGACGACGATCCTCTTCCTCGGCGGCTGGCTGCCTCCGGTCGATATCTGGATCCTCAACTGGGTCCCTGGCATCATCTGGTTCATGCTGAAGGCATGCTTCGTGTTCTTCATGTTCGCGATGGTCAAAGCCTTCGTCCCGCGCTACCGCTACGACCAGCTCATGCGTCTCGGCTGGAAAGTCTTCCTCCCGCTGTCGCTCGCTATGGTGATTATCGTTGCATTCGTGCTGAAACTGATGGGATGGGCGTAATGATGCCTGCTCTCGTTTCCGGCAAAATTGGAGGTTGAAGATGGCAAGGTTGTCCAGCTCCATCAACTCGCTGTTCCTCAAGGAATTCTTCGGCGCGTTCTTTCTGTCGATGCGCTATTTCTTCCGCCAGAAGGCGACGATCAATTACCCCTTCGAAAAGGGCCCGGTCTCCCCGCGATTCCGCGGCGAGCACGCGCTGCGCCGTTATCCGAACGGCGAGGAACGCTGCATCGCCTGCAAGCTCTGCGAGGCGATCTGTCCTGCCCAGGCCATCACCATCGAGGCCGGTCCGCGCCGCAACGACGGCACACGCCGCACGGTGCGCTATGACATCGACATGGTGAAGTGCATCTATTGCGGCTTCTGCCAGGAAGCCTGCCCGGTCGATGCGATCGTCGAAGGTCCGAATTTCGAATTTGCGACGGAAACCCGCGAAGAGCTCTATTTCGACAAGGCGCGCCTTCTCGATAACGGAGACCGGTGGGAGCGTGAAATCGCCCGCAACATCGCGATCGACTCGCCGTATCGCTGATTGATATCTGAAATGCTGTGATGGAGCCGCTCGCTCCTGTCGCGGTCAATATGTACAGGAGCTTTGTCGGCGAGTGCCGCGAAGCTTCATCGGGCAGGGAAACTCCCGGCTGCCCGGGGGAAGATGAAAAAGGCACCAACATGGGTCTGCAGGCTCTATTTTTCTATCTTTTCGCCTTTGTCGCTGTGGCGTCGGCGTTCATGGTCATCTGGGCGAAGAACCCGGTTCACTCGGTTCTGTTCCTGATCCTGGTGTTCTTCAACGCGGCCGGCCTGTTCCTGCTGCTCGGCGCCGAGTTCCTGGCGATGATCCTGCTCGTCGTTTATGTCGGCGCCGTCGCCGTCCTCTTCCTCTTTGTGGTGATGATGCTCGACATTGACTTCACCGAATTGAGGGCAGGCGTGCTCGAATATGCGCCGATCGGCGGGTTGATTGGGATCATCCTGGCGGCCGAGTTGATCGTCGTGATCGGCGGCAGTGTCATCTCGCCTGATATCGCCAAGTCAGTCGCCATGCCGATCCCGGCGCTCAGCGAGCGTACGAATACGGCCGCTCTCGGCGACGTGCTTTACACCAACTACGTCTATTTCTTCCAGATTGCCGGCCTGGTGCTGCTGGTCGCCATGATCGGCGCGATCGTGCTGACGCTGAGGCATCGCACCAACATCAAGCGGCAGAATATCTCAAGGCAGGTTGCCCGCACGCCCGCCACCGCCGTCGAGGTGGTGTCGGTCAAGCCCGGGCAGGGCGCCTAAAGGCAGGTCAAGGAACAAAGAACATGGTCATCGGACTTTCCCATTACCTGACGGTCAGCGCCATCCTCTTCACGCTCGGCGTCTTCGGCATCTTCCTCAACCGGAAGAACGTCATCGTCATCCTTATGTCGGTCGAACTGATCCTGCTTGCCGTCAACATCAACATGGTCGCCTTCTCTCACTTCCTGAACGACATCGTCGGTCAGGTCTTCGCGCTGTTCATTCTGACGGTCGCGGCTGCCGAAGCGGCGATCGGTCTTGCAATTCTCGTTGTCTTCTACCGCAACCGCGGCTCGATCGCGGTCGAAGACGTCAATATGATGAAGGGCTGAGTGGCTCATGTTCCTCTATAAGGCTATCGTCTTTCTTCCCTTGATCGGCGCGATCGTCGCCGGCCTTTTCGGCCGCGCCATCGGCGCCAAGGCTTCGGAATATGTCACCAGCGGCCTGATGATCATTGCCGGCATCCTGTCCTGGATCGTCTTCTTTAACGTCGGCATGGGCCATCTTGAAGGCGGACCGATCAAGGTCGAGGTGCTGCGCTGGATCCAGTCCGGCGGCATCGACGTCTCCTGGTCGCTGCGCGTGGATACGCTCACCTCCGTCATGCTGATCGTGGTCAACACGGTCTCGACGCTGGTGCATATCTATTCGATCGGCTACATGCATACCGATCCGCATCGCCCGCGCTTCTTTGCCTATCTGTCGCTCTTCACCTTCGCCATGCTGATGCTGGTGACAGCCGACAATCTTGCCCAGATGTTCTTCGGCTGGGAAGGCGTCGGTCTCGCCTCCTATCTACTGATCGGCTTCTGGTTCAAGAAGCCTTCGGCGACGGCCGCGGCGATGAAGGCTTTCATCGTCAACCGCGTCGGCGACTTCGGTTTCGTGCTCGGCATTGCCGGCGTCTTCGTGCTGTTCGGCTCGATCAACCTCGATACGATCTTCGCTAATGCATCGAATTTCGCCCCGCATGAAGGCGGCGGCGAGACGAGCGAAGTGATCCTCAACCTTTTCGGCATGCAGCTCGACAAGGCGCATGCGCTGACCGGCATCTGCCTGCTGCTATTCATGGGCGCGATGGGCAAGTCGGCGCAGTTCCTGCTGCACACCTGGCTGCCGGACGCGATGGAAGGCCCGACCCCGGTCTCGGCCCTCATCCATGCCGCCACCATGGTCACCGCCGGCGTCTTCCTCGTCGCCCGCATGTCGCCGCTCTTCGAATTGTCGCCCGACGCACTGACCGTCGTTACCGTCATCGGCGCGATCACCGCCTTCTTCGCGGCAACTGTCGGCCTGGTCCAGAACGACATCAAGCGCGTCATCGCCTATTCCACCTGCTCGCAGCTCGGCTACATGTTCGTGGCGCTCGGGGTAGGGGCCTATGGCGCGGCGATCTTCCATCTCTTTACGCACGCCTTCTTCAAGGCGCTGCTCTTCCTCTGCGCCGGCTCGGTCATCCACGCCGTCGATGGCGAGCAGGACATGCGCTACATGGGTGGCCTGCGGCCACACATCAAGGTAACGTTCTGGATGATGATCATCGGCACGCTGGCGATCACCGGCGTCGGCATTCCCTTCACGCCGATCGGCTTTGCCGGCTTCTTCTCCAAGGACGTGATCATCGAGGCGACCTATGCCTCGCATTCGCCGGTCGCGGGCTTTGCCTTCTCGTTGCTCGTCATTGCCGCTCTGTTCACCAGCTTCTACTCCTGGCGTCTGATCTTCATGACCTTCTTCGGCAAGCCGCGCGCTTCGCACGAGGTCATGCACCACGTCCACGAATCGCCGCAGGTCATGCTGGTGCCGCTTTATCTCCTGGCGATCGGCGCGGTGCTGGCGGGCGTGATCTTCGAAGGCCGGTTTTACGGCGAGGAATATGCCGAGTTCTGGAAGGGCGCGCTGTTTACCGGCGCCGAGAACGAACTGGTCGAGGAGTTCCACCATGTGCCGGCGCTCGTGGGCCTGAGCCCGTTCATCGCCATGCTGATCGGCTTCGTCATAGCCTGGTACATGTATATCCGCTCGCCGCAGACGCCGCGCGTCCTCGCCAAGCAGCACCGGGTGCTCTACCACTTCCTGCTCAACAAGTGGTATTTCGACGAACTCTACGACTTCCTCTTCGTCCGCACGGCAAGGGCGCTTGGCCGCTTCCTGTGGAAGAAGGGTGACGTCGGCGTCATCGATACCTATGGCCCGAACGGCGTGGCAGCCCGCGTTGTCGCCGTCACCGACCGCGTCGTCCGCCTGCAGACCGGTTACCTCTATCACTATGCATTCGCCATGCTGCTCGGCATTGCGGCGCTCGTTACCTGGATGATGCTCGGGAGTTCCTTCTGATGACCGATTGGCCTATTCTTTCAACGGTCACCTTCCTGCCGCTCGTCGGTGTGGTGCTCCTGCTCTTGATGAATGGCGACAGCGAAAGCGGCCGGAAGAACGTGCTGTGGATCTCGCTGATCACCACCGTCTTCACTTTCGTCGTCTCGCTCTTCATCTGGATCGGCTTCGACAATGCCAATCCCGGCTTCCAGATGCTCGAAAAGCATGATTGGCTCGGCACCGGCATCGGCTATCACGTCGGCGTCGACGGCATTTCCATGCTGTTCGTCATTCTGTCGACCTTCCTCATGCCCTTCTGCGTGCTCGCGAGCTGGCTCTCGATCGAGAAGCGCCTGAAGGAATACATGATCGCCTTCCTCATCCTCGAAACGATGATGGTCGGCGTCTTCGTCTCGCTCGATATCGTGCTCTTCTACGTCTTCTTCGAAGCGGGCCTCATCCCGATGTTCCTGATCATCGGCGTCTGGGGCGGCAAGGACCGTGTCTATGCGAGCTACAAGTTCTTCCTCTATACGCTGCTCGGCTCGGTGCTGATGCTGCTCGCCATCATGGCGATGTACTGGCAGGCCGGCACGACCGACATCACCGCGCTGCTCGCCTACAAGTTCCCGCCGGCGCTGCAGACATGGCTCTGGCTTGCCTTCTTCGCCTCGTTCGCGGTGAAGATGCCGATGTGGCCGGTCCATACGTGGCTTCCGGACGCCCACGTTCAGGCGCCGACGGCAGGTTCGGTGATCCTGGCCGGTGTGCTCTTGAAGCTCGGCGGCTACGGTCTCATCCGCTTCTCGCTCGGCATGTTCCCGGTCGCCTCCGACTATTTCGCGCCGCTCGTCTTCGCCATGTCGGTCATCGCCATCATCTACACCTCGCTGGTGGCAATGATGCAGGATGATATCAAGAAGCTGATCGCCTATTCCTCGGTGGCGCATATGGGCTACGTGACCATGGGCATCTTCGCCGCTAACATGCAGGGTGTTCAGGGGTCGATCTTCCAGATGCTCTCGCACGGCATCGTCTCCGGCGCGCTCTTCCTCTGCGTCGGCGTCGTCTACGACCGTACCCACACCCGCGAGATCAACGCCTATGGCGGCCTCGTCAACAACATGCCGAAATATGCCGTGGCGATGATGGTCTTCACCATGGCCAATGTCGGGCTTCCCGGCACGTCTGGCTTCATCGGCGAATTCCTGACGCTGATCGGCGTCTTCCGGGTCAACACCTGGGTCGCGCTCTTTGCCGCCACTGGCGTCATTCTCTCGGCCGCTTATGCGCTCTGGCTCTATCGCCGGGTAATCTTCGGCGCCCTCGAGAAGGAAAAGCTGAAGGCGCTGCTCGATCTTTCGAGACGCGAACAGCTTATTCTCTATCCGCTGGTCGCGCTGACCATTTTCTTCGGCGTTTATCCGGCTCCGGTCTTCGATGCGACGGCCGCCTCGGTGGATCTGCTGGTCAACAACTACACGGCCGCCGTGCACGCAGCGCAGAATGTTGCGCTGTCTATGAAATGATGACGGGACTTATCGGACATGACCGCTGAAACAATTCTCCTCAGTCTGCATCTTTCCGCGCCGGAGCTCATCCTCGCGGTCGGCGCCCTGGTCCTGTTGATGGTCGGCGTCTTCTCAGGCGAGCGGTCGGGCCTTGCCGTCACCGGCCTTGCCATCGTCCTGCTGCTCGCATCCGGTCTGTGGCTGCTCTTTGTGCCGGCGGAAGGCCTCGCCTTCGGCGGCGTCTATATGGCTGACGGCTTCTCGCGCTTCATGAAGCTGGTGGCGCTCATCGGTTCGCTGGTCGCCCTGTTCATGACCATGGGGCATGCCCGCGAAAATCAGCTCGACAAGTTCGAGTTCCCGGTTCTGCTGGTGCTTGCGACCCTCGGCATCCTGCTGATGATCTCGGCCAACGACCTGATCTCGCTCTATCTCGCGCTGGAACTGCAGTCGCTGGCGCTTTACGTCGTCGCCGCGATCAACCGCGACAGCCTGAAGTCGACCGAAGCCGGCCTCAAATATTTCGTCCTCGGCGCGCTGTCCTCCGGCATGCTGCTCTACGGCATGTCGCTGGTCTACGGCTTCACCGGCCATACCCATTTCGCCGAGATCGCCCAGGCGCTTTCGGTTGAAGGCGCGCGTTCGCTCGGCCTCATCTTCGGCCTGGTCTTCATCCTCGCCGGCATCGCCTTTAAGATCTCGGCCGTTCCCTTCCACATGTGGACGCCGGACGTTTATGAAGGCGCGCCGACGCCGGTTACCGCCTTCCTCGCCGCAGCCCCCAAGGTTGCCGCTATGGCGATGATGACACGCATGGTCATCACCGCCTTTCAGCCGGTCCTGGCTGACTGGCAGCAGGTCGTCGTCTTCATCTCGATCGCCTCGATGCTGCTCGGCTCCTTTGCCGCGATCGGCCAAAAGAACATCAAGCGGCTGATGGCCTATTCCTCGATCGGCCACATGGGCTATGCGCTGGTCGGCCTTGCCGCCGGCAACCAGACCGGCGTTTCCGGCGTCATGCTTTACATGGTCATTTACATGATCATGACGCTCGGCACCTTCGCGATCATCATGTCGATGCGCCGCAAGGACGGCACCGTCGTCGAAAACGTCAACGATCTCGCCGGCCTTTCCACAACCAGCCCGTTCATGGCTGTGGTGCTGACGGCGCTGATGTTCTCGCTCGCCGGCATTCCGCCGCTCGCCGGCTTCTTCGCCAAATACTTCGTCTTCGTTGCTGCGATCGAAGCCAAGCTTTATGCGCTTGCCATCATCGGCGTTCTCGCCTCGGTCGTCGGCGCCTATTATTATCTGCGTGTCATCAAGCTGATGTGGTTCGATGAAGCGACCGGCGAATTCGCCCGTGTCTCCAGCGCCCTGCGTCTGGTCTTCGGTCTCTCCGGTCTCTTCGTCACCGCCTATGTGCTCATCGGCGGCCCGATCGGCGGCGCGGCAGAGCTTGCCGCTGCGACGCTCTTCTGATGGCCTCCGACGGACGACGCCGGATATCGCTCGGCGATATCAGGCATGAGGCTCTGTCGGAAACATCGTCCACCAACAGCGAATGCCTCGCCCGAGCCCGGGCGGGGGATCCCGGCAATCTCTGGGTGACGGCCGAGAGGCAGACCGGCGGCCGCGGCCGTCGCGGCAGGCTCTGGGTTTCCGAACGCGGCAATCTCTACGCGTCTCTTCTGCTGATCGACCCGGCGCCGATGGAGCGCCTCGGCTCGCTGCCGCTGGCGGTTGCCGTTGCCGTTCACCAGGCCATCCGCAGGGTACTGCCCCCCGGCGGCGAACCGCTTGAGGTCAAATGGCCGAACGATATTCTCATCGGCAGAAAGAAGACCTGCGGCATCCTGGTCGAAGGCGAGGGGCTGCCGGATGGCCGTTATGCGCTGATCGTTGGCATCGGCATCAATGTCTCGGTCATGCCGGACAATCCGCTCTATCCCGTCACCTGCCTGCGCCAGCATGCGAGCGCGGCTTCGCCGGAGGAACTTTTCGCTCATCTTTTCGCGGCGATGGCGGATGTGCTCGAAATATGGGATCAGGGCCGCGGCATTGCCGAGATCACCGCGCTCTGGCGCGCCATTGCCTGTGGCATCGGGGAAAAGATCACGGTCAATTTACCGGACCGGTCGATTTCCGGACAATTCGCCGGGATTGATGATAATGGCTTGTTGATGCTCGATACCGGCGCTGGCACGATCATGTCTATTGCCGCCGGTGATGTGTTTTTTAGATAGCGGAAAAAACGAAAATTATGGCGAAACAGGACGAATTGGTATTCCTGCCTCTGGGCGGCGTCGGCGAGATCGGGATGAATCTTGCCCTTTACGGCTACGGCCCGCCCGAGCATCGCCAGTGGATCATGGTCGACTGCGGCGTCACTTTTCCCGGACCTGACTTGCCGGGTGTCGACCTCGTGCTGCCCGATATCCGCTTCCTTGCCAGCGAGCGAAAGAATCTCAAGGCAATCATCATCACCCACGCCCATGAAGACCATTACGGGGCACTCGCCGATCTCTGGCCGGGCCTCAACGTTCCGGTTTTCGCTTCGGCCTTTACATCGGGACTGCTTGAAGCCAAACGCAACTTCGAGAAGGCGACGATCGGCGAAGTGCCGGTGACGCCGTTCAAGGCGGGCGATACTATCAATGTCGGTCCGTTCAGCATCGAAGGTGTGGCCGTCAACCATTCGATCCCCGAGCCGATGTCGCTGATGATCCGCACGCCGGCCGGCAACATCATCCATACGGGGGACTGGAAGATCGACCACGAGCCTTCGCTCGGGCCTCTGACCGATGAGACACGCTTCCGCCAGCTTGGCGACGAGGGCGTGCTGGCGCTGATGTGCGATTCCACCAACGCCCTGCGCGACGGTGTTTCACCCTCCGAGAAGGATGTGTCGGAAAGCCTGCGCAAGATCATCGAGGATGCCGAGGGCCGGGTGGCGATCACGACCTTCTCGTCCAATGTCGGGCGTATCCGCACCGTAGCCGAGGCTGCCGAGGCGGCCGGCCGCGAAGTGCTGCTGCTCGGCAGTTCGCTGAAGCGCGTCGTCGATGTCGCTAGTGACATCGGCCTGATGGAAGGGGTTAAACCTTTCATTTCCGAGGAGGAGTACGGCTATATCCCGCGCGACAAGGTCGTCGTCATCTTGACCGGTAGCCAGGGTGAGGCGCGGGCGGCCCTTGCCAAGCTCTCCCGTGACGAGATGCGCAATGTGGCCTTTGCGGCAGGTGATATCGTCGTCTTTTCTTCGCGTGCCATTCCCGGCAACGAGAAGGCGATCCAGGACATCAAGAACGGCCTTGTCGAGCAGGGCGTGCATATCATCACCGATACTGAGGCGCTCGTCCACGTCTCCGGCCATCCGCGCCGCAACGAGTTGCAGAGGATGTATGAGTGGACCCGGCCGAAAATCGTCGTGCCGGTACATGGCGAGGCGACACATCTGACGGCGCATAAGGAACTTGCCGAGCAATCCGGCATCGCGATTGTTCCGCGGGTACGCAACGGCGATATCCTGCGGCTGGCGCCGGGGCCGGTCGAGGTGATCGGCGAAGCGCCGCATGGCCGGATCTACAAGGACGGCCTGCTGATCGGCGATTTCGACGAAATGGGCATTGGCGAGCGCAAGAAACTCTCCTATGTCGGCCATGTCGCGGTCAACGTCGTGCTCGACGCCCGTTATGACATTCTCGGCGATCCCGATCTCGTCTCGATCGGTCTGCCGGTTTATGATGACGAAGGCGAGGAGATGGAGGATACGCTCTACGATGCGGCGATCAGCGCCATCGAAAGCATTCCGCGCGCCCGCCGCAAGGATATCGACATGCTGCAGGAGGCCGTGCGCCGTGCCATCCGCGCGGCCGCAAATCACGCCTGGGGCAAAAAACCCGTTGTTACCGCCTTCGTAACCAAGGTCTGACCATGCTCGGACGGGTGAACCACATCGCCATCGCCGTTCCCGACCTCGCAGCGGCGACGGCCGCTTATCGCGACACGCTGGGGGCCGCGGTATCTGAGCCGCAGCCTCTGCCGGAACACGGGGTCACCGTCGTCTTCGTCGAGTTGCCGAACACCAAGGTCGAATTGCTGCAGCCGCTCGGGCAGGACTCGCCAATCGCAACCTTCCTCGAAAAGAACCCGTCCGGCGGCATGCATCATATCTGTTACGAGGTGGACGATATCATCCTCGCCCGTGATCGACTGGTCGCCGCCGGCGCGCGGGTGCTTGGCGATATCAAGCCGAAGACCGGCGCGCATGGCAAGCCGGTGCTCTTTTTGCACCCCAAGGATTTCTTCGGCACGCTGATCGAACTCGAACAGGCCTAAATCAAATACAATCGGACCCGGTTTCGCTGCGGCAGAGTGACCCGAAGACGACGAAATGTTTCCTTCGCTTTGAGTTGGACGCTATTCCACCGTATAAGTGCGCCAGTTCCACGCGACACAGCGCTTGATGCGTACTGTCGGCAAGACACCACCGGGAAAGCTAATGCTCCAGACCTTCCTCCAGGGATTCGCCGTCTACTTTATCATCTGGTGGATGACGCTGTTCGCCGTTCTGCCGATCGGCCTGCGCACCCAGGCGGAAGACGACGATATCGTGCTCGGCACCGTGCCAAGCGCGCCCACCCGCTTTCGCGCCGCCTTCGTCTTTTCGCTGACGACGCTGATCTCGGCGCTGATCTATGGCATTTGGTATGTCTGCGACACCTATTTCGGATGGGGCTTCGACGCCCTTCCACAACTCGGGCCTAGCTTCTATTGAGATAGCTTTTGCTCAAAGTTTGAGCAGATGCAGAATTCAGGAAAAAAGCCGTTTTGCGTCATACTGGCGTCGTGCTGCTACGGCAAAGAGCTCGCCTAACGGAATGAGAGGCTTCCCTTACGGGAGCCGTCTGGAGTTTGAATGGGAGGAGAGGGCGAAAAGCCAAAAAAAAACAAGGCCAGAAGCCTTGTTTTAAGTATCGCGTGATCTGTAACCGTTGCCGGGGCTGCGACGAGCGCGCCTAAGATCTGATCCTCCCAAGACTTGACCGCGAGTACAGCAAGAATTTAGCTTCTTGCCTGTTTTGTGAGCTAAAGCTAGCTCAAAGATTGGGCTTTGTCATTAGCTTTTTTTGCATTTTTGCTACACCCTAGCAAAATTTTTCTGTTGACAAGATTTTCGTTCAAGTCCTTATAAACACGCGCTTTTTTACGCCCGTTCATTTTGCGGGTGCGAACATGCGTGTCCGGGAGGCGGCCGACAGCAGTTGCGGGTTTCCTTCCCGCCGCGAAGCGGCTATGAACGCTCCCACATTCACAAGTATCTTCGATTCCGCTCGCCAGTGGGATCTCAACTGCTCCGGAATCGCCATGCGTCTGTCTCGCTACTTCTTGCCCATCCTTAAGGAAAACCCCAAGGAGGCGGAAATCGTCTCCCATCGGTTGATGCTGCGCGCCGGCATGATCCGCCAGCAGTCTCAGGGCATCTATTCCTGGTTGCCGCTCGGCAAGCGTGTGCTCGACAAAGTCAACGCCATTATCCGCGAGGAGCAGAACCGCGCCGGCGCCATTGAGCTTTCGATGCCGACCCTGCAATCGGCCGAGCTCTGGCAGGAAAGCGGCCGTTATGATGCCTATGGCAAGGAGATGCTGCGCATCAAGGATCGCCAGGACCGGCCGATGCTCTACGGCCCCACCAACGAGGAGATGGTGACGGATATTTTCCGCTCCTCCGTCAAATCCTACAAGGACCTGCCGCTCAATCTCTATCACATCCAGCTGAAGTTCCGTGACGAGATCCGGCCTCGCTTCGGCACCATGCGCTCGCGCGAATTCATGATGAAAGACGCTTATTCCTTCGATCTGACGCGCGAAGGGGCGGAGCATTCCTATAATAAGATGTTCGCCGCCTATCTCAGAACATTCGATCGGCTTGGCCTTCGCGCCATCCCTATGCGCGCGGATACCGGCCCGATCGGCGGCAATCTCAGCCATGAATTCATCATCCTCGCCGATACCGGCGAATCCGAAGTCTTCTGCCATAAGGACTTCGTCGGTTTCGATATTCCCGGCGAAAACACTGATTTCGACAGCGTCGAAGGCCTGAAGGCGATCTTCGACAAGTGGACCTCGCTCTACGCGGCCACCTCGGAAATGCACGACGAGGCTGCCTTCAACGCCGTTCCCGAAGCCGAGCGCCTTTCCGCCCGCGGCATCGAGGTTGGCCATATCTTCTACTTCGGCACGAAATATTCCGAGCCGATGGGCGCGAAAGTCCAGGGGCCCGACGGCAAGGAACACTTCGTCCACATGGGTTCCTACGGTATCGGTCCGACACGCCTTGTTCCCGCCATCATCGAAGCATCGCATGATGACAACGGAATCATCTGGCCGGCATCGGTCGCACCCTTCGATGTCGTCGTCATCAACATGAAGGCGGGCGATGAGGCCTGCGACGATACTTGTGAGCTGATCTACGCCGCGCTGAAAAAGGCCGGCAAGGATGTGCTCTATGACGACACCGACGACCGGGCCGGCACGAAGTTCGCGACCGCCGACCTGATCGGCGTACCTGTCCAGATCATCGCCGGCCCGCGTGCGGTCGCGAACGGCGAGGTCGAAGTGAAGGACCGCAAGACCGGCGCCCGTGAAACGATGACCATCGAAGCGGCCATCAACAGGTTCGTGGCTTAAGGAAACGGAGGCGAAATGGCAGAGGCAGCAGTGGACCGGAGTTCAAAATCCGGCTTGGGTCCGGCTGGCAAGCCATTTTCCACCTTTGAGCGCCTCGTGGCGTGGCGCTATCTGCGCGCCCGCCGCAAGGAGGCCTTCATTTCGGTGATCGCCGGCTTCTCCTTCGTCGGCATCATGCTCGGCGTTGCGACGCTGATCATCGTCATGGCCGTCATGAACGGCTTTCGCACCGAACTCGTCTCGCGCATCCTCGGCATCAACGGTCATATGATCGTGCAGCCGGTCGATGGCCCCTTTACCGATTACCCCGACCTGACCGCCAAACTCGCGGCGGTGCCGGGCGTCAAGATGGCGCTGCCCCTGGTCGAAGGGCAGGTGCTTGCTTCCGCTCAGGCTGGCGGCAGCACCGGCGCTTTGGTGCGCGGCGCCCGCGCCGAAGACCTGACGAAACTCAAGACAATCTCCGACAACATCAAATCCGGCGACATGGTGGGCTATGCCTCTGGCGAGGGCGTGCTGATCGGCACCCGCATGGCCGATCAGCTGGGTCTGCGCGTCGGCGACCTCATTACCCTGACCTCGCCGGAAGGCGACATCACGCCGATGGGCGTCAATCCGCGCGTCAAATCCTATAAGATTTCCGGCCTGTTCGAGATCGGCATGTCCGAATACGATTCCTCGATCATCTTCATGCCGCTCGAGGAAGCGCAGCTCTACTTCAATGCCGCCGGGCTTGTGCAGTCGATCGAACTCTTCGTCGATCATCCCGATGATATCGACGCCCTGAGGCCGAAGGTGGAAGAGGCGGCCGGCCGCCAGATCAACCTTACCGACTGGCGTCAGCGCAACCAGACCTTCTTCTCCGCACTCCAGGTCGAGCGCAACGTCATGTTCATGATCCTGACGCTGATCGTGCTCGTGGCGGCGCTCAACATCATCTCCGGCCTCATCATGCTCGTGAAGGACAAGGGCAGCGATATCGCCATCCTGCGCACCATGGGCGCCAGCGCCGGCGCCATCATGCGCATCTTCTTCATGACCGGGGCGGCGATCGGCATCGTCGGTACCCTTGCCGGTGTGCTGCTCGGCGTTCTCGTCTGCGTCAATATCGAATCCATCCGCCAGTTCTTCTCCTGGATCTCCGGCACGGTGATCTTCAATCCGCAGGTCTATTTCCTCAGCCAGCTGCCGGCCGAGATGGATATCAGCGAAACGATCTCGGTGGTCGTCATGGCGCTCAGCCTCTCCTTCATCGCCACCATCTTCCCGGCATGGCGCGCCTCCAGGCTCGATCCGGTGCAGGCCCTGCGCTACGAATAAGGAATGCCGCATTCATGAACCGCAACGTCGTCCTCAAGCTTACCGGCGTCGAGCGCCATTACGGGCAGGGCGATACGCTGCTCACGATCCTGAAGGGTGCGGATTTCTCGCTGTCTAAAGGGGAAATCGTCGCCCTTGTCGCCCCCTCCGGCACAGGCAAGTCGACCCTGCTGCATGTCGCAGGCCTGCTCGAGCATCCCGACGGCGGCGAGGTTACCATTAACGGCCTTGCCTGCGATGGCCTTTCCGATGAGAAGCGCACGGCGATCCGCCGACGCGAGATCGGCTTCGTCTATCAGTTCCATCACCTCCTGCCGGAATTTTCCGCGCTTGAGAACATCATGATGCCGCAGCTGATCGCCGGCCTGTCCTGGAAGGAGGCCCGGGAGCGAGCCGGCCAGCTTCTCGATTATATGCGCATCGGCCATCGCGGTTCGCATCGCCCGGCTGAACTTTCCGGCGGCGAACAGCAGCGCGTCGCGATCGCCCGCGCCGTCGCTAATGCGCCGACGCTGCTTCTTGCCGACGAGCCGACCGGCAATCTGGATCCGGAAACGGCAAGCTACGTCTTCGATGCGCTAGAGGCGCTGGTGCGCCAATCCGGCCTTGCCGCCCTTATCGCCACCCACAACCATGAACTTGCCGGCCGCATGGATCGGCGCGTCACGATTTCGGACGGCAAGATCGTCGACTTTTGAGACGGCTATCCATGGCTGTTTGGTTGACCACCTGCCCCTCACCCTAACCCTCTCCCCGTAAACGGGGCGAGGGGACTTGCCCAGCGAGAGGTAGGTGGGGAACGGAGGGGTCGCGGCCATCTCTCCCTTCGCCCCGCAAGCGGGGAAAGGGTGCCGGCATGCGGATGAGGGGCTGATCTCGCCGACCTCCTGGTCGGACATCAGGGAATAACCAGCCCACCGCGATACTCGAGCACATAGGCCTTCCGCTCCTCGACCATGATGCATTCCTGGCCGCTGAATCCCTCGCAGCCGCCTTCGCTGCGGTCGACATAGCGGCCGAACGGATGATCGAATTCCATTCCGCCAAGAAAGCGGCCCTCCCGATACATTGCCGACAGCGCCGCCTTGATCACCGTTCCGGCGGCACTGCCGTCGATCAGATCGGACGCGACGACGCGGCCGAAATAATTCATCACCCAGACGGGTTCGCCGGCCAACCACACCACTTCCTGGCCGGCGAAATCGGTGCCGCCGAAGTAGCTGTCGAGATAGGACCAGTCGCCGCGCTCGTAGCCGATATCGTGAGCGCCCGGCCGGCAGGGCGGGCGAGGCACACCACCGCCGACATAGGTCGCGGCCTTCGCCTCTACGATGAAGTCGTTCAGCATCACGGTGTCGAGCATTATCATCTTCCTCCTGCCTCATCTGATACGGATATAGCAGAACGGTGAGAACATAAGAAGAACAAAAGAGTGCATCGCTCGATCGCCTTGGGGCAGGTTCATCAGACATCGAATGCGCTGTACGGATCCGTTCGGCAGGCGATATCGAGCCGGTCGCGGAGCATGTTCAAAGCCAGCGCCGAAAGCGAGGTTCGATTCGCAGTCCCGAGCCGGCATTTTCAAACGCAAGCGCAAAGGAAAAGATTCCTGTTGACATAGGAACATAGATGGAACAGATTGAAAACATAACGAGTAAAGGAGAGCCAGATGACTGACATGATCCGTGATATCGCAGCATTCACCTCCATCGCAATGTTCGTTGCCAGCTTCTCGCTGATCGTCATCGCGATCTAAAGTTTTCAGGGGATCGCATGGCAGTCATGCGGTTCGCAAGCGGGTCTTCTTCTGGACATCATTGCCCTCAATGCCGACAATGCATCCGATTCATTTCGGCTGATTGGGAAGGCATATCATGGCGGAGACGGAAAAGGGTTCAATGGGTGAGGCGACCGGCGGCACGCCGGGCTTCATCCACCTGAGGGTCCACTCCGCCTATTCGCTTCTTGAGGGTGCGCTGCCTCTGAAGAAGATCCTCTACAAGGCGACCAGCGACAGTCAGCCTGCGATCGCCATTACCGACACCAACAATCTGTTCGTCGCCCTTGAATTCTCCCAGAAGGCAATGGACGAGGGCCTGCAGCCGATCATCGGCTGTCAGGTCTCCATCGACATGGAAGACGGATTGGAAAGTGAGAAGCGCGGCGGTCAGCAGGCCCTGATCAAGCTGCCATCGATCGTTCTACTTGCCGCGACGGAGGCCGGTTATGAAAGGCTGGTCGATCTCGTCAGCCGCGCCTATCTCGGCGGCGATAGCAACCAGGCCATACATGTCAGAGCCTCCTGGCTGGAAGAGGCAGGCACGGAAGGTCTGATCGCCTTGACCGGCGCCCTGACCGGACCGGTCGACGCGGCTGTCAGGGAAGGTCATCCCGGCCAGGCGGAAGCCCGGCTGCTCACGCTGAAGCGTCTCTTCGGCGACAGACTCTATGTCGAACTGCAGCGGCACGGCACCTACGACAAGCGGCACGAGCAGAAGATCGTCAGGCTTGCCTACACGCATGACCTGCCGCTCGTCGCCACGAACGAGGCCTTCTTTCCGACCCGCGACGATTACGACGCACATGATGCGCTGATGGCGGTTGCGCATAACGCCATCGTCTCGGACGACAGCCGCTTTCGCCTGACGCCGGATCACTATCTGAAGAGCCGGGCCGAAATGGCCAAGCTCTTTGCCGACCTGCCGGAAGCGCTTGAGAACACGATCGAGATCGCCAGGCGCTGCTCCTTCGTGTTGAAGACAAGAAAGCCGATCCTGCCGCGCTTCACTGGCGCCACCGACGATGCCGAGGAGGCCGAACGCGCCGAGGCGGGCGAATTGCGCCGCCAGGCGGTGGAAGGGCTGGACATGCGGCTTGCCACGCTCGGCATGTCGCGGGGTTACGAGGAAAAGGATTATCGTGAGCGGTTGGAGTTCGAGCTCAGCGTTATCGAGCGCATGCGCTTCCCGGGTTACTTCCTGATCGTTTCCGACTTCATCAAGTGGGCCAAGCAGCATGATATTCCCGTCGGTCCTGGTCGCGGTTCGGGCGCCGGTTCGCTGGTCGCCTATGCATTGACCATCACCGACGTCGACCCGCTGCGCTTCTCGCTGCTCTTCGAGCGCTTCCTCAATCCGGAACGCGTCTCAATGCCTGACTTCGACATCGACTTCTGCCAGGACCGTCGCGAAGAGGTGATCCGTTACGTTCAGGCGAAATATGGGCGCGAGCAGGTGGCGCAGATCATCACCTTCGGTTCGCTGCAGGCGCGCGCCGCACTTCGCGACGTCGGCCGCGTGCTGGAAATGCCCTACGGTCAGGTAGACAAGATCTGCAAACTCGTGCCGAACAATCCGGCCAATCCGACGCCGCTCTCTAAAGCGATCGAAGAGGAGCCGAAGCTGCAGGAGGAGGCGGCGAAGGAACCGGTGGTGGCGCGCCTGCTCGACATTGCCCAGAAGATCGAAGGGCTTTATCGCCACGCCTCGACGCATGCTGCCGGTATTGTCATCGGCGATCGGCCGTTATCCAAGCTGGTGCCGATGTATCGCGATCCGCGCTCCGACATGCCGGTCACCCAGTTCAACATGAAGTGGGTGGAGCAGGCCGGCCTCGTCAAGTTTGACTTTCTCGGCCTGAAGACTCTGACGGTGCTGAAGGTCGCCGTCGATTTCGTCGCCAAGCGCGGCATCAAAGTCGATCTTGCGGCCATTCCTCTCGACGACAAACCGACCTACGAGATGCTGTCGCGCGGCGAGACGGTCGGCGTGTTCCAGGTGGAAAGTGCCGGCATGCGCAAGGCGCTGATCGGCATGAAACCGGATTGCATCGAGGACATCATCGCGCTGGTGGCGCTCTACCGCCCGGGCCCGATGGAGAACATCCCGACCTACAATGCTCGCAAGCATGGCGACGAAGAGCTGGAATCGATCCATCCGATGATCGACCACCTGCTCAAGGAAACGCAGGGCGTTATCGTCTATCAGGAACAGGTGATGCAGATCGCCCAGGTCCTGTCGGGCTATTCGCTTGGCGAAGCCGACCTTCTGCGCCGCGCCATGGGTAAGAAGATCAAGGCGGAGATGGACCAGCAGCGCGAACGCTTCGTCGTCGGCGCGGTCAAGAACGGCGTCTCGAAGCCGCAGGCCGACAACATCTTCGAACTCTTGGCGAAGTTTGCGAACTACGGCTTCAACAAGTCGCACGCCGCCGCCTACGCCATCGTCTCCTACCAGACGGCCTATATGAAGGCGCATTATCCGGTCGAGTTCCTCGCCGCCTCGATGACGCTCGACATGTCCAATACGGAAAAGGTCAATGATTTCCGGCAGGACGCCAAGCGCTTGGGCATTGAGGTGATTGCGCCCTCGGTGCAGACATCCTTCCGACATTTCGAGACCGGCGATAACCGCATCTATTATGCGCTCGCCGCTTTGAAGGGCGTCGGCGAATCCGCCGTCGACCACATCGTCGAGGTGCGTGGCGATAAACCTTTTGCCAGCATCGAGGATTTCTGTCTGCGCATCGATCCGCGCCAGGTGAATCGCCGCGTGCTCGAAAGCCTGATCTATGCCGGCGCCTTCGATTGTTTCGGCACCGACCGCGCCCAGCTTTCCGCCGGCCTCGACCGCATCCTCGGTTATGCCCAGCGCGCCCAGGAAAATAAGCTGAGCGGCCAAGCGGACATTTTCGGCAGCGCACTAAACTCGGGCCCGGAGAAGATCTCCTTGCCGCCCTATTCACCCTGGCTGGCATCGGAGCGGCTGCTCAAGGAGTTCCAGGTGCTGGGCTTCTATCTGACGGCCCACCCGCTCGATTCCTACAACAACATCCTGCAGAAGATGCGTGTGCAGACTTTCGCCGAGTTTTCAGCGGCCATCAAACAGGGCGCCGCCAATGCACGCCTTGCCGGAACCGTCATCTCCAAGCAGGAGCGCAAGACCCGCACCGGCAACAAGATGGGCATCATCGTCTTTTCCGATTCTTCAGGCCAGTTCGAGGCGGTGCTGTTTTCGGAGATGCTGAACCAATATCGCGACGTGCTCGAGTCCGGAAAATCCTTCCTGCTGACAGCGACCGGTGAGGAGCGGCCGGAGGGTATCGGTCTTCGCATCCAGACGATCCAGTCGCTTGAGGAAAAGTCGCTGCAGATGCAGAAGGCGCTGCGCGTTTATGTCCGCGATTCCGGGCCGCTGAAGATGGTTGCCGGCCATCTGAATGCTAAGGGTGACGGTCTGGTTTCCTTCATTGTCATCAAGGAGGAGGGCAAACGCGAGGTGGAAGTGGCGCTGCCGGAGAAATACCGCATCACCCCCGAGATTGCTGCCGCACTTCGCGCCGCCCCCGGCGTCGTTGACGTCGAGCTTGTCTGATCGACACAGTTGATGATCGACCCCGTTGATCTCGTCACCCACGGGTGATCGTGATGAAATCCGTGCCTTCGCCGGTTTCCCGGCCAAGGCCGGTGTCGGAGATCGTCAGCGTCGAGCCGGGCGCGATCAGTGCGTCGATCCTGCGGCGGGCCTCGTCGGGGATCGTGATGCGGCTCAGCGAAAGGGCAATCGGCTTGCCCATGACAATGGAGCTTTCCTGGCTGGTGATGCCGAGTCGTTTCATCGTCTCGCGGGAGAGGTTGTTGCTAAGTGTGACGCCGAACCAGTCCGCCGTTCCGGCCTGTTCATCGACCGCATGCAGCGTGAAAAAATGCGTGCCGAGCGCCAATCCCGGATCGGCGATCGTTACCGGCGCTTCGAAAATCGGCTTGAAGGCCTGCCGCACCATGATGACGGCGTTTGGAGGCTCGCCCTTGCCGGCTGCGGAATAGACCGATGTGAGAAGTCTGTCGGAGACCAGGCTCCTGTCGCCGGCAAATTCCGTCGGCCGCAGCATCTTGAAGGCGTTGATCGCCTGCACGGTCGACGGACCGAGCAGCCCGTCCGGACTGCCGGCGGAAAAGCCGAGCTGATTGAGTATCGTTTGAATGTCGATCACCGTTTCGCGCAGCGTTCGCCGCGTGACGAGCATGCTGATCGGCTCGGACGGCGGCCGGACCTCCGGCGCGGTAACCGGCGATGCCGCCGGCATCGGCATTGCGGCGGTGTCGTTCATCGCCACCTGCACCGGTGTCCCGGGACTGACGGGGATGGAGGGCCGCAGCTCGACATCCGAAAGGAGCGGCATCGCTGCCGGGGCATCGGGGCGGAAAAGGTTCGGATGGTCGATCGGCTGCGGCACCAATTCGTCGTCGCTGATGATGACGGGAATGCCGGGCTCGGTCATTCGGTAGAGCATTTTTGCGAAGGCGCCGGGCATGCGTACGCAGCCGTGCGAGGCGGGATAACGCGGCACGGAATTGGATTCGTGCAGCGCGATGCCGGACCATGTCAGCCGTTGCATGAACGGCATCGGGGCGGCCGAATAGAGGTTGGATTCGTGGTATTTCTGCTTTTCGAGCACCGAGAAAATGCCGCTCGGAGTCGTATGGCCGTCCTTGCCGGTCGAGACCTTCGAGGTCGCGACGACGTCGGTGCCGTCATAAACCACAAGCGACTGCTTGTTCTTCGAGACGAAGATCTGCAGCGTTCGTGCATCCGCGGCAAGAGCAGGGTGCACGAGTGCGGTGGCCGACAGCAAGCCGAGGCCGAAGACGAGACGCGAGAACATGATACCCAACCATACGCAATACTGGCCCGGCACATTATGAGACGAAGTTTAAGGAAGATTTTAAACCCCGGACTCATCGGCTAGCCCGGAACGGTGCAGCGGATCCGCGCTGACGACACGCATACATAAAAGGCAAAGCATGCCGGATGAATCAAAGTTTGATCTGTTTGGTCTAAGGTATTGCTTTTATTTTGCATCTCTAACAAGCGCGCACCGCGAGATGTTCTAGTGATCGCGCTTGCCGCTGCCGAAGGTGTAGCCGGTTTCGACCGTATTCTTGCCGAACTTGTCGCGCAGCTTGTCCATCGCCGCTTCGGCCGCCGCCCGCCGGCCTGACTGCCGGTCGATCAGATCGGGCGGATCGGCGCGGGTGGCATCGCCGAGATCGGTGACGCCGATGCCGATCAGGCGGAATTTCGTACCGTCCGTTTCCTTTTCGAGAAGTTCGAGCCCGATGCGGAAGATCCTGTCGGCAAGCTGGGTCGGGTCCTCGAGCTTGCGGTTGCGGGTGCGCGTCTTGAAGTCGGCGCTCTTCATCTTCAGCACCACGGTCCGGCCGGCAATATCGTTTTTCTTCAGCCTCCAGGAAACCTTTTCGGAAAGGTTGCGCAGGATCGGCACCAGATCGTCGTGGCGCGAGATGTCGTCGAAGAAGGTCGTTTCGGCCGAAACGCTCTTGGCGGCGTCGTTGAGATGCACCTCGCGGTCGTCGATGCCGCGCGAGAGCCGTGCAAGGCGCTGGCCGATGCTGCCGTAGCGGCGCATCAAGTCGTTCTCCTCCATCTGCTGCAACTGGCCGATGGTGCGGATGCCATCGGCCTCCAGCGTCGCTGCAAAGGCCTTGCCGACACCCCAGATCGTGGTGACGGGACGCGGCGCCAGGAATTGGACCGCTTCCTCGCGTCCGATGACGGAAAAGCCGCGTGGCTTCTGCAGGTCGGAAGCAACCTTGGCGAGGAACTTGCAATAGGAAAGCCCGACGGAGACGGTGATGCCGATCTCCCTTTCGACGCGGCGGGCGAATTTGGCGAGCGTGCGGGCCGGCGGATCGTGATGCAGCCTCTCGGTGCCGCCAAGTTCCAGGAAAGCCTCGTCGATCGACAGCGGCTGCACCAGCGGTGTCAGATCCTGCATCAGTGCGCGCACCAGGCGCCCGACCCGGACATATTTTTCCATGTCCGGGCGTATGACGACGGCCTGGGGGCATGCCTCCAGCGCCTTGAACATCGGCATCGCCGAACGCACGCCGTGGATACGGGCGATATAGCAGGCAGTGGAGACGACACCGCGTTTGCCGCCGCCGATGATGACCGGCTTGTCGGCAAGTTCGGGATTGTCACGCTTCTCGACCGCCGCGTAGAAGGCGTCGCAATCGATATGCGCAAGCGTCAGTCCATAGAGCTCGCGATGGCGCACCAGACGCGGGCTGCCGCAGGATAGGCAACGACGCGCCTCACCCTTCTGCTCGGCAAGGCAGTCGCGACAGAAGCCGGGTGTCTTGTCAGGCGCGGGCGTCATGGTGAGAACAAAGGTTGAACGGCGCGACACTACGCCTTAAGCTTATGAGTCACAAGAGAGGACGGGAGCTTTGCCTTTGGATAAAGATCTTCGTGTCGAGCCGGTGACGGCAGACCGGTGGGGCGACTTCGAGACTCTGTTCGGCCCGCAGGGCGCTTTTTATAATTGCTGGTGTGTCGCGCTGCGCTTGCCGCATGCGGTGAGGACGACGATGATGGCCGACGAGCGCAAGGCGCATATGCGCGAACGGATCGGGGCCGGGCCGCCGCCGGGGATCATCTGTTATGGCGATGGCGGACCGGTCGCCTGGGTGCAGGTCGGGCCGCGCCACGACGTGCCGCAGTTCAATTCACCGCGCACCGTCTCGCGGCCGCTGGAGGAGGATGATGCGCGTGATTCCTCTATCTGGGCTGTCAGCTGCTTCTTCCTGCTGCCGAAACTGCGCGGCAGGGGATTAAGTCATCGCCTGCTCGCCGGCGCGATCGACCATGCCCGGCGCCAGGGCGCGCGGCTGCTCGAAGCCTGCCCGATCGATCATGCGAAGCAGTCGAAATCGGTGACGCTCTGCATCGGCTCGACGGCAATCTTCGAGGCAGCCGGTTTCGAGACGATTGCCAGACGCAAGGACGGCCGTCCGCTCATGCGGCTGGAACTGCGCGGTTGATTGTGCCGGAAAGGAAGTGGGCCTCGATCAGCTCGGCCGCATGCGCCCAATCGGTGGCGCGGGTGATGTCGTCGGCTGCCGCCGGAGCGAAACGATGGACGGGCGAATCCGGCATCAGGTGAATGAGCAGGCAATTGGGGACGTGATCCCTGACGGAATGCAGATTGCGCGCCATATCGTCGATAAAGACAACGGGAAGGGAGCGGCTGGCATGCAAGGCGTGGACGATCGGCCCCTTGGGCTCTTCGCTGGCAAGCAGCGGAAAGAGCAGGCCCATCTTGTCGAGCAGGCGACGGCGCTGCTCCTGGAACCGCGGCTGCATGGCCGTCAGAAACAGGACATCGGCCTCGCGCGAAAGCCGGTCGAGCGTTTCGACTACGCGGTCGAGCGGCGTCTGCCACAGCTCCTGCGCCTCGAAGAATTCCTCGATCAACCGGCTGACCTGCTGGTCCCCGATCTCCGTGCCGTCCACTTTCGAGACGATGTTGCCGTGAAGCTTGAACGAGCGCGGCAGAAACGCGTGACCCTGGCTCTGAAGAAAAAGCTGGAAGGGGTCGATGAACCGCAGGACGACATCGTCGACGTCGCAGACGATCAGCGGCCGCTCGCCGAGCCGGATGTGCGAAACATCGAACTCTGTCACGCTCAGTATTCTCCCGAATCGAGCCCCGGCGAGGAGAAATGCCGCCAGGCGGCCGTCACCGTCTCCGGGCTGAGGCCACTCGCCGTGCAGAAGGCCATCGCCGTCGGTTCGTGGTTCATCAGGAAGTCCATCATGCCTGAGAGGAAGCCCGGATCGTTGACTGCGTTGCGCACCTGCTCGGGCGCCACGCCGGTGAGTGCGAGGAAGCGGCCGAACATGTCGGGATCGGCGGCAAGCCAGCCGAGCACGGCGATCGCCGTCTCGTGCGGGTCGGCCGCCTGTTGTTTCGAAGTCTTGAAGTTGCTTTGCATTTCGAGGGGTAAGTTACCTTTTCTTCAACCAAATACCGCTAGCGTGCGCTATCGGTTTCACGGAGCTATTCATCCGCATGTGCATTTCTCATGGGACGAACGACTGCGCGAACGGACGTAGGGACAGCTTGTCATGCCCAAACAGGTAATGATTGTAGAAGATAACGAGCTCAACATGAAGCTCTTTCGCGACCTGATCGAGGCGTCCGGCTATACCACGATTCAGACGAGAAACGGCATGGAGGCGCTCGATCTGGCGCGCAAGCATCGCCCCGACCTCATCCTCATGGATATCCAGCTTCCCGAGGTCTCCGGCCTCGAAGTCACCAAATGGCTGAAGGAAGACGACGAGCTGCATGTGATTCCCGTGATCGCCGTCACGGCTTTCGCGATGAAGGGCGACGAGGAGCGGATCCGCCAGGGTGGCTGCGAGGCCTATGTTTCCAAACCTATCTCGGTTCCGAAATTCATCGAGACGATCAAGACCTATCTGGGCGATGCCTGACGCATCGGAAAGACCGTTATGACCGCGCGAATACTGGTGGTTGACGATATTCCAGCCAACGTGAAGCTGCTTGAAGCGCGGCTGCTCGCGGAGTATTTCGACGTGATGACCGCGGCCGACGGTCACGAAGCGCTGGCGATCTGCGAGCGCAATCAGGTCGACCTGATCCTGCTCGACATCATGATGCCCGGTATTGATGGCTTCGAGGTCTGCGAGCGGCTGAAGGCCAGTCAGAAAACCGCCCATATTCCAGTCGTCATGGTCACCGCACTCGACCAGCCGGCCGATCGGGTACGCGGTCTGAAGGCCGGCGCCGACGATTTTCTCACCAAGCCGGTCAATGATCTGCAGTTGATCTCGCGGGTGAAGAGCCTGCTGCGGCTGAAGACGTTGAGCGACGAACTGCGCATCCGCGCCGACACCGCTCATACGATGGGCATGGGCGACCTCATGCGGGCAGCCGAAGGCCGTGGCGACGAGGCCGGCCAGGTGCTATTGGTCGACGGCCGCGCCAATTCTCAAGAGCGCATCGTCAGGGCGCTGAAGCCCATCGCCGATGTGCTTGCGCTCTCCGATCCGCAGGCCGCCCTCTTCGAGGCGGCCGAGAACGCGTTCGATCTCGTCATCGTCAATGCCAATTTCGACGATTACGATCCGCTTCGGCTCTGCTCGCAACTGCGCTCGTTGGAGCGCACACGCTTCCTCCCGATCCTGATCATCACCGAGCAGGGCACCGACGACATGGTCGTCCGCGCGCTTGATCTCGGCGTCAACGACTACATCATCCGCCCCGTCGATCCCAACGAACTCGTCGCCCGCAGCCTGACGCAGATCCGTCGCAAGCGTTATAACGATCGTCTGCGCGCCAGCGTCAAGCAGACGATCGAGCTTGCCGTGACCGATCCACTGACTGGTCTTTACAACAGACGTTATCTCGACAATCACCTGAACGTGCTCTTCAACCGGTCGATGGCGCGGGGCCGGCCGCTTTCGGTGCTGATCACCGATATCGACCGTTTCAAGCAGGTGAACGACACATACGGCCATGACGGTGGCGACGAAGTGCTGCGCGAATTCGCAAACCGCGTCCGTTCAACCATCCGCGGCGCCGACCTCGCCTGCCGCTACGGCGGGGAGGAATTCGTCGTGGTGATGCCGGACACCTCGCCTGCAGTTGCCGCAGCCGTCGCCGAGCGCCTGCGTGCGGCTGTCGAAAGCGCTCCCTTCATGCTGAAGCGCTCAAGTGAGGCCCTGAGCGTCACCGCGTCCTTCGGCATCGCCTCGCGCATCGGCGCGGTGTTGACCCCCGACCAGTTGATGAAGCAGGCCGATCTTGCTCTTTACGAGGCCAAGAATACCGGCCGCAATCGCGTGGTCGCAGCGGCTGCCTGACGAATCACTTCGGACGCCATACGCGCCATTTGCGGTTTTCCACAGCGGTAAGCGATTTGTTACCGATTTTTAACTTTCGCCTGTGCGACGCAGGCCCAAATTTAGCAGCCCGGTAGCCCAAAAATGGACTCCCGGCGTTGCTGTGGATATGGTGCGGCGCGACAGTCTCCTGAATGCCGCGGCCCAGCCAAAAATGAAATGAAGACTATAAAAAACGCCCGCCTCCAACAGGGTCAAATAAAGTGGGGCGGCATCACCTCACGTAGGGGGAGGGGCTGCTTAAGTTATTAAGTTATATTGTCGAACTTCTTCGAGCCCTACGTCATTAGGCTTAGCCGGCAAGCAGAGCCGTCAAATCTTTGTATGTTCCAAAACTGGACTTTTAACCATAGAATCAAGCTCAGAAAATTCATCATTAAGAATTTGTTGATTTTCTTTCATTTCTGCGCAAATTATCGGCTCATAAAAGAAACGCTCCGCAGAGGAGCTGTCGATACCCCATGATGCTCAGGTCCGCCGCATCTCCTGGGTCGTGGGGTCGGTCGGCTAGTAGGCAAGTCATAACGGTTCCTCGTGCCGTTTTGCATGCTGGCCGACCCCCTTTCAAGAAAGCGCCGCACTTCCCGAAGATGGAAGGGCGGCGTTTGTCTGTTTGCGCTATCATTTTCCAAGGCGGCCCCAGGACAATAAAAAACGCGCAACCCGAAGGCGCGCGCTTTTTGAAATCCGTCAGGCCAAGTTATTACTTGATCTTGGTTTCCTTGAACTCGACATGCTTCTTAGCAATCGGGTCATACTTCGTCTTCGTCATCTTGTCCGTCATCGTACGGCTATTCTTCGTCGTGACGTAGAAGAAACCGGTGTCGGCTGTCGACAGCAGCTTGATCTTGATTGTTGTAGCCTTGGCCATGGTCGTCCTGCCTTTAAGAAAATGAAAGCCGTGGAAGCCGGATGGGCTCCACGGCAAATTCTGGCGCGAAACTACGAATCCCGCCCGAAAAGTCAAGTCCGTTTTCGAACGAACATCAATCTGATGCCGGAAAGTAGGGCATAAAGACCGAAGAAAGCGGCAATCGCCCAGGCAAAACCATTATTTCCGGCGACGTCGATTGCTGCGCCGATCACCTGTGGCCCAGCCACGGTTCCCACCGCATAACAGAAGACGAAGGCGGCATTGGCCGCAGCCAGATCGGAGCCCGTCAGCCGCGAACCGAGATGGCTGAGGCCGACCGTGTAGAGGCCGGAGACGCAGCCGCCCCAGAAGAGCAGGATCCCGGCCATCAGCAGCCAGTTGTTGACCAGGATCGGCAGCGTCATCGAGCCGACAAAGCCCATCAGCGCCATCCCTGCCAGAAGCGGTCGCTTGTCGCGGATCCGGTCGGAGAGCAGGCCGAGCGGAATCTGGAAGATGACGTTGCCGACGCCCATCATCGTGAGCAGCAGCGCCGCCTGGGATTCGGTGAAATGGGCGCGCACGGCAAAAATCGGAAAAAGTGACAGCCCGCCAGCTTCGACCGCACCGAAGATGAAGACGGCAGCCGTCGCTGTCGGCACCAGCAGGACGTAGCGCATGAAATGCAATTCCGGCTTTTCCTCGAGCACCGGGCTTTCGTCACGGGCGATGAAAATCGGAATGGCGGCAAGCAGGATGGCCCCCGCGCCGACCAGGAAGGGAAAGATGCCGTCGCTGCCGAGTATCGAAAAGAGCAGGGGTCCTGCGGCGAACCCAATGGAAAGCACGGTTGCATATATGCCGAGCACAAAGCCGCGCTTGGATGGCGGCGAGGCGGCGTTGATCCAGAACTCGGAGAGGATGAACAGCGTCGTCGTTGCGCCATGGAAGGCGAAACGCAGCGGAAACCACATCCAGAAATCCTGGGCATAATAGAAGCCGAGTGCACTCAGCGCCGAAATCAGCACCGCCCAGAGCATCGTCGGCGCAACGCCGTATTTATGAGCGAGCTTTGTGGTAACAGGGGCCGCGGCCATCGCCGAAATCCCGGCCATCGCCGTGTTGAGCCCGATCAGCGTAGACGAGATGCCGCGTTTTTCGAGGATGATGCTGAGAAGCGGGAGTCCGAGACCGATTGCTATGCCGACGGCTGAAATGGACGAGATGGCTGCCACCAGAGAAGGCCAATGGATTTCTTCGACATCGCCCGGTGTGCCGGTTCTCGGCTGAGACATTTATCCATCCTTAGAAAGCTGCGCGAGCGAATCGACCTCTCGTCTCACAGAGAAGGGACACAGATGTGCCAAATCCAGGTGACGGGCGGCGTTTCGCAGTATTTCCGATGTGATCTGCGGAATGTAAAGCCTGTTCAGACAAGAAAAGCTTACCATGTCAAGTCGTTGAAAGATCGTTGACTCCCGCGTGTCGGTAGTGGTCGGTGGAGCGCTGGCACTACACGCTAAATATGTCTGGAAGGTGAAGGCGCTCAATCCGGCCGGCGGGGAAGCTCGTAATCATCGGGACTTTCGCTCTCGCCGCCGAAACCATGCATGCGCAGCGCCCATTGCAGGCCGATGACGCCGCCCTTGATCGGCTGGATCGAGGCGAGCGCGGCGATGACCGTGATCGGCGCCCATATGGCAAGATGGACCCATACCGGCAACACGAAGGTCAGATCGGTCAGCATGTAGCCGCCGACGATGACGTGGCCGAGGACCAGGATGACGATATAGGGCGGCAGGTCGTCGGAGCGATGGTGATGGATCGCCTCGCCGCAGGCGGCGCAATGATCGACCGGTTTCAAAAAGGCGCGGAAGAGCTTGCCTTTGCCGCAGGCCGGGCAGCGGTTCATCAGCCCGCGCATAATGGAACGCCCGAGCGGACGCTCGGCTTCGGCTCCGTTCCCGTAGCGGGCGACCGGATCGGTCGGTGTGTTCATTGCATCTTCCTCTTTCAGGCAGAAAGCATGAAGCGTCGCAATAGGACCATTGCTGCTTTCGGCACAGCGGCTTAGCGGCGTCCGCGCGGGGGACGCGTTCCCGGTTTCTTGCGGACCTGGCCGCTGTTGCGGCGGCCGGCCTTATGAAAGGAACGCACTGCCGTCGGCATCTCGCGTCCTTCGCTCAGCATCTCGAAGCGCAAGGCCCCGGCAAGCGGGA
Source organism: Rhizobium sp. Nf11,1 (assembly GCF_050587665.1). NCBI lineage: Bacteria > Pseudomonadati > Pseudomonadota > Alphaproteobacteria > Hyphomicrobiales > Rhizobiaceae > Rhizobium > Rhizobium sp. Nf11,1. Next base: position 83,382 of record NZ_JBOBHU010000003.1, on the reverse strand, counting down.
TTGCTTCCGCAAGCTTCACGGTGACGCTGTCGCCAAGACGATAGCCGAGGCCCGTCTTTTCACCCGACAGTGCCTGATGCGCCTCGTCATAGATGAAATAATCGGTGCCGAGCGTAGATATAGGGACGAAACCGTCGGCGCCATAGTCCGGCAAGGTGATAAAGAGGCCGGACTTCGTAACTCCGGAGACGCGGCCGGCAAACTCCTCGCCGACGCGGGTGCTCAAATGATGGGCGATCAGCCGGTCGATGGTCTCGCGCTCGGCCGCCATCGCCCGGCGCTCGAAGGTCGAGATTTCGGCGGCGATATCGTCGAGCGAGGCTTCTTCGTCGGGAGTGATGCCGCCTTCGCCGAAACCGAGCGAACCGACGAGCGCGCGATGCACGATGAGATCGGCGTAGCGGCGGATCGGCGAGGTGAAGTGGGCGTATTTCATCAGATTGAGGCCGAAATGTCCGATATTCTCGGGACTGTAGATCGCCTGGCTCTGCGAGCGCAGCACCATCTCATTGACCATGGTCTGATGCGCCGTACCTTCCGCTTTCGCCAGAATACCGTTGAAGCTGTTGGCGCGCACATTGCCGCCCTTGGCGAGCGAGATGCCGAGTGTCGCCAGGAACTCGCGCAAAACTTCCTGCTTGGCAAGCGTTGGACCATCATGGATGCGGTAGACCAACGGCTGGCGCTTCTTCTCGAGCGTTTCGGCGGCGCAGACATTCGCCTGAATCATCATCTCTTCGATCAGCTTGTGCGCATCGAGCCGGGGCGGCACGAAGACCCGGTCGACGGTGCCGTCTGATTTCAGCAGAATCTTGCGCTCCGGCATGTCGAGTTCCAGCGGCTGGCGCCGGTCGCGTCCGCGCTTCATCACCCCATATGCATGCCAGAGCGGTTTCAGGATCGCCTCGAGCATCGGTCCGGTCTTGTCGTCCGGACTTCCGTCGATCGCCGCCTGCGCCTGCTGATAGGAGAGCTTAGCGGCACTCTTCATCATGATGCGATGAAAAGTATGGCCGATCTTGCGGCCTTCGCCCGAGAAGCTCATGCGCACCGCGAGCGCCGGCCGGTCGACGCCTTCCTTCAGCGAGCAGAGATCATTGGAGATGCGCTCCGGCAGCATCGGCACGACGCGATCGGGGAAATAGACCGAGTTGCCGCGCTTCAGCGCTTCGCGGTCGAGCGGCGAATTGGGCCGGACATACCAGGAGACGTCGGCAATCGCGACGGTGACGATGACGCCGCCAGGATTGTCGGGCGAGGGATCGAGTTCGGCGTAAACTGCGTCGTCATGGTCCTTGGCGTCGGCCGGATCGATGGTGATCAGCGGCATGTTACGCCAGTCTTCACGATGCGCCATCGTCGCTGGTTTTGCGGCTTCTGCCTCCGCGATCACGGCTGGCGGGAAGACATGCGGGATGCCGTGCGCATGGATCGCGATCATCGAGATCGCCTTTTCCGAGCCGACCGAGCCGACGACGGAAAGGACCTTGGCCCGCGGCAGGCCGAAGCGTCCGAGGCGCGCGACTTCGATCTCAACCAGGTCGCCGTCCTTGGCGCCGCCGGTGAAGTCGGGATCGATCACCATCTCTTCGCCGCGCCGTTCGATCGGCAACAAGCGGCCGCCACCGCCCGGCGCGCTGCGGAAAACGCCCATCGCCGCACCGCGGCGCCTGTCGATCACCTTGATGATACGCGCCGTATAAGCCGGTCCGCCGCGATCGACGGCCGGGAAGATCTTCGCCAGGATTCGGTCGCCGAGGCCGGCGACGGGTGCCTTGCCCTTACCCTGGCGGCCTGCGGGCGATTGCTGGCGGATGGCGACGGCAGGCGCCACACCCTGCTCCTCCGGCCATTCCGCCGGCCGGCCGATCAAGTCGCCGTCCTTGTCGCGCGTCGTGATGTCGAGAACGGTGACGGGCGGAAGAGCGCCGGGACGAATGAGCGACTTGCGGCTCTTTTGGAGCATGCCTTCCTGCTCGAGTTCCTGCAGCATGTGCTTGAGCTCGACGCGGCTGTCGCCTTTCAGCCCGAACGCCTTGGCGAGTTCACGCTTGGAAGCCTTCTGCGGATGATCGGCGATGAAACGCAGGATCACTTCGCGCGAGGGCAGCGTGCCATGGACGATGTTCAGCGGTTCGACAGCGGAAGCATCCCTGCCGGCGCGGCCGATCTTGCCCGGGCGCCTGCCCGCGAGGTTCGTTCTGTCGCGCGGTGTCCTGCTCACGTCAGCTCTTTTTCGATTTCGCGGGCGCCTTGGCCTTCGCTGCCTTCGGCTTGGCGGCCGTCTTGGTTGTCTTGGCTTCGGCGGCAGCCGCCTTCGGCTTGGCTTTCCCCTTGGCCGCCTTGCCGGCGGGAGCCTTGCCGGCCTTTTCCGTGATCAGCGCAAGCGCCTCCTCGATGGTAATCGCCTGCGGATCCTTGCCCTTCGGCAGCGTGGCGTTGACCTTGCCCCAGTTGACATAGGGGCCGTATTTACCGTCACGAACAGTGATGGCGCCGCCGTCGGGATGATCGCCGAGAGTCTTCAGCGCCGCCGGCGTACCGCGCGCACCCCGGCCCGGCGCCTTGTTGGCTTTTTCGGCAATCAGCGTCACGGCGCGGTTGAGGCCGACCGAGAAGACGTCCTCGACGGTTTCCAGATTGGCATAGGAACCGTCATGCAGGAGGAACGGCCCGTAGCGGCCGATGCCCGACGAGATCATCTTGCCCGTTTCGGGATGTTTGCCGATATCGCGCGGCAGCGAGATCAGCGCCATCGCCTTTTCGTAGTCGATATCCTCAGGCTTCCAGCCCTTCGGCAACGAGGCGCGTTTGGCATCCTTGCCGTCGCCGCGTTGGATATAGGGGCCGAAGCGACCGGAACGGAGCGTCAGTTCCTCGCCTGTCGTCGGGTCGGTGCCGAGGCTCTTCGGTTCGTTGAGCGAGACACCCTCCGCTTCTCCGCCATTTTCGGAGGAGAGCTGGCGGGTGTAGTTGCATTCCGGATAGTTCGAGCAGCCAACAAAGGCGCCGTATCTGCCAAGCTTCAGCGAAAGGTTGCCGGTGCCGCAGACCTGACAGATTCTGGGGTCGCCGCCATCTTCGCGTTTCGTGAAGACGAGCGGCGCCAGCGCTTCGTTCAGCGAATCGAGGACGTTGGTGACGCGCAGTTCCTTCGTGTCTTCGATCTGCGCGAAGAAGTCCTTCCAGAAATCGCGCAGCACCTGCTTCCAGTTCAATTCGCCGGCGGAAATCCGGTCGAGCTTCTCCTCGAGGTCGGCGGTGAAATCATATTCGACATATTTGGTGAAGAAGCTTTCGAGGAAAGCCGTCACCAGCCGGCCCTTGGCCTGCGGGATGAGTTTACGTTTGTCGATTGTCACATAGTCGCGGTCGCGCAGTGTCGCCAGTGTGGCGGCATAGGTCGAGGGACGGCCGATGCCGAGCTCTTCCATCTTCTTGATCAGCGAGGCTTCCGAATAGCGCGGCGGCGGCTCGGTGAAATGCTGGGTCGAATTAATCTTCTGCTTGGCGAGCGTCTCGCGCGCATTGATCTCCGGCAGACGGCCATCCTCGTCGCCGTCATCGCTCTGCTCGCCGTCCTCCTTCTGGTCGGTATAGGCGGCGATGAAGCCGTCGAAGCGGATGACCGAACCGACGGCGCGCAGGCCGGCCTTCTCGCCCTTATTGTCGGCGGTGATTTCGGCCGTGGTGCGCTCGATCTCGGCCGACGCCATCTGGCTGGCGATGCCGCGCTTCCATATCAGCTCGTAGAGCCGGATCTGGTCGGCATCGAGGAATTTGCGCACGCGGTCAGGAGAGCGGTAGAAATCGGTCGGACGGATCGCCTCGTGCGCCTCCTGGGCGTTCTTCGCTTTGGTGGAATAGAGGCGCGCCTTCTCAGGCAGGTAACGCTCGCCGAACTGGTCGAGGATGGCGCTGCGCGCAGCACCGATCGCTTCCGGGGCCATCTGTACGCCGTCGGTTCGCATATAGGTGATGAGACCGACCGTCTCGCCGCCGATATCAACACCCTCATAGAGCTTCTGGGCGATCTGCATGGTGCGTGAGGCGGAGAAGCCGAGATTGGAGGAGGCGGCCTGCTGCAGCGTCGAGGTGGTGAACGGCGGTCCCGGATTGCGCTTGACCGGTTTTGCCTCGACCGTATCGACGATATAGCTGGCGCCTTCGAGCAATGCCTTCAGCCGGGCCGCATCCTCGCCGTTGCCGATCGCCCGCGGCTGCAGCCGCTTGCCATGCGCCGAAACCAGCCTTGCCTCAAATTCGTCGCCGCGCGGCGTCTTCAGCAGCGCCGAGATATTCCAGTACTCTTCCGAAATGAAGCGCTCGATTTCGGATTCGCGATCGCAGACCAGACGAAGCGCGACCGACTGGACGCGGCCGGCCGAACGCGCGCCCGGCAGCTTGCGCCACAGAACCGGCGAAAGATTGAAACCGACGAGATAGTCGAGCGCGCGGCGCGCGAGATAAGCGTCGACCAGCGGCACGTCGATATCACGCGGATCGGCCATCGCATCGAGGACGGCCTTCTTGGTGATTGCATTGAAGACGACGCGCTTGACGGACTTGCCGTTCAGCACCCGCTTCTTGTTCAGCATGTCAAGGACGTGCCATGAAATCGCTTCGCCTTCGCGGTCAGGGTCGGTCGCGAGAAAGAGCCCGTCGGAGGACTTCACCGCATCAGCGATGTCCTTCATCCGCTTGGCCGAAGCACCGTCGACCTCCCAGAGCATTTCGAAATCCTGATCGGGAAGAACGGAGCCGTCCTTGGCAGGCAGATCGCGCACATGGCCGAAGGAGGCGAGCACTTTGTATCCCGAACCCAGATACTTGTTGATCGTCTTGGCCTTGGCAGGCGATTCCACCACTACAACATTCATCATGATTCTCTAAAAAACAGCCACGCCGGCGTGGGAGCCAGCGCAACACGCAGCGCAACTTGGATACTGGCCCTCCGACATGGACAGGGAAATCGCTGCGGTCAAGGGGTTTGCTACAATTTTACCTCTTGCATCTGGTGCAATCAGAACACGATTCGCAACGAAATTTAACTTCTGGCTGTAGAGCTATCGTTTTCGACAGGCGGTTCCTGCGTTTGCAAGCCGCCCCCTCGTACCGCGCAAGCGTCAATTGGAAAGCGAGACGAAACCGCCCTGATGCCGGTGCAGCCTGCCTGATATGTCGAGTTCGAGGAGAATGAGATAAACCGCGGATGCCGATAGGCCGGTGTGGCGGATGACGTCGTCGATCTCGACAGGCGTCGCTCCGAGCGCGCCGATGACACGCATCCGGTCCGAATCGCCGGGCGGCATCGTTATTGCCCTGCTCTCGCGTGCCGGCTCCTCCACCGTCGACAAAGGGAAGAGGTCGAGTTGCGCAAGCGGCGCCAAGGCCTCGATGACATCGGCAGGTTCTGTAACGATCGAGGCGCCGTCCTTGAGCAGGCCGTTGGTGCCGTGACAGCGCGGATCGAGCGGCGAGCCCGGCACGGCAAACACCAGGCGGCCGAACTCGCCGGCGAGGCGTGCCGTAATCAGCGAGCCCGAGCGCATCGCCGCTTCGACGATCACCACGCCGAGCGCAATGCCGGCAATCAGCCGGTTCCGGCGCGGGAAATCGCGGGCGCGGGGCTCCCAGCCGAAAGGCATTTCGCTCACCGCCAGGCCGTCGCCGGCGGTTATCTCTTCGATCAGACGGATATTCTCCGGCGGGTAGGGCTTGTCCAGGCCGCCGGCAAGGGCGGCGATCGTGCCGGTGCCGAGGCTTGCCCGATGCGCTGCCGTGTCGATGCCGCGCGCCAGACCGGAGACCACGGTATAACCCGCCCGGCCACAGTCGTGCGCCAACATCGCCGCGAATTTGGCGCCTGCGGCCGAGGCGTTGCGGGAACCGACGATGCCGACGGCCGATCGTTTGGCGGCGGCAAGCGCGCCCTTGACGGCAAGGAGCGGCGGTGCACCGTCGATCTGTTTCAGCGCCTGCGGATAGTCCGGCTCGCCGATGCCGACAAAGCGGGCGCCGAAACGATGCGCCGCCTCCAGTTCCCGGTGCGCCTCGGCTTCGCTGGCAATGCGGATGCCCCGTGTCGCGCCGCCGCGCGCCGAAAGCTCTGGCAGCGCCGCGAGTGCCGCTTCGGCCGAACCGAAATGATTGATGAGATCGCGAAAAGTTGCAGGGCCGACATTGTCGGAACGAATCAGGCGCAGCCAGGCAAGCCTCTGCCTTTCGCTCAGCACCGTGCCTGTGGATCCCGCGCTCCGCGCATCCATTATCACTTCGCCCCGATCTTGCTTTCCGTTCCGCCCATCAGGCGCGAAATATTCGCCTTGTGCTTCCAGTAGGAGATGAGCGTCATGACCGCCATGACGGCCGCGACCTTTTCATTGCCCAATATCAACAGGGCAACGGGAATGACGAGCATGGCGACAAGGGCCGACAGCGAGGAATAGCGGGTGGTGACGGCGACCGCCAGCCAGATGGCGGCGAAGAGCACCACCATAATCGGCGCGACGCCGAGCAGCGTGCCGATATAGGTGGCGACACCCTTGCCGCCCTTGAAGCCGATCCAGACGGGGAAGAGATGGCCGATGAAGGCGAAGAAGCCGGCGATGACGGCGGCCTCTTCACCGAGGAAATAGCCGACGATCCAGGCTGCCGCCGATGCCTTCAAGGCGTCGAGCAGCAGGGTTGCCGCGGCGAGCTTGCGATTTCCGGTTCTGAGCACATTTGTCGCACCGATATTGCCGGAGCCGATGCTGCGCACATCGCCAAGGCCGGCGGCGCGGGTGAGAATCAGGCCGAAGGGGATTGAGCCGAGGAGATAACCGATGACGGCAGCCGCAAGTGCGATCGGCAGCGTGATCTGCCATGACATGAGATTGGATAACATGTGCCCCCTCAGCCCTCCGTGGCTATCCTCAAGTCCGGCCCTTTTCCCCCTGGGGATGAATGGCGATGGTGTCGATTCTTAAACTGCGTGGACAAGCTTTCCGGAGACGTAGGTCGCAACCGCTCGCCCGCTGAAGCGTGCATCCTCGAAAGGCGTATTCTTCGAGCGGGAGAGAAGCATGTCTTTAGCGACAAGCCAAGGCTCATCGAGATCGATCAGCGTGATATCGGCCGCAGCACCCGGCTTCAGCGTGCCGGCCTCAAGGCCGAAGATTTGTGCCGGGCGGGTGGACATGGCGTCGATCAGCCGCATCAGGCCGACCTGGCCGCCATGGTGAAGCCTGAGGGCCGCTGCCAGCATCGTTTCCAATCCGACTGCGCCATCGGCCGCTTCTGCGAACGGCAGGCGCTTCGTGTCGACGTCCTGCGGGTCGTGCGAGGAGACGATGATGTCGATCGCGCCACTCGCAAGCGCTTCGGCCATGGCGACCCGGTCATCCTCCGGGCGCAACGGCGGATAGAGCTTGAAGAAGGTGCGGTATTCGCCGATGTCGTTCTCGTTGAGCGCCAGATTGTTGATCGAGATGCCCGAGGTCACCTTGGCGCCACGGCCCCGGGCGCGTTCAATGGCTTCGACCGATTCCGGCACGGAGATCATCGCGGCGTGATAACGGCCGCGCGTCAGCTCTGCCACCCTGAGATCGCGTTCGAGTGGGATCAGCTCGGCTTCCTTCGGAATGCCGGAGAGCCCCAGCCAGCTGGCGAAAAGTCCCTCATGCATGACGCCATTGGCGCCGAGATATTTGTCGCGGGTCTCGCAGGAGATGACGGCGCCGAACTCGCGCGCATAGGTCATGATTCGGCGCAGCACCTGTGTGTTAGGGACGCTGGAATGGGCGTCGGTGAAGGCGACAGCGCCCGCCTGCATCAAAAGGCCGATCTCCGTCATCTCCTCGCCGGCAAGACCCTTGGTGAGGGCGGCTGCCGGATAGACGTTGACGCTGGCCGTGTCCCGCGCCGTCTTCCTGACGAATTCCACCAGCGCGATGTCGTCAATGACGGGATCGGTGTCCGGCATCATGATGATCGAGGTGATTCCGCCGGCTGCCGCCGCCCTGCTCGCCGACGCGATCGTCTCGCGGTGCTCGCCGCCGGGCTCGCCGATATGGACGCGTGCATCGACGAGGCCGGGGGTCGCGACCAGGCCGGTGCAGTCGCGCACGACGGCGCCTTCCGGCGCGCCCTGGTTCTGCGCCCCGCTGCCGGCCGCAAGAATCATGCCATTCTTAGCGATGATCGTTCCAATCTCGTCGAGATCGCGCGAGGGATCGACGATGCGGACATTCTTGAGGACGATCGAGTTGCTCATGCCATCATTCCGTCGGTTCGGGGACCTTGGTTCTGCGAGACGAGCAGCGTCTCCATGACGGCCATGCGCACGGCGACCCCCATTTCCACTTGTTCGGCGATGACGCTCTGCGGACCATCGGCCACCTCGGAGGCGATCTCGACGCCGCGGTTCATCGGCCCGGGGTGCATGACCAGCGCATCGTCCTTCGCTGCTTTCAGCGTTTCGGCGTCGAGTCCGTAGAAGTGATAATACTCGCGCACCGACGGCACAAAGGCGCCGGACATGCGTTCGCGCTGCAGTCGCAGCATCATCACGACGTCGGCGTCCTTCAATCCTTCCTTCATCGAGTGGAACACCTCGACACCCATCTCGGCGATGCCGGCGGGCAGCAGCGTGGCGGGCGCGACGACGCGCACGCGTGCGCCCATCGCGTTCAGCAGCAGGATATTGGAGCGCGCCACGCGCGAGTGCAGCACGTCGCCGCAGATCGCTACAGTGATCCGCGAAAGCTTGCCCTTGGCGCGGCGGATCGTCAGCGCGTCGAGCAGCGCCTGGGTCGGATGTTCGTGCTGCCCGTCGCCGGCATTGACGACCGAGCAGGAGACTTTCTGAGCTAGAAGCGCGGCCGCACCGGCGCTTGAATGGCGGATCACCAGCACGTCCGGACGCATTGCATTCAGCGTCATCGCCGTATCGATCAGCGTTTCGCCTTTCTTCACCGAGGAATTGCCGACCGACATGTTCATCACGTCGGCGCCAAGCCGCTTGCCGGCAAGCTCGAAGGAGGCCTGTGTGCGGGTCGATGCCTCGAAGAAGAGGTTGATCTGTGTCAGTCCGCGCAGCGTGGACGTCTTCTTTTCTCGCTGGCGGCTGATCTTGACGGCTTCGTCCGCCTTGTCGAGAAGATAGGTGATATCCTGCTCGGTGAGGCCCTTGATGCCAATGAGGTGGCGGTGGGGGAAAAAGACCATGACCCTGCCTCTTGCTGTCTCTTGCGGGTCTATAATGAGTGCCGCCCGCCGGGGCAAGCACGCGCTGTGGGCAAAGGCTTATGTCCCCATGCATTTTCGCCCGAATTCCGATAGAGCAGAATGAAGCGAATCATAACTTCCGGTTTTCCTTGCCGGGTTCTTGCACTAGAAGCGAACAATGACCTCCGCAAACCGGACTGACGACAAACTCGCAGAACTCAACCAGCCGAGCCTGTGGTCCGGCATCAATGCCTATCGATCCGATCCTCTGATTGTCGATCTGACGGCGGCCCTGCCGCGCGGCATCCGTGAAGACCTGGAAAATATCGGCCGCTACGTCACCTCGCCGGAGGCACAGGAGCTGGCGCGCATGGCAAACCAGGGGGCGCCACAGCTGCGCACCCATGGTCCGCGCGGCGAACGTCTCGATGTCGTCGAATTCCATCCCGCCTGGCACGCGCTGATGCGTCGCTCCATGTCGGTCGGCCTGCATTCCTCCGTCTGGGATCCGCAGGCCGATATCGAGGCGAAGGACGCAGGCCACAAGGTCCGCGCCGCGCGATTTTACCTGACGGCACAGCTGGAATCTGGCCATCTCTGCCCGCTGACGATGACGAGCGCTTCGGTGGCCGCGCTGTCGGCGTCGCCTGCGGTGCAGAAGGACTGGGCGCCGAAGATCCTGTCGCGCAAATATGATTCGTCCAACCGGCCCGCTATGCAGAAGTCTGCGGTGACGATCGGCATGGGCATGACCGAAAAGCAGGGCGGCACCGATGTCAGGGCCAACCGCAGCGCTGCCGAAAAGGTCAGTGAAGGCATCTACCGGCTTTCCGGCCATAAATGGTTCATGTCGGCTCCGATGAGCGATGCCTTCATCATGCTGGCGCAGACGAAGGAGGGCATGGGCTGCTTCCTCGTGCCTCGCCTGCTGGAGGACGGGTCAGCGAACGGACTGCAGTTCCAGCGACTGAAGGATAAGGTCGGTAACCGGTCCAACGCCTCTTCAGAGGTGGAGTTCACCGATACCTTCGGTTTCCTGCTCGGCGGCCCGGATGCCGGCATCCGCACCATCCTCGACATGGTGACGTTGACGCGGCTTGATTGCGCACTTGCCTCCTCCGGCATCATGCGCGCCTCGCTGGCTGAGGCCGTGCATCACACGCGCGGCCGCAGCGTCTTCGGCAGGATGCTCGTCAATCAGCCGATCATGACGCGCGTGCTGGCCGACATGGCGCTCGATGTCGCGGCCGCCACCGCGCTGTCCTTCCGTCTTGCCGATGCTTTCGACAAGGCCCGCGGCAATGCCGAAGAAGCGGCCTATGCCCGCGTCATGACTCCCGTCGCCAAATACTGGTGCTGCAAGATCGCACCCGCGCTGATCTACGAGGCGATGGAATGCATCGGCGGCAACGGTTACATCGAGGAGCGGCCGATCGCCCGTCATTACCGGGAGGCTCCCGTCAATGCCATCTGGGAGGGCTCCGGCAACGTCATGGCGCTGGATGTGCTGCGCGTGCTCAACCGTGGCAAGGATCTGTTCGAAACGGTTTTTGCGGGCCTCGCGCGCGATCTCGGCCCTGCCGGGAAGAAAACGATCGACGTGCTACGCGCCGCAATCGCCCTCTGCGAACAGGACGAGGGCGCGGCACGCCTGCTCGTCGAGCAGCTGGCTCTTGCCGCCGGCGCCGCCGAGCTCTACCGGCTCGGAGCAGGGCGCATTGCCGATGCCTTCATAGAGACGCGCCTGGCCGGCGGCTGGCGCTCCACCTACGGCATGCTCGACTCCCGCTTCGACGCCAGCTACATCGTCGATCTGCTCTACCCCCCGGCCGCCTGATTGTCAGCGGGGATTGACGTATCTCGTCGAGGTCGCCTTCACAGCCGATCCCTGCGAGATCTGCGGTCGCATTCTTCTGACGGTGCCTGTCGACGAGGCTTCGCAAGGCCTGTTCGATCGTGGCCTTTTTCGTCGCCAATCCCGTGGCTGCCATTGCCGCTTCAAGCAAGCCCCTATCGATATCCAGAGCCGTTCGCACGGTCGCATCCATATGTGTGATCTCAATAATACACGTACTCGCGCTGCCTTGCTGCAAATCGATGCTGATGCCGCCGCCATAAACAAAAATCCGGCCGCGTCGCCGCAGCCGGATCTCATCATTTACGTCCGAAAATCAGCGTTCAAAAGAAGCCACGGCGCTGCCACCAGCCGGCTTTCTTCGGCTTGCCTTCGTCGCTTTCGCCATTTTCGGTACGGGTGGATTTCACCGTCGGCTCTGAGGAAGAAATATTGGATTCGCGGTTGGCGCGAACCGGCTTTGCTTCTTCCTGGGCGGGCGTTGCGAGATCGGCGGAGGCTTCGACCACCTCCGGTTCGGCTTCAACGGCGGGTGTTGCTTCCGCTACTGGTTCTTCGACCGGCGCTGCGGCGGGCTTGCGGCGGCCGCGGCCACGGGCAGGCTTTACCTCTTCGGCGATGACGGCCATATCCTCGACGGCAGCCGTTACAGCTTGGCTCTCGCCGGCCTGTTCGGGAACCGTCTCGACAATTGCGGCTTCACCTGGAGCGACGTCATCCGAAATGCCGTCGTCTTCATCCTCGCTGCCGCTGCCTTCGCCGGCTTCATTGGCCGTCAGCTCGGAGCCGTCCTCCCGATTGCGGCGACCGCCGCGCTTGCCGCGGCGACGGCGCTTGCGGCGCTGCGATTCCTCGTTTTCGGCGCGGCTCTCGGGTGCAGCGGCGGCGGTTTCGTCGCCCTCAGCGCCCTCAGCGCCCTCATCGTCGCCATCTTCCTCTTCGTCGCCAGCTTCGCCTGCAGCGGCTGCCGGCTGCTCGGCATTGCCGTTGCGGCCACGACGGCGGCGGCGACGCTTGCGCTTACGGTTGCCTTCACCTTCGCCTTCCGAACGCGCCGCAGCGGGACGTTCGGTCGCGGCAGCCTTTTCCTCGAGTTCTTCGTCTTCGTCCTCATCAGCCTCGATGACGATGTCGTCGTCCTCATCCTCGGGGATGGCTGCGAAGTTGAAGAGGCTTTCGATCTTGACTGGATTTTCGACAGGCTCGCCGCGGTCGATCGCAAAGTGCTGTGCGCCGACCGAACCGTCGGCATCGATGATGATCGCTACGCCAAAGCGCGCTTCGTAATCGACGATCGTCTGGCGCTTGTGGTTGAGCAGGTAGAGCGCGATGTCGGGCGTGGTGCGCACGGTGATGTTGTGCGTCGTATTCTTCAGCAGATATTCCTCGATGCCGCGCAGCACATGCAGGGCGACGGAGGACTGCGAACGGACGTGGCCGGTGCCGCCGCAATGCGAGCAGACCTGGGTCGTCGATTCGAGAACCGAAGCGCGGATGCGCTGGCGTGACATTTCGAGCAGGCCGAAATGCGAGATCCGGCCGACCTGGATGCGGGCGCGGTCGTTCTTCAGGCATTCCTTCAGCTTCTTCTCGACGGCGCGGTTGTTGCGCTTCTCTTCCATGTCGATGAAGTCGATGACGATCAGGCCGGCGAGGTCGCGCAGGCGAAGCTGGCGGGCGATTTCTTCCGCGGCTTCGAGGTTCGTCTGCAGCGCGGTGTCCTCGATCGAGTGTTCGCGCGTCGAGCGGCCGGAGTTGACGTCGATCGAAACCAACGCTTCCGTCTGATTCATGATCAGGTAGCCGCCGGAACGCAGCGTCACCTGCGGCTGCAGCATGCGGTCGAGCTGGGCCTCGATGCCGGAGCGCGAGAAGATCGGGTGGATATCGCGGTAGGGCTGAACCACCTTGGCATGGCTCGGCATCAGCATCTTCATGAAGTCTTTCGCTTCACGATAGCCTTCCTCGCCGGCAACGATGATTTCGCCGATATCCTTGTTGTAGAGGTCGCGGATCGAGCGCTTGATCAGCGAGCCCTCTTCATAGACGAGGCAGGGAGCGGTCGACGCCAGCGTCAGAGTGCGGACATTTTCCCACAGGCGCATCAGATATTCGAAATCGCGCTTGACCTCGACCTTGGTGCGGTTCGCACCGGCGGTGCGAAGGATGACGCCCATGCCCTGCGGCACTTCGAGCATGCGGGCGATTTCCTTCAGGCGCTTGCGGTCCTGCGGATTGGTGATCTTGCGGGAAATGCCGCCGCCGCGCGCCGTGTTCGGCATCAGAACCGAATAGCGGCCTGCAAGCGAGAGATAGGTGGTGAGAGCGGCACCCTTGTTACCGCGTTCTTCCTTGGCGACCTGCACCAGCAGGATCTGGCGGCGCTTGATGACTTCCTGGATGCGGTACTGCTTGCGCGGCTTGCGCTGCACGCGGTCCGGAACTTCTTCCATCGCGTCTTCGGCGCCGACGGATTCGATGACTTCCTCTTCACCGTGATCATCGTCGTCATCGTCGTCATCGTGGCGACGCTTGCTGGTGTCGATGTCCTCGGAGATCGTGTCGGTTTCCACCATCGCGGCCATCGTGCCGCCGGCAGGGGCGTCATCGTCGTTGTCGACGCTTGCAGCGCCTTCGGCTTCGACGTCTGTCGGAACGGCATCCTCGGTCGCGGTCGTTTCGGCAACCTTCTTGCGGCTCCGGCGCGGCCTTGCCTTCTTGGCTGGCGCTTCCTCGGCGACTTCAGGCGATGCTGCCACCTCTGCCGTTACGGCAACGTTTTCCGCCGCGGCCTCTTCCGTTACGGCAGCCGGTGCCTCCGTGGGCACGATGCCGACATCCGGCTGGTCCTGGGTCGAAAGATCGACGACCGGTGCGGTTTCGACGTGTTCGACGTCTTCATCGCGGCGATGCTCCTCGGCTTCGGCCCGAAGCAGTGCCTGACGGTCGGCGAGCGGTATCTGATAATAATCGGGATGGATTTCGGCGAAGGCCAGGAAGCCGTGCCGGTTGCCGCCGTAATCGACGAAGGCGGCCTGCAGCGAGGGCTCGACCCTCGTTACCTTTGCAAGATAGATATTGCCGCGGATCTGCTTCTTGTGCTGCGACTCGAAGTCAAATTCTTCTATGCGGTTCCCGCGAACGACAACGACGCGCGTCTCTTCCTCGTGAGACGCATCGATAAGCATTTTGTCTGCCATGTAAGCTGTGCTCCTCGGCGTGGCCGCGAGAGCGCATTCCCGACTGCTGTTGAAACAGAAAGAATGCGGTCCACCGTGGCCGCGCCGGATATTGAAAGTCGCGCTTGACGCGAAGGGAAGAGCAGCAGCCAGACCGCAGCCGGAACCGTTTCGGTCCGGGGCCTGTACACTTCAGATAAAACCTGCTGCGAAACCATCAACAACCAAGCGTGATCGACAAATACGAAGACCCGGTTCGGGTCCGATGAGGGTTGCTCCCTGAGAGCGTGGTGGCTGATCCACCAATGAAGTTCCGACAGAAGTCGGAAAATCAGGATCCAGTTCCCGGGTTGAAGCGCATGAGACGGCGGACGATGACCGATGTGGCGCCAGGTCCAGATCTGGCTGGCAGCCCTTGCGGCGACTCTATCCCGTCAACACTTCTACCCTAAAATGCGTTGTATGTTTTCTCTGTCACAATAGCAAGGGAAAAGCCAAATGTGCCATAATATTGATGGATTTCGAATCGCATAGAAACTGGGGGCAGGTGACCGCGATTCGGCAGGTCGCAAGGCGTCTCCCCTATCGAGCGTCGATCCGGCCATATCAGGTCCATCGCGGTTACAAATAGGGTGTGACGGTTTATTGTTTAAGAGGGCTCGGATCGCGGCGCAGTCCGCAACGCGGCGATCGACATTCGCAAGGCGGGTTCAGACGGCGGTGCTCATTGCAGGTTGCCTCCTGCCTGGCCTCGCGGGTTCGGCCGAGACGAAGGATCCGCTGCTCGCTTATGGGGCGCGCATCATCGGCGATGACGCCAGGACGCGCATCGTCATCGATTTCGACCGCGAACCGCGTTTCTCCGTCCATTATATCGCCAATCCGGAGCGCATCGTCGTCGATCTGCCGGCCACCGCCTTCGGTTTCCCGGGGAAGGATTTGGCCGCTCGCGGCCTCTTCAAGGATATCCGCTACGGCAAGATGGATGAGGAGAGCGCCCGCATCGTGCTGACAGCGGCAAGGCCGGTGAAGCTCTCGCTCGCCAAGGTGCAGGCCGACGAGGCGGGCAGGGGTCATCGCCTGGTGCTCGACGCCGAAATGATCGATAAGGAGGCCTTTGCCGAACTGGTGAAGACACAATCGTGGGATGATCGGACCGATGCGGCTCAGACGACGAGCGCCATTCCGGCGCCGGAGAAAGCCGCCCCCGGCGATTTCGTCATTGCCGTCGACGCCGGCCATGGCGGCATCGACACCGGCGCAATCGGCGTCGATACGAAGACCGAGGAAAAGCAGGTGACGCTTGCTTTCGCCAGGGCACTGGCCGACCGGCTGAACAAGGAGCCGGGCATCAAGGCGTTCCTGACGCGCAGCGACGACGAGTTCCTGTCGCTTTCCCAGCGCGTGCTGATCGCCCGCCAGAACCATGCCGGCCTGTTCATTTCACTGCATGCCGATACGCTGAAACAGAAGGATATCCGCGGCGCAACGGTCTATACGATTTCGGACAAGGCCTCCGACAAGCTCGCAGCCGATCTTGCCGAGCGCGAAAACCTTTCCGACCAGATCGCCGGCAAGGAGGTAGTCGCCGAGCCGCCCGAGGTCGCCGACATCCTGCTCGATCTGACGCGGCGCGAGACGCAGGCCTTTTCGATCTCGCTGGCCGAGAGCGTGCTGAATTCCTTCAAGGACCAAGTCGGCACCATCAACAATCCGCACCGCCACGCCGGCTTCCGCGTGCTGCAGGCCCCCGACGTGCCGTCGATCCTGCTCGAGCTCGGATTCCTGTCGAATGCCGAAGACGAAAAACTGCTGCTCGACGAAACCTGGCGCACCAGGATCGCCGATCTCCTGACCGAGGCGGTGAAGCGATACCGTACCGGCGTTGTGGCGAATGGCGGATAAGAGCGTCGCCCGAAGATTCTAATAGTTCGCTCAAGCGAAATCCATGAAAACAGAGACTTGGACGCCATCAGATGAATCACGTTCTGAACGCCGTGCTTCGGCTTGTCGGCGGGCAAGGGCGTTGCTTGGATGTGACAGTCCCGGTGAAACGCTGCCGCGGCGGTGATTGCGGCGGGCAGAGCCCTATTTTGCTCACATTCGCGCCGTTACTCCGGCTTATGTTTCCTAGCTTGAGGCGCGGAATCGGCTTGTGGCGGTAGCGCTCATGGAGTAAGCCGCGCGCAACGTGCAAATTGTCTCGATCTGTGCAATCGTTGCGTCTGCGCCGATTGCGGATCGAAGAGACCGGTAGCTGAAAATATGCTTAGACTTCTTGGATATTTCTTCGGAATGGCCTGCGTCCTGTTTCTGGTCGCTGCGGCGGGTATTGCTATCTATCTCGCCAATGTCGCCAGGGATCTTCCGGACTATGCCGTTCTGAACAGCTACGCGCCGCCGGTGACGACCCGCGTCCATGCCGGCAACGGCGCTCTCATGGCCGAATATGCTAAAGAAAAGCGTCTTTTCCTGCCGATCCAGGCCATTCCCGACCGCGTGAAGGCCGCTTTCCTGTCGGCCGAGGACAAGAATTTCTACAACCATCCGGGCGTCGACCTCACCGGTCTCGGCCGCGCAATCCTCGTCAACCTGCAGAATTTCGGTTCGGGCCGCCGTCCCGTCGGTGCTTCCACAATCACCCAGCAGGTGGCTAAGAACTTCCTTTTGAGCTCGGACCAGACGATCGACCGCAAGATCAAGGAAGCAATCCTCTCCTTTCGTATCGAGCAGGCCTACAGCAAGGACAAGATTCTCGAACTCTACCTGAACGAGATTTTCTTCGGGATGAATTCCTATGGCATCGCCGGCGCGGCGCTGACCTATTTCAATAAGTCGGTTACCGAGCTGACTGTCGCCGAGGCCGCCTATTTGGCATCGCTTCCGAAGGGCCCGGCCAATTATCATCCGTTCCGCCATCCTGAGGCGGCGCTCGAGCGTCGCAACTGGGTTATCGATCGCATGGTCGAGAACGGCTATGTCAGCCAGAGCGACGGCGCGGAAGCCAAAAAGCAGCCGCTCGGCGTCACCGCCCGCAGCAACGGTCCCTCGCTCTTCGCGTCCGATTACTTCGCCGAAGCCGTGCGCCGCCAGCTGATCGATCAATATGGCGAGAAGGTTCTTTACGAGGGCGGCCTTTCCGTGCGCACTTCGCTCGATCCACAGATGCAGCTCGCCGCCCGCAAGGCGCTGCAGGATGGCCTCGTGACCTATGACGAGCGCCGTGGATTCCATGGGGCCATTAAGCAGATCGACTCCAGCGGCGATTGGGGCAAGGCGCTTGCCGATATTCCCGCGCTAACCGACGTTCCGGAATGGCGGCTCGCCGTCGTCCTCGCCGTGTCCGATAACAATGTCGATATCGGCCTGCAGCCGGCCAAGGACGGGAGCGGCAAGGTTGCGGCGGACCGTCAGCGCGGCACCATCGACGCCAAGAACATGCAATGGGCCTACCGTTCGGCGGATGGCTCCCGAAAGACGGCGAAATCGCCGGCCGGTGTCTTGAGCCCGGGCGATGTCGTCTATGTCGAGAAGCTCGGTGACGACGCGTCGACCTCCTACCGTCTGCGCCAGCCGCCGAAGGTACAGGGCGGGCTTGTCGCCATGGATCCGAAGACCGGCCGCGTGCTCGCCATGGTCGGCGGCTTCTCCTATGGCCAGTCCGAATTCAACCGCGCCACTCAGGCGATGCGCCAGCCGGGCTCCTCGTTCAAGCCTTTCGTCTACGCCGCGGCGATGGACAACGGTTATACGCCGGCCTCCGTCATCATGGACGCGCCGATCGAGATCGTCTCGGGCGGCCAGGTTTGGAAGCCCGAAAACTACGGCGGCGAAGTCGGCGGCCCGTCGACGCTGCGCTCAGGCATCGAGCATTCGCGCAACCTGATGACGGTGAGACTCGCCAACGATCTCGGCATGAATATCGTTGCCGAATATGCCGAACGCTTCGGTATCTACGATCACATGCTGCCGGTTCTCTCGATGTCGCTCGGCGCGGGCGACACGACAGTGCTGCGCATGGTCTCGGCCTATTCGGTCATTGCCAATGGCGGCAAGCAGATTAAGCCGACCCTGATCGACCGTATCCAGGACCGTTATGGCAAGACGATCTTCAAGCATGAGGAGCGCCTCTGCGAGGGCTGCAATGCCGGCGACTGGCAGAACCAGGAAGAACCGAATGTCGTCGACAACCGCGAAACCGTCCTTGACCCGATGACCGCCTACCAGATCACCTCGATGATGCAGGGCGTCATCCAGCGCGGCACCGCCGCCGGCAAGATTGATCTCGGCGGTCGCGACGTCGCCGGAAAGACCGGCACCACCAATGACGAAAAGGATGCCTGGTTCGTCGGTTTCACGCCGGATCTCGTCGCCGGCCTCTATATGGGCTTCGATACGCCGGCCCCGCTCGGCCGCGGCGGTACCGGCGGCGGTCTATCCGCCCCGATTTTCAACGAATTCATGCAGGCCGCCGTCAAGGACATGCCGGAATCGAAGTTCGTCATTCCACAGGGCATGAACCTGATCCCGATCGACCGCAAGACCGGCATGGCCGCCGCCGACGGAGATCCGAACACGATCGTCGAGGCCTTCAAACCCGGCACCGGACCTGCCGACAGCTTCTCCGTCATCGGCATGGACAGCACCATGGCGCCGGAGGAGATCCTGAAGACCTCGCCGCAAGCCAACCAGGCCGTTCAGACCGGCACGCCAGGACTCTTCTGAGTCTTCACCCAATTTTGGAAACCCGCCCCGGCTCTTTACATCCGCGGCGGGCGTCTCTATGTCACCAGCACTTGAAGAAGACCGTTACAGAGAAGCAGGAAAATGCGAGCGGAAATCGAAAACGTGGTCGATGAAACCAAGCAGGCTATCACCCTGCTGAGGAGGCATCTTTGACTGGGACCAGGCAATAAGACGACTGGACTGGTTGAACAACAAGGCAGAGGATCCGAACCTCTGGAACGATGCGCAGGAAGCCCAGAAGCTGATGCGCGAGCGTCAGCAGCTCGATGACGGCATTAACGGCGTCCGGCAGCTGGAACAGCAGCTGAAAGACAATGTCGAGCTGGTCGAACTCGGCGAGGAAGAGGGCGACGAAGGCATCGTCAAAGAGGCCGAGGACGCCTTGAAGGCACTGAAGGCTGAGGCCGCGCGCCGTCAGGTGGAGGCGATGCTCTCCGGGGAGGCCGACAGCAACGACACCTATCTCGAAGTCCATTCCGGCGCCGGCGGCACCGAAAGCCAGGACTGGGCCAACATGCTGTTGCGCATGTACACCCGCTGGGCGGAACGCCAGCGCTTCAAGGTCGAGCTTCTCGAAGTCCATGACGGCGAAGAGGCGGGCATCAAGTCCGCGACCCTGCTCGTCAAGGGCCACAATGCCTATGGCTGGCTGAAGACAGAATCGGGCGTACATCGTCTGGTGCGCATTTCCCCCTACGATAGCAATGCGCGGCGCCATACGTCCTTCTCGTCGATCTGGGTCTATCCGGTCGTCGACGACTCGATCAACATCGACATCAACGAAAGCGATTGCCGCATCGATACCTATCGTTCGTCGGGCGCCGGCGGCCAGCACGTCAACACGACGGACTCGGCCGTGCGCATCACCCATATCCCGACCGGGATCGTGGTGGCCTGCCAGCAGGAACGTTCGCAGCACAAGAACCGTGCCAAGGCCTGGGAAATGCTGCGTGCCCGGATGTACGAAGCAGAGTTGAAGAAGCGCGAAGAGGCTGCCAACGCCGAAGCCGCTTCCAAGACGGATATCGGCTGGGGTCATCAGATCCGCTCCTACGTGCTGCAACCCTACCAGTTGGTCAAGGACCTGCGCACAGGCGTCGCCAGCACCGCTCCGGATGACGTGCTCGACGGCGATCTGAACGAATTCATGGAAGCGGCCCTTGCCCATCGCATCAGCGGCGCCGCCGATGCGGTCGTCGAGGATGTCGACTGACAATCAGCATCATGGAAATCAAAGCCCCGGAAACGGGGCTTTCTTTGTTCTGCCTATCGCGCCGCCATCGCCGTCATGAAACAGCGCTGCGGAAAGAGCGGCAATCTCGTCATGAACGGCCCCCCGCTCGATGCCCGGCGGATCGGTGAAGAGCTCGGCGGCAAAGGCCATGCCGAGCCCCGTGCCCTCCGGCACAAAGACATAATGCCCGAGGCCGCCGCCGAAGATTTTTAGCGCGCTGCGTGTCAGGCGCTCATGCAGCCAGCAAGAACATTCCTCAGCCGGTGCCGCCTTGTCGGCATCGCCGACAAGGATAAGAGCGGGCGCCACGACAGCTTTCAGGCTTTCCGCGCCGAAGCTGAGAACGGAGCGACCCGGCGCGCAGAGGACCGCCGCTGCGATCCTGTCGTCCCGATAGGATCGCGACATGCGGGACCATGATTCGCGAAAAACATCGCTGGTGCGAAGCAGTGAGGGAATATGATCGGCGAGGTCGGGAAATTCCCTCGGGCCGCGTGGACCACCCGGCTTCAGCCGTGACGGCTCGAACTGCGAGAACTGGGTGACGGCGCCGAGAAGCAACATGACGCTATAGGCTCCGGCCGAAAATCCGACCGCGAATACACGGTCCGCATCGATCCGACCGGCAAGATGGCCAAGCCAGCCGCGACAGCGGTCGAGCATCAAGCTCAGATCTGGCGCCCGTTCCCAGAGGCAGGCAAAACCTTCGGGGCGGTAAGGCTCACTGCCCGTATTGCCGTGATGATCGACGCCGAGCGCTGTAAATCCGCGATCGACCAGGCGTCGCGCCAGCCATTCCAGTCCGGCCGCAGATCCACCCGTGCCATGTGACAGCAGGACGAGGGGATAAGGCCTGTCCGAGGGCCGAATCGGTGCGTCGCGAGCGACCGCCGCCTTCCGAAACCAGCTTCTCTCCTGGATCTCGCATTCCTGCGCGTTATCGGCAGCCGGATACCATAGCGACCAGCGGACGGGCCTTGGACCGGCTGCGTCCCAGTCTAGTCTCCGGTCGTCATAGAGGATGCCCTCGCGAAAGCCGAGTTTCATCTTCCTCGCCTGTGCGAACAGCGTCTCGCTGCTCAATTGGTCGCTTTCTCGATGGTGATGTCGCCGAGTTCGTCAATCAGCACGGTCCAGCCGTCCGGCTCGGCTGCGGGATCGGTCTTCAGATAGATCGTAGCGAAGAGGCCGGGTTGCTTGATGATGCCGCTCGAGTTTTCGGGGCGGATATCGGTCACGTATGGCTTCAGGTCGCTGATCTCCTGCAGCTCGATGGTCGAGGCAATCGCCGGACCGGTCTCGGTCTGGGCAATCTGCTGAAGATAGACTTTCGATGTCCTGTCCGGCTGACGCACGGCAAAGAGCTTGTAATAGCCGTGGCGCTTTTGCTGAGGGGCGGACACGCTTTCGGCAGCGGTGGGCGCCCGCTCGACATCAGGTGCGTTGCCGTCATCCTCCCAGTAGCCGGTGCTGGTCGCGAAAATCACAGAAGCCGGCAGGATGACGTCCTGCGCGGGAGCGGCGATCGCGGCCGAGCATCCAGCGAGGAAAACCGTGGCCATCAATGTCAGGCGCATTGCCATGATTTCAATCCTTGAACTGCTCGGCGAGAATGCGGTCGGACCAGGAGCGGTCCGGATCGGAGAGGATACGCGCCGTCATATGCTCCGACTGGGCGATGCGGACATGCAGCACCGATTTGACCTCCGTATTGTCTGCCACCGCATTCACCGGCCGCTTCACCGGTTCGAGCACGTCGATATCGACAGTCACCTTGTTCGGAAGCAGGGCGCCCCTCCAGCGCCGCGGCCTGAAAGCGCTGACCGGCGTCATGGCGAGCAGTGGCGCCTCGAGCGGCAGGATGGGGCCATGGGCGGAAAGGTTATAGGCCGTCGATCCCGCTGGGGTGGCCACCATCAGCCCGTCGCAGATCAGCTCCTCCAGCCGTACGCGCCCGTCGACCACCACCCTCAGATTGGCGGCCTGATAAGACTGACGGAAAAGATAAACCTCGTTGATGGCGAGCGCTGTCGAATTCGTGCCGTCGGCATTGGCCGTCGTCATCTTCAACGGGCGGAAGGCGTTTTCGACGGCGACGCAGATACGTTCCTGAAGCCGTTCCGTGCTGTAATCATTCATCAGAAAGCCGACCGAGCCGCGATTCATGCCGTAGACCAGCTTGCCCGAATTCATGGTGCTGTGCAGCGTCTGCAGCATGAAGCCATCGCCGCCCAGTGCGACGATGACATCAGCCTCGTCCTGAGGCACGTCGCCATAGATGCGAATCAGCTCTTCGCGCGCTGCGAGCGCCTCCATCGTCGGCGAGGCGATAAAGGAAAGCGTCTGGAATGAACGGCCCATACAATGCCCTTTGTGAAGCTGCTCTAGCTAAAGGATAAATGGCAGTTGCGACAAGGCCGTTTTGCAAGACAAGGCGTTTTGAATACACGCAGACTTGTCGGCGCTCGCACGGATTTTCCTTTACAGGATCGCAGAATCTGTTAGTTGGGCAGCTATTGCCCTTGTAGCTCAGTTGGTAGAGCACCTGATTTGTAATCAGGGGGTCGCGGGTTCGAACCCTGCCGGGGGCACCAGCCTACGCTCGTGAGCTTCGGCTCGGCGAGCCGAAGAGAGCGGCCAAGCGAAGGCTGTCGCGTCGTAGTTTCGTTGAGAACGAAGGCAGACTGGTTTCGATAATGCTCCGGCGCGTTTTTCCTTAATGAACCCCGTCCGAAGGACTGTTTCAGCGGCAATTCAGCCGCGACGGCGCAGTGTCTCCCCATCCTCAATGAGGAACCAGCCATGAAGTTCGCGCATATTTGCTGACCGCAGCCATTTCCCTCGAGTGGTGCCATATGATCGCGACATGCCCTGGTTCTATTGCAGCTGAAGACAGTCGGTCTCAGCTACCCGTCGTTCCGGTTCAATGCGCGAGGGGTTCGTTGATTTTGGCCTCGATCCTGTCGCCATTACCGGTCTGTCCGGCACCGGAAGGTGACATCATCGCGATGCTCAGCACCGAGGCGACCATGACGGCGACGATGGCGATCATTATGCGCATAAGCGTTCAATCCTCGTTCGATCGGGGATTAACGCGCGATTGCCGTCCGCGTTCCTCTCGGCCTATTGCACCGGCCCCGGCGTCGCGGGGCCAGGCGCCGTCGGCGACAAGGGATCGGCCTGGTGAACGGGATGCGACGTGTCCACCCAAATGATGCTGAGAATGATTCCCACAAAGGCCGCGATGAAGAGGATACCGAAAATCAGCGGTCGAATGGCCATGATGGGAATCGCTCCTTCTTGCTTATGACCGGTCGCTACGGATCGATCGCCGCCCGATCATAATGCTCCAGAAGGTCATTCCAAGGCAAAAAGTGGATTTCTCCGGCTCGAGCCATGCGCCGGGATCAGTGGCGCACGAGCGAAAGTGGCTTGCCGCCTTCTTCTCTGGACTTGTCGAAATTGCCGTCGGCGCGCATGTCGAAGCTGAGCGACGAACCGTCATGGCTCATCAGCGTCAGCCCGAAACCGTCGATATCCCATATGGCGAGCTTGAGCCCGGCGACATTGGCGGCGCAGTCTCCGGAAAGCGATAGGGGTGCGTGGCCGTCCGTATCGACGGTGCCGTCGAGTGTCACGCTGCAGAGCTTTTCGCCGCCCGGTCTTTGCATTGCCCATGTCCCGGCAAGGCTCCTGAAGGTCGGCAAGTGATCGACACCATCGGGTGCCGAGATCAGCAGGAGCGGTGTTTCGTCTTCCGTTTTCATCGCTGAACCCTCGTTCTCGACGAAACGGGCGATGACCTTGCGCATCGCATCGATCAGAATGAGGCCGCCATTGCCGTCGAAATTCCAGGCATAGGACTCGGCGAGCGCCGGCAGTGGCGTAGTGCAAGACTCCTGGCCAGAGAGCGAATAGCCGCCGATCGCCGTACCGGTTTCAAGCGTCATCCGGCATCCCGCGCGGCCGTCTTGCGGGGCAAAGAGATAGGTCCCGGCCTGCGCTTTAACAATATCGGCATCGATCTCCTGGCCCTGGGCCAGGCCACAAGCAAGGAGGGCTGCTGCCGCAGCCGAAAGCCGGACGACGAAACGGATCATGACACTTCCCCCTGGCGCGATGACTGCAGTCGCTTGAATTGAGCTGGTCGCTTGTTGGCCCACCTATGGCTTCAGATAGAGCCGCGCCGCATAAAGCGCGATCGCCGCTGCATTCGAGACGTTCAGCGATTTGATTGCGCCCGGCATGTCGAGGCGGGCAAGCGCGTTGACGGTTTCGCGCGTCTTCTGCCTGAGCCCCTTGCCCTCCGAGCCGAGCACCAGCGCCACCTTATCGCCTGAGAAGGTGCCTTCGAGCGGCGCCGGCCCTTCCGAATCGAGGCCGATGGTGGAGAAGCCGAGCCTGTGCAATTCGCCGAGTGCATCGGCGAGATTGGTGATCTGTATATAAGGTATCAGTTCCAGGGCGCCGGAGGCGGACTTGGCGAGCACGCCTGACTCGGTCGGGCTATGTCTCTGGGTGGTGATAACGGCCCCGGCATTGAAGGCGACGGCCGAGCGCATGATCGCGCCGACATTGTGCGGATCGGTGACCTGATCGAGCACGAGCAGGAGAGGGCTGTCCTTTAGCGCTTCGAGCCGGCGCATCGGTAGCGGCCGCGTTTCCAGCATGAAGCCCTGATGGATCGCCTCGGGACCCAGCACCTTGTCGATCTCGTGCGGCGAGACGATTTCGAAGGGAATGCCGAGCGTCTCGACGTTGATTTCCAGGCGCGCGAGCGCATTCTGTGTCGTAAACAGCTTGATCTTCTTGCGCTCCGGATTGTCGAGAGCGGCGCGCACTGTATGGAGGCCATAGAGATATACCTGGTCGGGCGCGAGCGCCGGCGGCTTCCAGTCCTCAGCTCCACGCCGGCGCTTCTGTGGCTGGGGTGTCGGGATCTCGCCGCGTTCGCGCTTGGCGTCACGGTGGGCGCGCCTCAGATTGGCGTAGTGCGTATCCTTGGCGGATGGCTCTGTCGCGGCCTTGCCGCCGGATTTGTTGTCTTTGCTCATGCGGCTTTATAGCCATGGCGTTCGCTGCCGCATAGGCTTTCTTTCATATGCCGGCTTTCGGCGGCGAATGAAATTTTTCGTGTTTTTTCCATTGTCATCGTGTTGACAGACGGAAATGCTCCGGTCATATACGCGGCGCAGACGACGGGCGGCAACGCTTCGAAGTCTGACGAACTTGGTCTTCAAGATCCGGACGAAAAACTGGAGAGATGCCCGAGTGGTTAAAGGGGACGGACTGTAAATCCGTTGGCTCAGCCTACGTTGGTTCAAATCCAACTCTCTCCACCATTCGTCATCGGATCTGACCATCCCGCGGGTATAGCTCAATGGTAGAGCAGCAGCCTTCCAAGCTGAATACGCGGGTTCGATTCCCGCTACCCGCTCCAGTCTCCCTTAAAGCCAGTTGACGCGATCGCAGTCGCGATCGTCACGCGCGCTGTTTCCAGCCGTGGCGGAGACGCCGGCCGCCATTGCCGCAGGCGAGGGATGTCAATGCCGGCGGCCGCGGCTCATCCTTGGTGATCCGTGCGATTTTCTGTTAGATTCCAGCGATTTTTGGAGGGGCCGCGGCGAATCGCCTTGCAGGCGGCGAATTGTCTCCCATATGCGCTGTCACGCCAAGATTGGCGTCTGCAATTAAGTCTTGCGCAATTTCGCCGAAAGCCTTAAACGGCGGCACTAAACCGGTTCGCCGGGGCCACCATTTCGTTCACAGGAAGCATTCAAATGGCAAAGAGTAAGTTTGAGCGCAACAAGCCGCACGTCAACATCGGCACGATCGGCCACGTTGACCACGGCAAGACGTCTCTGACGGCAGCGATCACGAAGTACTTCGGTGAGTTCAAGGCGTACGACCAGATCGACGCGGCTCCGGAAGAGAAGGCGCGCGGCATCACGATCTCGACGGCGCACGTCGAGTATGAGACGCCGGCCCGCCACTACGCGCACGTCGACTGCCCCGGCCATGCCGACTACGTGAAGAACATGATCACCGGTGCGGCGCAGATGGACGGCGCGATCCTGGTTTGCTCGGCTGCTGACGGCCCGATGCCGCAGACGCGCGAACACATCCTGCTCGCCCGCCAGGTCGGCGTTCCGGCGATCGTTGTGTTCCTGAACAAGGTCGACCAGGTTGACGACGCCGAGCTTCTCGAGCTGGTCGAGCTCGAAGTTCGCGAACTTCTGTCGTCCTACGACTTCCCGGGCGACGACATTCCGGTTGTCAAGGGTTCGGCGCTTGCTGCTCTTGAAGATTCCGACAAGAAGATCGGCGAAGACGCGATCCGCGAGCTGATGGCAGCGGTTGACTCCTACATCCCGACGCCGGAGCGTCCGGTTGACCAGCCGTTCCTGATGCCGATCGAAGACGTATTCTCGATCTCGGGCCGTGGTACGGTCGTGACCGGCCGCGTCGAGCGTGGCATCATCAAGGTTGGTGAAGAAGTCGAGATCGTCGGCATCCGCCCGACCTCGAAGACGACGGTGACCGGCGTTGAAATGTTCCGCAAGCTGCTCGACCAGGGCCAGGCCGGCGACAACATCGGCGCGCTGATCCGCGGTGTGAACCGTGACGGCGTCGAGCGTGGTCAGATCCTGTGCAAGCCGGGTTCGGTCAAGCCGCACAAGAAGTTCAAGGCAGAAGCCTACATCCTGACGAAGGAAGAGGGCGGCCGTCATACGCCGTTCTTCACCAACTACCGTCCGCAGTTCTACTTCCGCACGACCGACGTGACCGGCATCGTCACGCTGCCGGAAGGCACGGAAATGGTCATGCCGGGCGACAACGTCACGGTTGACGTCGAGCTGATCGTTCCGATCGCGATGGAAGAAAAGCTGCGCTTCGCTATCCGCGAAGGCGGCCGCACCGTCGGCGCCGGTATCGTCGCTTCGATCGTCGAGTAACCTTTCAGGTTATCCACAATCAGGAAGGCCCCGCTGGAAACAGCGGGGTTTTTCGTTTTTGATGCATACGAGCTGTTTAACAGGTGTTGTAAAAATATCGTTAAAGATGCTCGTCACAGTATTTTGTTCATCTCACGTTCAGAAAGCAGTTGTGATTGGCTCATTTTAGTCCAGACTCCTCCCTGTAAAGAGGAGAGTCGGGATGATTCCAAAGGCCACATTCGTTGCGACGATATTCGCAATGTATGTTTTCACGATGTTTTTCATCGCTGCGATTCCGCAAGAGGTTGTTCAATCGGCCGGAGTGCAGATCAATGAGGTAAGCGTCGTCAAGTGACGACCTTTCCAGTTCATCGCACGGGGCTGCGGTGACAGGGCAGTAAATGGCCAGGTGCTCCCGGATAGGGTGCTCCTGGCGCGGCGGGGTGAAATACCTCGCAGAACGCTCGCTTGCTCTTCGCGCGGAAGCGTCTAACTATGCCTCCGGTTTCATGATGCGGAGGACATTTCCATGAAAAAGCGGATTCTGTTCACAGGCGGTTCCGGCAAGGCAGGTCGCCATGCCGTGCCATGGCTCGTCAATGCAGGCTACGAGGTTCACAACCTCGATCTCGTGCCTCTGGACAGCCCCGGCGTCACCAATCTCATCGCCGACATCACCGATAGCGGCCAGGTCTTCAACGCGCTGTCGATGCATCGCGATTTTCCCGATCTCGACGCGGGCAGGGGTGTTCAGCCCTTTGATGCCGTCGTGCATTTCGCTGCCATTCCGCGCATTTTGATCAAGCCCGACAACGAGACCTTCCGCATCAACGTGATGGGCACCTACAATGTCATCGAAGCGGCGGTGAAGCTCGGGATCCGGAAGATCATCGTCGCATCGAGCGAGACGACCTACGGCGTCTGTTTCGCCGAAGGCCATCGCGACTTCCACCAATTTCCGCTGGAGGAAGATTACGATGTGAACCCGATGGATTCCTACGGCCTTTCCAAGGTCGTCAACGAAAAGACCGCGCGCGCCTTTGCCGAACGATCGGGCTTCGACATCTATGCGCTGCGTATCGGCAATGTTATCGAGCCGCACGAATATGAGCGGTTTCCCACCTACTTTGCCCATCCCGAGATGCGCAAGCGCATCACCTGGAGCTACATCGATGCTCGCGACCTCGGGCAGATCTGCCACCTCTGCATCGAGAAGGACGGGCTCGGCTATCAGGTCTTCAATGCCGCTAACGATACGGTTTCGGCCAATACGCCATCGAAGGAGCTGGCGAAGCGATTCTTCCCCAACGTGCCGTTCACCCGCGAGATCGGTGAATATGAGGGGCTGCTTTCCAACCGCAAGATTCGCGAGGTGCTGGGCTTCAAGGAAGAACACGACTGGCGCAAATATGTGAAGGTCTGAATGCTTTCGGGTTACGCGCTCGAAAAGCGGACGCTCGCAAATGAGCAGAAGGCTTTGAAAATCGAAAATCGTGCTTGCCAATCTGCTGCCGCCGTCTTAAAGGGAGCGCCATGCATTTCAGCAGCGATTTGCGGGTCTTCGCCCGGGCGCTGAAGGACAGGCATGAAGGGGTATAGCTCAGTTGGTAGAGCGGCGGTCTCCAAAACCGCAGGTCGGGGGTTCGAGCCCCTCTGCCCCTGCCATTTTTCCTGGTACGGACAGCGCGGCGCTGCTCGCGGCATACCGGGCTCGGGATCAATTGGTGGTAACTAATTTCGTTAAACTTCGGTTTCCCTCTTGTGCATTTGGAAATCGGTGTTTATTTAGGGTTCAACAGACACGCGGTGCGTGGGGCTGATAGTTTCAGCTTTACGCGCCGTAATTGCGTGGGCAGTCGATGGCATCCAAATCCAATCCATTTGCGTTTCTGCAGCAGGTTCGCTCCGAGACGTCCAAGGTCACATGGCCGTCGCGCCGCGAGACGATGATCTCGACGGTCATGGTGCTGGTGATGGTGGTATTTGCCGCGCTGTTTTTCTTTGCCGCTGACCAGCTGATCGGCTGGGTCCTGAGCTTCGTGCTCAATACCGGCAACTGATACGGGTGGAGATGAAAATGGCGGCACGTTGGTACATCGTCCACGCGTACTCGAATTTTGAAAAGAAGGTAGCTGAAGACATCGAGAACAAGGCTCGCCAGAAGGGGCTTGAGCACCTGTTCGAGAAGATCCTCGTGCCGACCGAAAAGGTTGTGGAAGTGCGTCGCGGCCGCAAGGTCGATAGCGAGCGCAAGTTCTTCCCGGGTTATGTCCTGGTTCGCGCCAATCTGACGGACGAGGCCTACCACCTGATCAAGAATACGCCGAAGGTCACGGGTTTCCTCGGCTCCGACAATAAGCCCGTTCCGATTCCGGATTATGAAGCCGAGCGTATTCTCGGCCAGGTTCAGGAAGGTGTCGAGCGGCCGAAGGCATCCGTTACCTTCGAGATCGGCGAGCAGGTCCGCGTTTCCGATGGTCCCTTCGCCTCGTTCAACGGCACGGTTCAGGATGTGGACGAAGAGCGTTCGCGCCTGAAGGTGGAAGTGTCGATCTTCGGCCGCGCAACACCGGTCGAGCTGGAATACGCTCAGGTCGAGAAGGTCTGATTGCAGAATTGGAGGCTGGCCTTTGAGGTCTGTTTCCGGCGGACCTAGTCCGCATCCGCGTGGAAGGTGAGGGGTCTTAGCCGGGCCCTATTGATCCGCACCACGCAACCGCAGCCGCCGGAGCGATCCGGCATCACGGGCCGGGCAACCGGCCGTTCATGAAAGGCAGAGAGATATGGCTAAGAAAGTTGCAGGCCAGCTCAAGCTTCAGGTCAAGGCAGGATCGGCGAACCCGTCCCCGCCGATCGGCCCGGCGCTTGGTCAGCGTGGCATTAACATCATGGAATTCTGCAAGGCGTTCAACGCCGCCACGCAGGAAATGGAAAAGGGTATGCCGATTCCGGTCGTCATCACCTATTACCAGGACAAGTCCTTCACCTTCGCGATGAAGCAGCCTCCGGTCAGCTACTGGCTGAAGAAGGAAGCGAAGATCACCTCCGGTTCCAAGACCCCGGGTAAGGGCGCAAAGGCCGGTACCCTCACCAAGGCTCAGATCAAGACGATCGCGGAAGCTAAGATGAAGGACCTGAACGCAGCGGATATCGAAGGCGCAATGGCGATGATCGAGGGCTCTGCCCGCGCCATGGGCCTGGAAGTGGTGGGTTAAGACCATGGCAGGCAAGCGCACACGCAAGATCAACGAAGGTGTTGATCCCACCAAGCTCTACGCTCTGACGACCGCCATCGGCATGGTCAAGGAACGGGCTGTCGCAAAGTTCGACGAAACCATCGAAGTCTCGATGAACCTCGGCGTTGACCCGCGTCATGCGGACCAGATGGTTCGCGGCGTCGTCAACCTGCCGAACGGCACCGGCCGTACGGTTCGCGTCGCCGTCTTCGCTCGTGGCGCCAAGGCTGACGAAGCCAAGGCTGCCGGTGCCGATGTCGTTGGCGCCGAAGACCTCGTCGAAATCGTCCAGGGCGGCAAGATCGAATTCGATCGCTGCATCGCCACCCCCGACATGATGCCGCTCGTCGGCCGTCTCGGTAAGGTTCTTGGCCCGCGCGGCATGATGCCGAACCCGAAGGTCGGAACCGTCACCATGGACGTCGCCGGAGCCGTCAAGGCTTCCAAGGGCGGCGCCGTCGAGTTCCGCGTCGAGAAGGCTGGTATCGTCCATGCCGGCATTGGCAAGGCCTCTTTCGACGCCAAGGCTCTGGAAGAAAACATCCGCGCCTTTGCCGACGCCGTCATCAAGGCGAAGCCGGCTGGCGCCAAGGGCAATTACGTCAAGCGCGTGGCGATTTCCTCGACCATGGGGCCGGGCGTCAAGATCGAAGTCGGCTCGGTCACCGCGGCTCCGACTGCATAAGTTTATGGCCGGGCTTCGGCCCGGTCGCTGAATTTCCGGCCTCGCAAGGGGCCGGAATATTCCGGAGAAATCCGGAATCCTGTCCGAGATTGCAGGTGGTTTTCCCTTAATCACTTGGCCTGCATGAGACGGGTAAGACCCGAATTGCATGAAGTTCGCTTCTTGGAACTCGGTTCGAGCCTTGGATGCCTTGTGCCTCTTCAGCCTTGATTGGCGCGGAGCGCGAGGGGACAGGATCCTCAAGCGTCGCTTGGGATTTCTTTTGATCCCAGGGGGCAAAAGGCAACCCGGTGGGTCCGTTTCAAACGGTCCCGCCAACTGGAGATAGGCAGTGGAAAGAGCGGAAAAACGCGAATTCGTCACGGAACTGAACGAAGTCTTCAAGGCTTCGGGCTCGGTTGTCGTGGCCCACTATGCTGGTGCTACAGTCGCACAGATGAACGATTTTCGTTCGAAGATGCGCGCTGCTGGCGGCACCGTCAAAGTCGCGAAGAACCGCCTGGCCAAAATTGCCCTTCAGGGTACGGAAGCGGAAGGGATTTCCAATCTCTTCAAGGGTCAGACCCTCATTGCTTACAGCAATGATCCGATCATCGCTCCGAAGGTCGTCATGGATTTCGCCAAGACCAACGACAAGATCGTGGTTCTCGGCGGCGCCATGGGTACGACAACGCTGAACGCCGAAGGTGTCAAGTCGCTTGCGACCCTGCCTTCGCTGGACGAACTGCGTGCGAAGCTGCTGGGCATGATCCAGACCCCGGCTACCCGCATTGCAGGCGTTGTTGCAGCACCGGCAAGCCAGCTTGCTCGCGTGTTCTCGGCCTACGCCAAGAAGGACGAAGCCGCTTAAGGCGGTTTTTCGCTGTACATACTCAACAGTTCGAACCGAACAAAAGGAACTAGAAAATGGCTGATCTCGCAAAGATCGTTGAAGACCTCTCCTCGCTGACCGTTCTGGAAGCTGCAGAACTGTCGAAGCTTCTTGAAGAAAAGTGGGGCGTTTCCGCCGCTGCTCCGGTAGCTGTTGCTGCCGTTGGCGGCGCTGCAGGCGGCGCAGCTGCTCCGGCTGAAGAAGAAAAGACCGAGTTCGACGTCATCCTCACGGATGCCGGCGCCAACAAGATCAACGTCATCAAGGAAGTCCGCGCCATCACCGGCCTCGGCCTCAAGGAAGCCAAGGACCTCGTCGAAGGCGCTCCGAAGGCTGTCAAGGAAGGCGTTTCCAAGGCTGAAGCCGCCGACATCAAGAAGAAGCTTGAAGACGCAGGCGCAAAGGCCGACGTCAAGTAATCTTGAACTGCACGTGGGAGGCGGCATTTACTGCCTCCCATTTGCCGTTTTCCTGAACGAATTACCCAAAAGCCGCGTGAAAACGGCTTTTGGGTAATGGGTTCTTCAAGAGCATGGTCTCGAACCGAAGCGCCAAGGCAATCCGGCCTGGCTATTTCGGGAGGTGGGACGAGGTTGAACTACTCATTGATCGGCGGGGTCGACTGGCCATCGGTTCCCGTCCGTTGCAGGCCCGGATGCAATTTTTGAAGGAGCGACGATGGCTCAGACCCTTTCGTTCAATGGTCGCAGGCGCGTACGCAAGTTTTTTGGTAAGATCCCCGAAGTCGCAGAAATGCCGAACCTCATCGAGGTTCAGAAGGCGTCCTACGACCAGTTTCTGATGGTTGAAGAGCCGAAGGGCGGTCGCCCTGACGAAGGCCTTCAGGCCGTCTTCAAGTCCGTTTTCCCGATCACCGACTTCTCCGGCGCCTCGATGCTGGAGTTCGTATCTTACGAATTCGAACCACCGAAGTTCGACGTTGACGAGTGCCGCCAGCGCGACCTGACCTATGCCGCGCCGCTGAAGGTCACTCTCCGTCTCATCGTGTTCGACATCGACGAGGATACCGGCGCAAAGTCGATCAAGGACATCAAGGAACAGTCCGTTTACATGGGCGACATGCCGCTCATGACGAACAACGGCACGTTCATCGTCAACGGCACCGAGCGCGTCATCGTCTCGCAGATGCACCGTTCGCCGGGCGTCTTCTTCGACCACGACAAGGGCAAGAGCCATTCTTCCGGCAAGCTGCTCTTCGCCGCCCGCGTCATTCCTTATCGCGGCTCCTGGCTCGATATCGAATTCGATGCCAAGGACATCGTCTACGCCCGCATTGACCGCCGCCGCAAGATCCCCGTCACGTCGCTGCTGATGGCGCTCGGCATGGACGGCGAGGAAATCCTCGACACCTTCTACACGAAGTCGCTCTACAAGCGCGATGGCGAAGGCTGGCGCATTCCCTTCAAGCCGGAAACGCTGAAGGGCGCCAAGGCAATCACCGAGATGGTCGACGCCGATACCGGCGAAGTCGTCGTGGAAGCCGGCAAGAAGCTGACGCCGCGCCTGCTGCGCCAGCTTTCCGATAAGGGCCTGAAGGCGCTGAAGGCCGGCGACGACGATCTCTACGGCAACTATCTTGCCGAGGATATCGTCAACTACTCGACGGGTGAGATCTATCTCGAGGCCGGCGACGAGATCGACGAGAAGACGCTTGCCGTCATCCTCGCAAACGGTTTTGACGAGATCCCGGTTCTCGGCATCGACCACATTAATGTCGGCGCCTATATCCGCAACACGCTTTCGGCTGACAAGAACGAGAACCGTCAGGACGCTCTGTTCGACATCTATCGCGTCATGCGCCCGGGTGAACCGCCGACCATGGAATCGGCCGAAGCCATGTTCAACTCGCTGTTCTTCGATGCGGAGCGTTACGACCTCTCTGCCGTCGGCCGCGTCAAGATGAACATGCGCCTCGACCTCTCCGTCGAGGACACCGTTCGCATCCTGCGCAAGGACGACATCCTGGCGGTGGTCAAGATGCTGGTCGAACTGCGCGACGGCAAGGGCGAGATCGACGACATCGACAACCTCGGCAACCGTCGCGTCCGCTCGGTCGGCGAGCTGATGGAGAACCAGTACCGTCTCGGCCTGCTGCGCATGGAGCGTGCGATCAAGGAACGCATGTCCTCGATCGAAATCGACACGGTCATGCCGCAGGACCTGATCAACGCCAAGCCGGCTGCCGCAGCCGTCCGCGAATTCTTCGGCTCCTCGCAGCTCTCGCAGTTCATGGACCAGGTCAACCCGCTGTCGGAAATCACCCACAAGCGCCGCCTTTCGGCCCTTGGTCCGGGCGGTCTGACCCGCGAGCGCGCGGGCTTCGAAGTCCGCGACGTGCACCCGACCCACTATGGCCGCATCTGCCCGATCGAAACGCCGGAAGGCCCGAACATCGGTCTGATCAACTCGCTTGCAACCTTTGCCCGCGTCAACAAATACGGCTTCATCGAGAGCCCGTACAGGCGTATCGTCGACGGCAAGGTGACGAACGACGTGCTCTACCTCTCCGCCATGGAAGAGGCGAAGTACTACGTCGCGCAGGCCAACGCCGAACTGAACGCTGACGGTTCCTTCGTCGACGAATTCGTTGTCTGCCGTCACGCGGGTGAAGTTATGCTCGCGCCCCGCGACAGCATGAACCTGATGGACGTTTCGCCGAAGCAGGTCGTTTCGGTTGCTGCGGCACTCATCCCGTTCCTGGAAAACGACGACGCCAACCGCGCCCTCATGGGCTCGAACATGCAGCGTCAGGCCGTGCCGCTGTTACGTGCCGAAGCTCCGTTCGTCGGCACCGGCATGGAGCCGGTCGTCGCGCGTGACTCCGGTGCCGCCATCGGCGCCCGCCGCGGCGGCGTCGTCGACCAGGTCGACGCGACGCGTATCGTTATCCGCGCCACGGAGGACCTCGAAGCCGGCAAGTCCGGCGTCGATATCTACCGCCTGCAGAAGTTCCAGCGTTCGAACCAGAACACCTGCGTCAACCAGCGTCCGCTGGTCACCGTTGGTGACGTCGTCAACCGCGGCGATATTCTCGCCGACGGTCCGTCGACCGATCTCGGCGACCTGGCGCTCGGCCGCAACGCGCTCGTCGCGTTCATGCCCTGGAACGGCTACAACTACGAAGACTCGATCCTGCTCTCCGAGCGCATCGTTGCCGACGACGTGTTCACCTCCATCCACATCGAGGAATTCGAAGTGATGGCGCGCGACACCAAGCTCGGCCCCGAGGAAATCACCCGCGATATTCCGAACGTCTCGGAAGAAGCGCTGAAGAACCTCGACGAAGCCGGCATCGTCTATATCGGCGCCGAGGTTCAGCCGGGCGATATCCTCGTCGGCAAGATCACGCCGAAGGGCGAAAGCCCGATGACGCCGGAAGAAAAGCTTCTGCGCGCCATCTTCGGCGAAAAAGCCTCCGATGTGCGCGACACCTCCATGCGCATGCCGCCCGGCACCTATGGCACGATCGTCGAAGTTCGCGTCTTCAACCGCCATGGCGTCGAGAAGGACGAGCGCGCGATGGCGATCGAACGCGAAGAGATCGAGCGTCTCGCCAAGGACCGTGACGACGAGCAGGCGATCCTCGACCGTAACGTCTATGGTCGTCTGATCGACATGCTGCGCGGCCAGGTCTCGATTGCCGGTCCGAAGGGCTTCAAGAAGGGCACCGAGCTTTCGAACGCCGTCGTCTCCGAATATCCCCGCTCGCAGTGGTGGATGTTCGCCGTCGAGGACGAGAAGGTGCAGAGCGAACTCGAAGCGCTCCGCGGCCAGTACGACGAGTCCAAGTCGCGCCTCGAACAGCGCTTCATGGATAAGGTCGAGAAGGTCCAGCGCGGCGATGAAATGCCTCCGGGCGTCATGAAGATGGTCAAGGTCTTCGTCGCCGTGAAGCGCAAGATCCAGCCGGGCGACAAGATGGCCGGCCGTCACGGGAACAAGGGCGTGGTGTCGCGCATTGTGCCTGTCGAGGACATGCCGTTCCTCGAAGACGGTACGCATGTCGACGTCGTTCTGAACCCGCTCGGCGTGCCTTCGCGCATGAACGTCGGCCAGATCCTGGAAACGCACCTGGGCTGGGCTTGCGCCGGCATGGGTCGCCAGATCGGCGAACTGATCGAAGCGTATAAAGCCAATGGCAACATCGAGCCACTGCGCAAGACCATTGGCGATGTCGTGGGCGACGGTCCCAAGGCCGAACAGGTCCAGGACTTCGACGATGAGTCCGTTCTGCGTCTCGCCGACCAGTGGAAGCGCGGCGTTTCGATCGCAACGCCGGTCTTCGACGGCGCCAACGAAGGTGACGTCAACGACATGCTGCGTCTGGCGGGTCTCAAGGACACCGGCCAGTCGACACTTTATGACGGCCGTACCGGCGAGCAGTTCGACCGCCAGGTGACTGTGGGCTACATCTACATGCTGAAGCTCAACCACCTGGTCGACGACAAAATCCATGCCCGTTCGATCGGCCCTTACTCGCTCGTGACCCAGCAGCCGCTGGGCGGCAAGGCGCAGTTCGGCGGTCAGCGCTTCGGCGAAATGGAAGTCTGGGCGCTCGAAGCCTATGGCGCCGCCTATACGCTGCAGGAAATGCTGACGGTGAAGTCGGACGACGTCGCCGGCCGCACCAAGGTCTACGAAGCCATTGTCCGCGGAGACGACACGTTCGAAGCCGGTATTCCGGAAAGCTTCAACGTTCTCGTCAAGGAAATGCGCTCGCTGGGCCTCAGCGTCGAGCTCGAGAACACCAAGCTCGACGAAGCGCAGGCAACCCAGCTGCCGGACGCGGCCGAGTAAACATTGATAGGGCGTGCGCTGCCAATGCGGCGCACGCCGGTCCCGCCGGGAGCCGCATCTGTCGGCCCGGAAGGGAAGTTTCGCCGCATCTTGCGGTTATTCTCGTTTAAGCGAGGGAGGCGGCTCCCGGGAATTGCCGCCGGCCATCGCATTTTGAGGGCGCTTTAGCCCATGAAGGAGACAGGCATGAACCAAGAGGTCATGAATCTTTTCAATCCGCAGGTGCCTGCACAGAATTTCGATTCCATTCGGATTTCGATCGCGTCTCCGGAGAAGATCCTCTCCTGGTCCTACGGTGAGATCAAGAAGCCGGAAACCATCAACTACCGTACGTTCAAGCCGGAACGCGACGGTCTGTTCTGCGCACGCATCTTTGGCCCGATCAAGGATTACGAATGCTTGTGCGGCAAGTACAAGCGCATGAAGTACAAGGGCATCATCTGCGAAAAGTGCGGCGTCGAAGTCACGCTGTCGCGTGTTCGCCGTGAGCGCATGGGCCATATCGAGCTCGCCGCTCCCGTTGCCCACATCTGGTTCCTGAAGTCGCTGCCGTCGCGCATCTCGACCCTGCTCGACATGACGCTGAAGGATGTCGAGCGCGTTCTCTACTTCGAAAACTACATCGTCACCGAGCCCGGCCTGACCGCGCTCAAGGAGCACCAGCTCCTGACGGAAGAAGAGTACATGCTCGCCGTCGACGAATACGGCGAAGACCAGTTCACCGCGATGATCGGCGCTGAGGCGATCTACGAGATGCTGGCCTCGATGAACCTCGAAAAGATCGCCGGCGATCTGCGCTCCGAGCTTGCCGACACGACGTCGGATCTCAAGCAGAAGAAGCTGATGAAGCGCCTGAAGATCGTCGAGAACTTCATGGAGTCAGGCAATCGTCCGGAATGGATGATCATGAAGGTCGTCCCGGTCATCCCGCCGGATCTGCGCCCGCTCGTTCCGCTCGACGGCGGCCGTTTCGCGACCTCGGATCTGAACGATCTCTATCGCCGCGTCATCAACCGTAACAACCGTCTGAAGCGCCTGATCGAACTGCGCGCTCCGGGCATCATCATCCGCAACGAAAAGCGCATGCTGCAGGAATCTGTCGACGCGCTCTTCGATAACGGCCGCCGCGGCCGCGTCATCACCGGCGCCAACAAGCGCCCGCTGAAGTCGCTGTCCGACATGCTGAAGGGTAAGCAGGGCCGCTTCCGTCAGAACCTGCTCGGCAAGCGCGTCGACTATTCCGGCCGTTCGGTCATCGTCACCGGTCCGGAACTGAAGCTGCATCAGTGCGGTCTTCCGAAGAAGATGGCGCTCGAGCTCTTCAAGCCGTTCATCTATGCCCGCCTGGACGCCAAGGGTTACTCCTCGACCGTCAAGCAGGCGAAGAAGCTGGTTGAAAAGGAAAAGCCGGAAGTTTGGGATATCCTCGACGAGGTCATCCGCGAACATCCGGTTCTCCTGAACCGCGCACCGACGCTGCACCGTCTGGGCATCCAGGCCTTCGAACCCACCCTGGTCGAAGGCAAGGCAATCCAGCTGCACCCGCTCGTCTGCACGGCCTTCAACGCCGACTTCGACGGTGACCAGATGGCTGTTCACGTGCCGCTGTCGCTCGAAGCCCAGCTCGAAGCCCGCGTGCTGATGATGTCGACCAACAACATCCTGCACCCGGCAAACGGCGCGCCGATCATCGTTCCCTCGCAGGACATGGTTCTCGGCCTCTACTATCTGTCGATCCTGAACCAGAACGAACCGGGCGAAGGTATGGCTTTCTCCGATCTCGGCGAGCTGCATCACGCGCTGGAAAACAAGGTCGTCACCCTGCACACCAAGATCCGCGGCCGCTTCAAGTCGATCGGCGAGGATGGCAAGCCCTACTCGAAGATCTATGAGACGACGCCCGGCCGTCTGCTTATCGGCGAACTGCTGCCGAAGAACGGCAAGGTGCCCTTCGACATCTGCAACCAGGAAATGACCAAGAAGAACATCTCCAAGATGATCGACACGGTCTATCGCCATTGCGGCCAGAAGGACACGGTCATCTTCTGTGACCGCATCATGCAGCTCGGCTTCGCCCATGCCTGCCGCGCCGGCATTTCGTTCGGCAAGGACGACATGGTCATCCCGGCCACCAAGGCGAAGATCGTTGCCGACACCGAAAACCTGGTGAAGGAATACGAGCAGCAGTACAATGACGGCCTGATCACCCAGGGCGAAAAGTACAACAAGGTTGTCGACGCCTGGGGCAAGGCGACCGAAAAGGTCGCCGAAGAAATGATGGCGCGCATCAAGGCGGTCGAATTCGACGAAAACACCGGCCGTCAGAAGCCGATGAACTCGATCTACATGATGAGCCACTCCGGCGCCCGCGGTTCTCCGAACCAGATGCGCCAGCTGGGCGGCATGCGCGGCCTGATGGCCAAGCCGTCGGGTGAAATCATCGAGACGCCGATCATCTCCAACTTCAAGGAAGGCCTGACCGTCAACGAGTACTTCAACTCGACGCACGGCGCCCGTAAGGGTCTGGCAGACACCGCCTTGAAGACCGCGAACTCCGGTTACCTGACCCGCCGTCTTGTCGACGTCGCGCAGGATTGCATCGTCACGCACGTCGATTGCGGCACCGAAACCGGCCTGACCATGACCGCCATCGTCGATGCCGGCCAGGTCGTCGCCTCGCTCGGCGCCCGTATCCTCGGCCGCACGGCGCTTGACGACATCGATCATCCGGTGACGGGCGAGCGCATCGTCGATGCCGGCAAGATGATCCTCGAGCCCGATGTCATCGAGATCGAGAAGGCTGGCATCCAGTCGATCCGCATCCGCTCGGCGCTGACCTGCGAAATCCAGACGGGCGTCTGCTCGGTCTGCTATGGCCGCGACCTCGCGCGCGGTACGCCGGTCAATATGGGCGAAGCCGTCGGCGTCATCGCCGCTCAGTCGATCGGCGAGCCGGGAACCCAGCTCACCATGCGTACTTTCCACCTTGGCGGTACGGCAACCGTGGTCGACCAGTCGTTCCTGGAAGCCTCGTACGAAGGTACGGTGCAGATCAAGAACCGCAACGTGCTGCGCAACTCCGAAGGCAGCCTCGTTGCCATGGGCCGCAACATGACCGTCCAGATCCTGGACGAGCGTGGCGTCGAGCGCTCTTCGCAACGTGTCGCCTACGGTTCGAAGCTGCACGTTGACGAAGGTGACAAGGTCAAGCGCGGGCAGCGCTTGGCGGAGTGGGATCCTTACACCCGTCCGATGATGACGGAAGTTGCCGGTACCGTTCAGTTCGAAGACCTCGTCGATGGTCTCTCGGTTCTGGAAGCGACCGACGAATCCACCGGCATCACCAAGCGTCAGGTCATTGACTGGCGTTCGACCCCGCGCGGTTCGGACCTCAAGCCGGCGATCGTCATCAAGGACGCCAGCGGCAATGTCGCGAAGCTGTCCCGCGGTGGTGACGCCCGCTTCCTGCTCTCGGTCGACGCCATTCTGTCGGTCGAGCCGGGCACGAAAGTCTCCCAGGGTGACGTTCTCGCCCGTTCGCCGCTCGAAAGCGCCAAGACCAAGGACATCACCGGTGGTCTGCCGCGTGTTGCCGAACTGTTCGAAGCGCGCCGTCCGAAGGACCACGCCATCATCGCAGAGATCGATGGTACGATCCGCCTCGGCCGCGACTACAAGAACAAGCGTCGCGTCATCATCGAACCGGCGGAAGACGGTGTCGAGCCTGTCGAATACCTGATCCCGAAGGGCAAGCCCTTCCACCTTCAGGACGGCGACTATATCGAAAAGGGTGACTACATCCTCGACGGTAACCCGGCTCCGCACGACATCCTGGCGATCAAGGGCGTGGAGGCTCTCGCTTCCTACCTGGTCAACGAAATCCAGGAAGTCTATCGTCTGCAGGGCGTTGTCATCAACGACAAGCACATCGAAGTGATCGTCCGTCAGATGCTGCAGAAGGTGGAGATCACCGATGCAGGCGACTCGACCTACATCGTCGGCGACAACGTCGACCGGATCGAGCTGGAGGACGTCAACGACCACCTGATCGAGCAGGGCAAGAAGCCCGCCAGCGGCGAGCCGGTCCTTCTCGGCATCACCAAGGCGTCGCTGCAGACCCCGTCCTTCATCTCGGCCGCGTCCTTCCAGGAAACGACCAAGGTGCTGACGGAAGCTGCAATCGCCGGCAAGACCGACGGCCTGCAGGGGCTGAAGGAAAACGTCATCGTCGGCCGCCTCATCCCGGCCGGCACCGGCGGCACCATGACCCAGATCCGCCGCATCGCCACGTCGCGCGACGAGCTCATTCTCGAAGAGCGCCGCAAGGGCACTGGGGCAGCGGTCGCCACCCCGATGCTGCAGGACATGGCCGAAAACGCCCCGGCTGCGGAATAATCCGCAGCTGAGGTCCACGAATTGAAAACCGCCCGGAGCGATCCGGGCGGTTTTCGTTTGTGCTAGCCTCTAATTGATCGGGGGAGGGAGGGCGTTCCCGTCAGTTGAACCGGATGATCGCGACCTCGCCATCAACCGCACCCTGATACGCCGAGGCGTGCGGCTCTTCCGCCGGAATTTCGGTCAGCATGCCGATCTGGTCGAGGTCGGCCTCGATGAAACCCTCCTCGGCAAGAGCGTTCAAGGCTTCGCGCACGGCGGTGTCGTCATCGGGCGCCTTCAGCAGGATGTGCAGGTCGATGCCTTCGCTGGCCTCGGACTCATAGCCTTTGCCGATGATGATGAAGATCATCGGCCCGTCGAAATTATTGTCGTTATCAGGTGTCGTGATCATCGCCTGTCCTCGGTTCCTGGAGATTCGCATTGTCGAATCCGCTGAGAGGACCTAACGCCGCAATCGCTGATTCCTTAACCGCTTTTGCTGCAAGGCCCAAGTTTTTATCTTGGCGCACGTCCCTGAATGCGTCTAGAAGGATGAAAACAGGGCGTTCGGCCCGCATATCAAGGTGATGCGGCCAAGTTTATTTCTTAACTGGCCTTGACGGAACGGGTGGAAACCAGTAGTACCCCGCCCATCGGATCCCATGTGAGGCTTGGCTGTTCGGGGCGACGCGCCCTGAAATTCACCTCAAACAAGGTTCTAAACGCACGTTGAAGTCATGATGCTGCACGCATGACGCAGGTTTTTATGCGTCCTCTGCTCCTTGTGGTCCATCTGCGGAAGCGGATCGGGCCATATTTTGCGCATTGACGGAAAGCATGCGTCATTGCCGGAGACGGCGTGAGTTCAAGCCCGCAAGGGTACTGAGATAAACGTAAGGGATGGTTGAATGCCTACCGTAAACCAGCTGATCCGCAAGCCTCGCCAGGCGAACGTAAAGCGTAATAAGGTTCCCGCTCTCCAGGAGAACCCGCAGAAGCGCGGCGTTTGCACGCGCGTCTACACGACCACGCCGAAGAAGCCGAACTCGGCTCTGCGTAAGGTCGCAAAGATCCGCCTGACCAACGGCTTCGAAGTCATTGGTTACATCCCCGGCGAAGGTCACAACCTTCAGGAACACTCCGTCGTCATGATCCGTGGCGGCCGCGTAAAGGACCTTCCGGGTGTCCGTTATCACATCATCCGCGGCGTTCTCGATACCCAGGGTGTCAAGAACCGCAAGCAGCGTCGCTCCAAGTACGGTGCGAAGCGTCCGAAGTAATTCGGATTTTGAATAATCCGGCGCTGCGCGAGGTCCTCCGCGTGATAAAGCGCCTTAACGGTTGAAGAGACGAAAAGTATGTCCAGACGTCATAAAGCAGAAAAGCGCGAGATCAATCCGGATCCGAAGTTCGGTGACCTCGTCGTGACCAAGTTCATGAATGCCATCATGCTCGATGGTAAGAAGTCCGTTGCTGAAAACATCGTCTACGGTGCGTTCGACGCCGTCCAGGGCAAGTCCAAGCAGGAGCCGCTTTCGGTTTTTCATTCTGCGCTCGACAACATTGCCCCGCACGTTGAAGTCCGCTCGCGCCGCGTCGGTGGTGCGACCTACCAGGTTCCGGTCGACGTCCGTCCGGAGCGCCGCCAGGCTCTCGCCATTCGCTGGCTGATTGCCGCTGCCCGCAAGCGCAACGAAACCACCATGATCGACCGTCTGTCCGGCGAACTGCTCGATGCGTCCAACAACCGCGGCTCCGCCGTCAAGAAGCGCGAAGACACGCACAAGATGGCTGACGCCAACCGCGCGTTCTCGCACTATCGCTGGTAATTCCGAACGGTATCGAAAGGCAGTCCACAATGGCTCGCGAATATAAGATCGAAGACTACCGCAATTTCGGTATCATGGCGCATATCGACGCCGGCAAGACCACGACTACCGAGCGTATCCTTTACTACACCGGCAAGTCGCACAAGATCGGCGAAGTCCACGACGGCGCAGCCACCATGGACTGGATGGAGCAGGAGCAGGAGCGTGGCATCACGATCACCTCTGCCGCCACCACGACCTTCTGGAAGGGCCGTGACGGCAAGATGCGCC
Organism: Rhizobium sp. Nf11,1; assembly: GCF_050587665.1. NCBI lineage: Bacteria > Pseudomonadati > Pseudomonadota > Alphaproteobacteria > Hyphomicrobiales > Rhizobiaceae > Rhizobium > Rhizobium sp. Nf11,1. The sequence continues at coordinate 40,134 of NZ_JBOBHU010000003.1, read as the reverse complement.
GCTTCAACATCATCGACACTCCCGGCCACGTCGACTTCACCATCGAAGTCGAGCGTTCGCTGCGCGTTCTCGACGGTGCTATCGCGCTGCTCGACGCCAACGCCGGCGTTGAGCCGCAGACGGAAACCGTCTGGCGCCAGGCTGAGAAGTATCATGTTCCGCGGATGATCTTCTGCAACAAGATGGACAAGACCGGCGCTGACTTCTACCGCTCGGTTGAGATGATCAAAACCCGCCTCGGCGCCACCGCCGTCGTCATGCAGCTGCCGATCGGCGCTGAAAGCGACTTCAAGGGCGTTGTCGACCTGGTCGAGATGAACGCCCTGATCTGGCGCGACGAATCGCTCGGCGCCCAGTGGGACGTCGTCGAAATCCCGGATGACCTGAAGGCCAAGGCTGAAGAATATCGCGAAAAGCTGATCGAGACGGTTGTCGAGATCGACGAAGCTGCGATGGAAGCCTACCTTGAAGGCAACATGCCCGACAACGACAAGATCCGCGAACTCGTTCGCCGCGGCACCATCGACGTCAAGTTCCATCCGATGTTCTGCGGCACCGCCTTCAAGAACAAGGGCGTTCAGCCGCTGCTCGACGCCGTCGTCGACTACCTGCCGTCGCCGCTCGACATCCCGGCGATCAAGGGCATCGACTTCAAGACCGAAGCTGATATCGAGCGTCACGCAGACGACGCCGAGCCGCTTTCGATGCTGGCATTCAAGATCATGAACGACCCCTTCGTCGGTTCGCTCACCTTCGCACGCATCTATTCCGGCAAGCTCGAAAAGGGCTCTTCGGTTCTGAACACGGTCAAGGACAAGCGCGAGCGCGTCGGCCGCATGCTGCAGATGCACTCCAACTCGCGTGAAGACATCGAAGAAGCCTTCGCAGGCGACATCGTTGCTCTCGCCGGCCTCAAGGAAACCACCACTGGCGATACGCTCTGCGATCCGCTGAAGCCGGTTATCCTCGAGCGCATGGAATTCCCCGAGCCGGTCATCCAGATCGCCATCGAGCCGAAGTCCAAGGGCGACCAGGAAAAGATGGGCCTCGCGCTCAACCGCCTGGCAGCTGAAGACCCGTCCTTCCGCGTAAAGACGGACCAGGAATCCGGCCAGACGATCATCGCCGGCATGGGCGAATTGCATCTCGACATCATCGTCGACCGCATGCGCCGCGAGTTCAAGGTCGAAGCAAACGTCGGTGCGCCGCAGGTTGCTTACCGCGAAACCATCACGCGCCAGACCGAAGAAGACTACACGCACAAGAAACAGACCGGTGGTACCGGCCAGTTCGCACGCGTCAAGATCATCTTCGAACCGAACCCGGAAGGCGAAGACTTCAAGTTCGAATCCAAGATCGTCGGCGGTGCCGTTCCGAAGGAATACATCCCGGGCGTTCAGAAGGGCATCGAAAGCGTTCTGTCTTCCGGTCCGCTGGCTGGCTTCCCGATGCTGGGCGTCAAGGCGACGCTTATCGACGGCGCCTTCCACGACGTCGACTCCTCGGTCCTGGCGTTCGAAATCGCTGCTCGCGCTTGCTTCCGTGAAGCAGCCAAGAAGGCCGGCGCTCAGCTCCTCGAGCCGATGATGAAGGTCGAGGTCGTCACCCCGGAAGATTATGTCGGTGATGTTATCGGCGACCTCAACTCCCGCCGTGGCCAGATCCAGGGTCAGGAAAGCCGTGGTATTGCGGTTGTCATCAGCGCCAACGTTCCGCTGGCCAACATGTTCAAGTACGTCGACAACCTGCGCTCCATGTCGCAGGGCCGTGCTCAGTACACGATGACCTTCGATCACTACGCGCCGGTCCCGTCGAACGTCGCAACCGAAATCCAGGCAAAGTATTCCGGTCAGAAGTGACCGGAATACCAATTGACCGATAACAAGAATTAGCTCCCCTCGGGGACTAGCAAAACGGAGAGCCGAAAATGGCAAAGAGTAAGTTTGAGCGCAACAAGCCGCACGTCAACATCGGCACGATCGGCCACGTTGACCACGGCAAGACGTCTCTGACGGCAGCGATCACGAAGTACTTCGGTGAGTTCAAGGCGTACGACCAGATCGACGCGGCTCCGGAAGAGAAGGCGCGCGGCATCACGATCTCGACGGCGCACGTCGAGTATGAGACGCCGGCCCGCCACTACGCGCACGTCGACTGCCCCGGCCATGCCGACTACGTGAAGAACATGATCACCGGTGCGGCGCAGATGGACGGCGCGATCCTGGTTTGCTCGGCTGCTGACGGCCCGATGCCGCAGACGCGCGAACACATCCTGCTCGCCCGCCAGGTCGGCGTTCCGGCGATCGTTGTGTTCCTGAACAAGGTCGACCAGGTTGACGACGCCGAGCTTCTCGAGCTGGTCGAGCTCGAAGTTCGCGAACTTCTGTCGTCCTACGACTTCCCGGGCGACGACATTCCGGTTGTCAAGGGTTCGGCGCTTGCTGCTCTTGAAGATTCCGACAAGAAGATCGGCGAAGACGCGATCCGCGAGCTGATGGCAGCGGTTGACTCCTACATCCCGACGCCGGAGCGTCCGGTTGACCAGCCGTTCCTGATGCCGATCGAAGACGTGTTCTCGATCTCGGGCCGTGGTACGGTCGTGACCGGCCGCGTCGAGCGTGGCATCATCAAGGTTGGTGAAGAAGTCGAGATCGTCGGCATCCGTCCGACCTCGAAGACGACGGTGACCGGCGTTGAAATGTTCCGCAAGCTGCTCGACCAGGGCCAGGCCGGCGACAACATCGGCGCGCTGATCCGCGGTGTGAACCGTGACGGCGTCGAGCGTGGTCAGATCCTGTGCAAGCCGGGCTCGGTCAAGCCGCACAAGAAGTTCAAGGCAGAAGCCTACATCCTGACGAAGGAAGAGGGCGGCCGTCATACGCCGTTCTTCACCAACTACCGTCCGCAGTTCTACTTCCGCACGACCGACGTGACCGGCATCGTCACGCTGCCGGAAGGCACGGAAATGGTCATGCCGGGCGACAACGTCACGGTTGACGTCGAGCTGATCGTTCCGATCGCGATGGAAGAAAAGCTGCGCTTCGCTATCCGCGAAGGCGGCCGCACCGTCGGCGCCGGTATCGTCGCTTCGATCGTCGAGTAATTCATTCGGCCACTCCGGTGGGGTGGCCGATTCGATGACAATATTATGATGCAGGCGGCGTAAGCCGCTTGCTTATTACGCAGAAATGTAGCAAATGGCGCGCGAGCGCGATTTGCGTGCCGCTTTGGACGACGAAGCGGTGACTGAACAAGCAAATAAGGTGGGCTAGAAGGCCCTGAAGACTGGATAGGGACGCCGGCATCGGCGCCCTCTCGATCTTTGAAACCGGTGGTCCGCCTTAGGAAGAAAGAACAACCCGTGTCTTGTTGAGAGACATGTGGAAAACAAACACAAGGATAACGTCGAATGAACGGCCAAAATATCCGCATTCGCCTGAAGGCGTTCGATCACCGGATTCTCGATGCTTCCACGCGCGAGATCGTGTCGACGGCGAAGCGCACCGGTGCAAGCGTCCGGGGCCCCGTTCCGCTTCCGACCCGCATCGAGAAGTTTACGGTCAACCGGTCCCCGCACATCGACAAGAAGAGCCGCGAACAGTTCGAGATGCGCACGCATAAGCGCCTGCTCGACATCGTAGACCCGACCCCGCAGACGGTAGACGCGCTGATGAAGCTCGATCTCGCCGCCGGTGTCGATGTTGAGATCAAGCTCTGAGCTTGCTCGAGCTGAGTTGGAAGGATTGAACCGATGCGTTCAGGTGTGATTGCACAGAAGGTGGGAATGACCCGCGTCTACAACGACGCCGGCGAGCATGTCCCGGTAACGGTACTGCGTATGGACGGCTGCCAGGTCGTTGCCACGCGCACTGTCGAAAAGAATGGCTATACCGCAGTTCAGCTCGGTGCCGGCCAGGCGAAGGTAAAGAACACGTCGAAGGCGATGCGCGGCAACTTTGCCGTTGCCAACGTCGAGCCGAAGGCCAAGCTCGCAGAATTCCGCGTGTCGGAAGACAATCTGCTGGAGATCGGCACGGAGCTCAAGGCGGGTCACTTTGCCGCCGGTCAGCTCGTCGATGTGACGGGTACGACCATCGGTAAGGGTTTTGCCGGCGCCATGAAGCGCCACGGTTTCGGCGGTCTGCGCGCCACGCACGGTGTGTCGGTTTCGCACCGTTCGCACGGTTCGACCGGCTCGCGCCAGGATCCGGGCAAGGTTTTCAAGAACAAGAAGATGGCTGGTCACATGGGCCAGACGCGCGTCACGACGCAGAACCTGGAAGTGGTTTCGACCGACGAAGATCGCGGTCTGATCCTGATCAAGGGTGCTGTTCCCGGTTCCAAGGGTGCCTGGATCATCGTGCGCGACGCCGTCAAGTCGGCCGCGAAGTAAGGGAGCCAGATCAATGGAATTGAACGTCAAGACCCTCGAGGGAAAAGACGCCGGGAAGGTCTCCCTTTCGGACGAGATTTTCGGCCTCGAGCCCCGCGAAGACATTCTCGCCCGCGTTATCCGCTGGCAGCTTGCCAAGAAGCAGCAGGGCACGCACAAGGCAAAGGGCCGCGCTGAAGTTTCGCGCACCGGCGCCAAGATGTACAAGCAGAAGGGTACGGGCCGCGCCCGTCACCATTCGGCTCGCGCTCCGCAGTTCCGCGGCGGCGGCAAGGCCCATGGCCCGGTCGTTCGCAGCCACGAGCACGACCTTCCGAAGAAGGTTCGCGCACTCGGCCTTCGCCATGCCCTTTCGGCCAAGATTAAGGCCGATGACGTCATCGTCATCGACAACCTGGTCGCAGCTGAAGCCAAGACCAAGGCTCTCGCGTCTGCTTTCGAGACGCTCGGCCTGACCAACGCCCTCTTCATCGGCGGTGCAGAGCTTGACGGCAACTTCAAGCTTGCAGCGCAGAACATCCCGAACATCGATGTTCTGCCGATCCAGGGCATCAATGTTTACGACATCGTGCGCCGCGGCAAGCTCGTGCTTTCCAAGGCTGCGGTTGAAGCGCTAGAGGAGCGATTCAAGTGACCGATCTTCGCCACTACGATGTGATCGTCTCTCCGGCGATCACCGAAAAGTCCACGCTGGTATCTGAAAACAACCAGGTTGTTTTCAATGTCGCCAAGCAGGCGACAAAGCCGGAAATCAAGGCTGCTGTCGAGGCGCTGTTCGGCGTCAAGGTTACGGCCGTCAACACTCTGCTGCGTAAGGGCAAGACCAAGCGGTTCCGCGGTTTCGTCGGCAAGCAGAAGGACGTGAAGAAGGCTGTCGTGACGCTGGCTGAAGGCCAGACGATCGACGTCTCCACCGGTCTCTGAGGAATAAGAAAATGGCATTGAAAACATTCAATCCGACGACCCCGAGCCAGCGTCAGCTGGTCATCGTGGACCGCTCCTCGCTCTACAAGGGCAAGCCGGTCAAGGCGCTGACGGAAGGTCTGACCAAGAGCGGTGGTCGTAACAACCTCGGCCGCATCACGGCTCGCTTCATCGGTGGCGGTCATAAGCGCAGCTACCGACTGGTCGACTTCAAGCGTCGCAAGTTCGATGTCGAAGGCACGGTCGAACGTATCGAATACGATCCGAACCGCACGGCTTTCATCGCGCTGGTGACCTATTCTGATGGCGAGCAGGCCTACATCATCGCTCCGCAGCGTCTCGCTGCCGGCGACAAGGTCATCGCTTCGGAGAAGGCTGTCGACGTCAAGCCCGGCAACACCATGCCGCTGCAGTACATCCCGGTCGGCTCCATCATCCACAATGTGGAAATGAAGCCGGGCAAGGGCGGTCAGATCGCCCGTTCCGCCGGTTCCTACGCGCAGCTCGTCGGTCGTGACCAGGGTATGGCGATCCTTCGCCTGAACTCCGGTGAGCAGCGCCTCGTAAGCGGCATCTGCCTTGCTTCGATCGGCGCCGTCTCGAACCCCGACCACGCCAACATCAACGACGGCAAGGCCGGTCGTACCGTCTGGCGCGGCAAGCGTCCCCATAACCGCGGTGTTGTCATGAACCCGGTCGACCATCCGCACGGCGGTGGTGAAGGCCGCACCTCCGGTGGTCGCCATCCGGTGACACCGTGGGGCAAGCCGACCAAGGGCAAGCGCACCCGGTCGAACAAGTCGACCGACAAGATGATCATGCGCTCGCGTCATCAGCGTAAGAAGTAAGAGAGGAAGTCTCCAATGGCTCGTTCAGTATGGAAAGGTCCGTTCGTTGACGGCTATCTTCTCAAGAAGGCTGAGAAGGTTCGTGAAGGCGGACGTGCAGAAGTGATCAAGATCTGGAGCCGTCGCTCCACGATCCTGCCGCAGTTCGTCGGACTTACCTTCGGCGTCTACAACGGCAGCAAACATGTCCCGGTCAGTGTCAATGAAGACATGGTCGGTCACAAATTCGGTGAATTCTCTCCGACCCGCACCTACTACGGTCACGGCGCGGACAAGAAGGCGAAGAGGAAGTAACAATGGGCAAGGCAAAAGCCGAACGCCGGCTGAAGGACAACGAGGCGCAAGCAGTCGCCCGCACGCTCCGTGTCAGCCCCCAGAAGCTCAACCTGGTTGCTGCGGCCATCCGCGGCAAGAAGGTAGAGCGTGCACTCGCTGAGCTGGAGTTCTCCCGCAAGCGCATCGCGGGCGCCGTCAAGAAGACGCTCGAATCCGCGATCGCCAACGCCGAGAACAACCACGATCTTGACGTCGACGCGCTCGTCGTCGCCGAAGCCTACGTCGGCAAGTCGATCGTCATGAAGCGTTTCCACGCTCGTGGCCGCGGTCGCGCGTCGCGCATCGAAAAGCCCTTCGCGCACCTGACGATCGTCGTTCGTGAAGTGCAGGCAGCAGAGGAGGCCGCATAATGGGTCAGAAAATCAATCCGATCGGTTTCCGTCTCGGCATCAACCGTACTTGGGATAGCCGCTGGTTCGCGGACAATGCCGAGTATGGCCAGCTGCTGCACGAAGACCTGAAGATGCGCAAGTTCGTCATGAGCGAACTGAAGCAGGCAGGCATCTCCAAAGTGGTCATCGAGCGTCCGCACAAGAAGTGCCGCGTCACGATCCACTCGGCTCGTCCGGGCCTGATCATCGGCCGTAAGGGCGCCGACATCGACAAGCTCCGCAAGAAGCTGTCGGACATGACCAATTCGGAAACGCACCTCAACATCGTCGAAGTGCGCAAGCCCGAAGTCGACGCGACGCTGGTCGCTCAGTCGATCGCCCAGCAGCTCGAGCGCCGCGTGGCTTTCCGCCGCGCCATGAAGCGCGCCGTTCAGTCGGCAATGCGTCTTGGAGCCGAAGGCATCAAGATCACCTGCGCCGGTCGTCTCGGCGGTGCTGAAATCGCCCGTACTGAATGGTACCGTGAAGGTCGTGTGCCGCTGCACACGCTGCGCGCCGACATCGATTACGGCACGGCAGAAGCCGAAACCGCATTCGGTATCTGCGGCATCAAGGTCTGGATCTTCAAGGGCGAAATCCTTGAGCACGATCCGATGGCTTCCGAACGTCGCGCGCTGGAAGGCGACGCACAGGGTCCGGCAAGCCGCGAACGCGACCGTGGCGATCGTCGCCGCGAACGCGACAACGCGTAATTAGCGCTGGCGAAAGATAAGCTCGGAGAAGTAAGAAAATGTTGCAGCCAAAGCGTACTAAGTACCGCAAGCAGTTCAAGGGCCGCATCAAGGGCGTTGCCAAGGGCGGTTCTGACCTGGCATTCGGCGAATTCGGCCTGAAGGCTCAGGAGCCCAACCGCGTCAACGCACGCGAGATCGAAGCGGCCCGCCGCGCGATCACGCGTTACATGAAGCGCGCCGGCCGCGTATGGATCCGCGTGTTCCCGGACGTTCCGGTAACCGCAAAGCCGACCGAAGTCCGCATGGGTAAAGGTAAGGGCTCCGTTGAGTACTGGGCATGCAAGGTCAAGCCCGGTCGTATGATGTTCGAGATCGACGGCGTCAGCGAAGAGATCGCCCGCGAGGCGCTTCGCCTCGGCTCTGCCAAGCTCTCGGTCAAGACGCGCTTCGTACAGCGCATTGCAGAGTAAGGGATTGAGCTCATGAAAGCCTCAGACGTTCGCGCGCTCAGCGCCGACCAACTCAAGGACGAGCTTGCCAAGCTGAAGAAGGAGCAGTTCAACCTGCGCTTCCAGAAGGCGACCGGCCAGCTCGAAAAGTCCTCGCGCATCAACGAAGTCCGCAAGGACATCGCCCGCGTCAAAACCATTGCCCGCCAGAAGGCGGCAGAAGTTAAGGCCTAAAGGAAGAAAAACATGCCGAAGCGCATCCTGCAGGGCGTCGTCGTTGGCGACAAGAACGAGAAGACGGTAGTGGTTCGCGTTGAGCGTCGTTTCGCTCACCCGCTGCTCCAGAAGACCGTTCGTCGTTCCAAGAAGTACAAGGCCCACGACGAAAACAACCAGTACAAGATCGGCGATACCGTATCCATCGAGGAATGCGCGCCGATCTCCAAGGACAAGCGCTGGACGGTCATTGCCGCCCAGGGCAAGTAACAGAATTTTGCGCGAGGCCTTGCGTCTCGCCGAAATATCTGTATGAAGCAGCGTCAGAACGCTCGAATGCCGGGCGTTCTTTTGCTTTGAGCGCACGGAAGGTCCCGTTCGGGAAACCACCCTGGCACGATCGACCCCGCGCTATTCAGCTATGCCGTGTTTTTGCCTGCCGTTACGGTGGGTTGGCCGGCGAACATTTTCATAAGCCGGGGTAGGGGGCTTAGGCCCAACCATTCCGGTAAACCAAGAAGGCGACCTGATATGATTCAGATGCAAACAAACCTCGACGTCGCGGATAATTCCGGCGCACGTCGTGTCATGTGCATCAAGGTGCTGGGCGGCTCGAAGCGCAAGTATGCCTCGATCGGCGACGTCATCGTCGTTTCGATCAAGGAAGCGATCCCGCGCGGCCGCGTGAAGAAGGGTGACGTGATGAAGGCGGTTGTCGTTCGCACCGCCAAGGACATCCGTCGTCCGGATGGCTCCGTCATCCGCTTCGACACCAACGCAGCAGTCCTCATCGACAACAAGAAAGAGCCGATCGGTACCCGTATCTTCGGACCGGTTCCGCGCGAACTTCGCGCCAAGAACCACATGAAGATCATCTCGCTGGCTCCCGAAGTACTGTAAGGAGCGGAAGCGATGCAGAAGATTCGTAAAGGCGACAAGGTCGTCATGCTCGCTGGCAAGGACAAGGGCCGCACCGGCGAAGTCGTTCAGGTCATGCCGAAGGAAGATCGTGCCGTCGTCCGTGGCGTCAACGTCGTGAAGCGCCACCAGCGCCAGACGCAGACCCAGGAAGCCGGCATCATCAACAAGGAAGCCCCGGTTCACCTGTCGAACATTGCAATCGTCGACAAGGACGGTAAGCCGACCCGCGTCGGTTTCAAGGTCGTTGACGGCAAGAAGGTCCGCGTGGCCAAGCGTTCTGGAGAAGTGATCGATGGCTGAGGCAAAATACGAGCCGCGGCTCAAGAAGGAATATGTCGAGCGCATCCGCAAGGCGATGCAGGAGAAGTTCTCCTACGCCAACGAGATGATGATCCCGAAGCTCGACAAGATCGTGATCAACATGGGTGTCGGTGAAGCGACCGCTGATTCGAAGAAGCCGACGGTTGCTGCCGCCGACCTCGCAGCGATCGCCGGTCAGAAGCCGGTCATCACCCGCGCACGCAACTCTATCGCAGGCTTCAAGGTCCGCGAAAACATGCCGATCGGCGCAAAGGTCACCCTGCGCGGCGCCCGCATGTACGAGTTCCTGGATCGCCTGGTCAACATCGCGCTTCCGCGCGTTCGCGACTTCCGCGGCCTGAACCCGAAGAGCTTTGACGGCCGTGGCAACTTCGCCATGGGCATCAAGGAGCACATTGTGTTCCCTGAAATCAACTACGACAAGGTTGATCAGATGTGGGGCATGGACATCATCGTTTGCACGACGGCGACGACCGACGACGAAGCACGGACTCTCCTGAAGGAGTTCAGCTTCCCGTTCCGTCAATAACCGTAACGACGAGCGTAGAAAAGGAACCTGACATGGCGAAGACAAGCGCAGTTGAAAAGAACAAGCGCCGCCGTAATACGGTCGCCAACCAGGCCGCAAAGCGGGCTGCGTTGAAGGCGATCATCATGAACCAGGCTCTTCCGATCGAAGAGCGGTTCAAGGCCTCGATCAAGCTGGCATCCCTGCCGCGCGATGGATCGAAGACCCGCATTCGCAACCGTTGCGAAGTATCGGGCCGTCCGCGCGCATACTACCGCAAACTGCGCATGTCGCGTATCGCGCTGCGTGAACTCGGCAATCTCGGCAAGGTGCCGGGCATCGTCAAGTCGAGCTGGTAAGGAGCAGGTTAGATGACAATGACTGATCCGTTGGGCGATATGCTCACCCGCATCCGCAACGGCGCTTCCCGCCGCAAGTCGTCGGTTTCGACGCCTGCATCCAAGCTCCGTGCGCGTGTTCTCGATGTCCTGCAGTCCGAAGGCTACATCCGTGGCTATTCCGTTGTCGATTTCGGCAATGGCAAGTCGGAGCTCAACATCGAGCTGAAGTACTATGAAGGCGCATCGGTGATCCGTGAGATCGGCCGTGTGTCGAAGCCGGGCCGCCGGGTTTATGTCTCGGTCAAGTCCATTCCGCAGGTCGCGAACGGCCTCGGCATCACCATCCTTTCGACTCCGAAGGGCGTGATGGCCGATCACCAGGCTCGCGAACAGAACGTTGGTGGCGAGGTTCTTTGCTCGGTCTTCTAAGATCGGGCAGGGATCTCCATAGCGAACAGACAGGATTGAAACATGTCTCGTATCGGTAAGAAGCCCGTTCAGGTGCCTGCTGGGATCACGGCTACGGTCGAAGGCCAGAAGGTTACCGCAAAGGGCCCGAAGGGCGAGCTGTTCTTCGTCGCTAACGACGAAATCAGCCTCAAGCTCGAAAACAACGCGGTCGTCGTGACGCCCGTAAACCAGTCCAAGGATGCGCGTTCGAAGTGGGGCATGTCCCGCACGATGATCGAAGGCATCTTCAAGGGCGTCAAGGACGGTTACGAGCGCAAGCTCGAAATCAACGGCGTCGGTTACCGCGCCGCCATGCAGGGCAAGAACCTGCAGCTGGCCCTCGGTTTCAGCCACGACGTGGTCTATGAACCGCCGGTCGGCATCTCGATCGCTGTTCCGAAGCCGACTGAAATCATCGTCAGCGGCATCAACAAGCAGCAGGTCGGTCAAGTTGCGGCCGAAATCCGCGAATATCGCGGTCCCGAGCCGTACAAGGGCAAGGGTGTCAAGTATGCCGACGAGCGGATCGTCCGCAAAGAAGGCAAGAAGAAGTAAGGATCACGCGAAATGGCTAGCAGGAAAGAAGCACTTGCACGTCGTGCCAACCGCGTGCGCCGTCATATCAAGTCGGTGGCCAATGGCCGTCCGCGCCTGTCGGTTCATCGCTCCTCGAAGAACATCTATGCCCAGATCATCGATGACGTGGCCGGCAAGACGCTTGCGTCCGCCTCCACCCTCGACAAGGATCTGCGCGGTTCTCTGAAGACCGGTGCCGATACCGCCGCCGCCGCCGCCGTAGGCAAGCTCGTCGCCGAGCGCGCCTCCAAGGCCGGCGTTACGGACGTCGTATTCGACCGTGGCGCCTTCATCTATCACGGCCGCATCAAGGCTCTCGCCGAAGCGGCCCGCGAAGGCGGTCTGACCTTCTGATCAGTTTCCGGCCGGGCGCTGTCGCTCCGGCCGGATTTTCGCCGGACCGCAGGCACTCCCTGGCAAGAGGGGAGGCTAATGCGGTCCACATTCATTTGCCGATTGCACCCGGAAAAGAAAAAGGAAGAGGACAATGGCACAGGAAAGAAGGCCGCAGCGGGAAGACCGCCAGAGCCGTGAAGAGCGCGATAGCGAATTCGTCGACAAGCTGGTCGCGATCAACCGCGTCGCCAAGGTCGTCAAGGGCGGCCGTCGTTTTGGTTTCGCAGCACTCGTCGTCGTCGGCGACCAGAAGGGCCGCGTCGGCTTCGGCCACGGCAAGGCACGCGAAGTGCCGGAAGCCATCCGCAAGGCAACCGAAGCCGCCAAGCGGGAGCTGATCTTCGTACCGCTGCGTGATGGCCGCACGCTGCATCACGACGTCCATGGCCGCCACGGCGCCGGCAAGGTTCTGCTGCGCTCGGCCAAGGTCGGTACCGGCATCATCGCCGGCGGTCCGATGCGCGCCGTATTCGAAACGCTCGGCATGCACGACGTCGTCGCCAAGTCGACCGGTTCGTCGAACCCCTACAACATGGTTCGCGCCACCTTCGACGCTCTGAAGCACCAGGTTCACCCGAAGGACATCGCAGCTCAGCGCGGCATCAAGTATGCAACGCTGCAGGCTCGTCGTAGCGCCTCCGGCAACGCCTCTGAAGAATAAGAGGAGCTGACCAATGGCCAAGGCTACCAAGAAGGCTGAAGCGAAGACTGTCACGATCGAACAGATCGGCAGCCCGATTCGCCGTCCGGACGTTCAGCAGCGCACGCTGATCGGTCTCGGACTGAACAAGATGCACCGTCGCCGCACGCTGGAGGATACTCCTTCCGTTCGCGGCATGATCCGTGCTGTCCAGCATCTCGTTCGCATCGTCGACGAGAAGTGAGACGGAGGAAACGCTCATGAAACTCAATGAAATCAAGGACAACGAAGGCTCGACCCACAGCCGCAAGCGCCTCGGCCGCGGTATCGGTTCGGGCTCCGGCAAGACGGCTGGTCGCGGTGTCAAGGGTCAGAAGTCCCGTTCCGGCGTCGCCATCAACGGCTTCGAAGGCGGCCAGATGCCGATCTATCGTCGCCTGCCGAAGCGCGGCTTCAATAACATTTTCGCTTCCGACTTTGTTGTCGTGTCGCTCGGCCGCATTCAGGCGGCAGTCGACGCCGGCAAGCTCGACGCCAAGGCGACTGTTGACGCAGCTGCCCTGAAGGCTGCCGGGGTTATCCGCCGCGCCAAGGACGGCGTTCGCGTTCTCGCCGACGGCGAGCTCAAGGCCAAGATCACCATCGTCGTCGCGGGCGCTTCCAAGCCCGCCGTCGAGAAGATCGAAAAGGCCGGCGGTACGGTGACGCTGCTTTCGGCTCCGGCTGCAGCGGAATAATATCTGATGATATATCGCCCGGGGTGCTTCACACCGGGCGATTTTGCTCCCATATGTGGGCCTCACAAAGACTTGGCTGGCGCGCCCGCGTCACGCCGGTAAAACTGGAAAACAAGGGTGAGGCATGGGGTTGCGCTGCAATCCGTCCAAAACCCGGTTTTGAATTATTTTCATACTGATTCCGGGGCCGGCATTTCCCCAGAGACGCCGGAATTGGTAGGGCGGAGAATCGCATGGCTTCTGCAGCGGAACAATTGGCATCCAACCTCAATTTTTCGACCTTTGCCAAAGCCGAGGATTTGAAGAAGCGCCTGTGGTTCACACTGGCAGCTCTCCTCGTCTACAGGCTCGGCACCCATATCCCGCTTCCGGGTCTCAATCCCGAAGCCTATGCCCAGGCGTTCCGCGGCCAGGCAGGCGGCATTCTCGGCCTTTTCAACATGTTCTCGGGCGGCGCCGTTCAGCGCATGGCGATCTTTGCGCTCGGCATCATGCCCTATATCTCCGCTTCGATCATCGTGCAGCTGATGACGTCGGTCGTGCCGACGCTTGAAAACCTGAAGAAGGAAGGCGAGCAGGGTCGCAAGATCATCAACCAGTACACCCGCTACGGCACCGTCATTCTGGGTGCGCTTCAGGCTTACGGCATTGCGGCCGGCCTGGAGAGCGGCCAGGGCCTTGTCGTCGATCCGGGCTGGTTCTTCCGTATTTCCACCGTTCTGACGCTGCTCGGCGGCACGATGTTCCTGATGTGGCTGGGCGAGCAGATCACCTCGCGCGGTATCGGCAACGGCATTTCGCTGATCATCTTCGCCGGTATCGCAGCCGGCCTGCCGAGCGCTCTTGCCGGCACGCTTGAACTCGGCCGCACCGGGGCGCTGTCGACCGGCCTCATCCTGCTCGTCATCATTGTCGCAATCGCCGTCATCGGTGTCATCGTTTTCGTGGAGCGCGCCCAGCGCCGGCTGCTGATCCAGTATCCGAAGCGCCAGGTCGGCAACCGCATGTTCCAGGGCGATACGTCGCACCTGCCGCTGAAACTGAACACCTCGGGCGTGATCCCGGCGATTTTTGCCTCTTCGCTGCTGCTGCTGCCGGCGACAGTCGCGGGCTTTGCCAACACCACGGCCATGCCTGCCTGGGCGACGTCGATCGTTGCCGCCCTCGGCCATGGCCAGCCGCTCTACATGGTGCTCTATGCGGCGCTGATCGCCTTCTTCGCCTTCTTCTATACGGCCATCGTCTTCAATCCGAAGGACACGGCCGACAATCTGAAGAAGCATGGCGGCTTTATTCCCGGCATCCGTCCCGGTGAGCGCACCGCCGAATACATCGACTACGTGCTGACCCGTATCACGGTGATCGGCGCCATATATCTCGTCTTCGTCTGCATCCTCCCGGAGATTCTGGTGTCGCAAACCGGCATTCCATTATCCCTTGGTGGGACTTCGCTTTTGATCGTGGTTAGCGTAACTCTTGATACGGTTGCACAGATCCAGGGTCACCTGATCGCGCAGCAATACGAAGGCCTGATCAAGAAATCGAAGTTGCGAGGAGGAAAGAGGGGGCGATGAGACTTATCCTTTTGGGGCCGCCGGGCGCGGGCAAGGGAACCCAGGCCCAGCGGATCGTGGAAAAGCACGGCATTCCGCAGCTTTCCACGGGAGATATGCTGCGTGCGGCGGTCAACGCCGGCACGGAGATCGGCAAGCGCGCCAAGGCGGTCATGGACGCCGGTAAGCTGGTCTCGGATGAGATCGTTATCGCCATCGTCTCGGAGCGAATCGATCAGCCCGATTGCGCCAACGGTTTCATTCTCGATGGCTTCCCCAGGACGCTCGTTCAGGCGGACGCCACCGAAGCGATGCTGAGAGCAAAGGGTCTTGGTCTCTCCGTCGTCATCGAATTCCGTGTCGATGATGCCGAATTGGTCCGTCGTGTTGCCGGCCGCTACTCCTGCGCCCAGTGCGGTAGCGTCTATCACGACACGGACAAGGTCCCGGCCAATGAGGGTGTGTGCGACAAGTGCGGCTCTACCCACTTCAAGCGCCGTCCCGACGACACTCCGGAGACCATGACGGCCCGGTTGCAGGTCTACTACAAGGAGACCTCACCGCTGATCGGTTACTACCATGCCAAGGGCAAGCTCAGATCTGTCGACGGCATGGCTGAAATCGACCAGGTGACTGCTGAGGTCGAAGCCATTCTTTCCAAGCTTTAAGGCTTGAAAATAAACTTGGCGGAAACGGTTGCTTTTCAGCAGTGATTCCGCTAAACACCGCGCCAACTCGCGACATTCCCTGCGATCGGCGCGGATTTCCCTGGGAAGTCCGGGTGCGGTCGTTTTGACATGTTACGGACATTAAATCTGAACGGGCGGCCCTGAGGGTCGCATAACGAAGCCCACTTGCCGGATGGCAACTGGAATGCAAGGAGAACAGGCGTGGCACGTATCGCTGGCGTCAACATCCCGACTGCAAAGCGCGTAGTCATCGCGCTGACCTACATTCACGGGATCGGTCCGAAATTCGCACAGGAAATCGTCGAGAAGGTCGGTATTCCGGCTGAGCGTCGTGTGCATCAGCTGACGGACGCTGAAGTCCTTCAGATCCGCGAAACCATCGACCGTGACTATCAGGTCGAGGGTGATCTTCGTCGCGAAACCGCGATGAACATCAAGCGTCTGATGGATCTCGGCTGCTACCGCGGCCTGCGTCATCGTCGCGGCCTTCCGGTCCGCGGTCAGCGCACGCACACCAATGCCCGCACCCGTAAGGGTCCGGCAAAGGCAATCGCTGGCAAGAAGAAGTAATTTCCGGGAAACCGGGGTGGGGAGGCTGGCGGTCCGCGCCGGCCTCTTTTGAGTTTGGAGCGGGACCATGTAGGCGCCGTTCCGGTGTAGCCGCTGGTATTACGGCGGTGAAGAGATCAAAGAAAGGAATAGCATGGCTAAGGAAGCCGTCCGCGTTCGCCGTCGCGAGCGCAAGAATATCTCGTCGGGTGTCGCGCACGTTAACTCGACCTTCAACAACACGATGATCACCATCACCGATGCGCAGGGCAATGCGATCGCTTGGTCGTCGGCTGGCGCCAAGGGCTTCAAGGGTTCGCGCAAGTCGACCCCCTTTGCTGCCCAGATCGCTGCCGAAGACTGCGCCAAGAAGGCCCAGGAACACGGCATGAAGTCGCTGGAAGTCGAAGTCTGCGGTCCGGGTTCGGGTCGTGAATCGGCTCTGCGTGCGCTCCAGGCTGCAGGTTTCATGATCACGTCCATCCGCGACGTGACGCCGATCCCGCACAATGGCTGCCGTCCGCGCAAGAAGCGCCGCGTCTGATCATCGCTCTCGTCACCGGTGAGCGCCTTGGCGCTCCCGGTGGTTTTCAAGCTCGGTTGTCACGATTGGATGGTGGCAACGAACGGAAGGCAAACTCATGATTCAGAAGAACTGGCAGGAACTGATCAAGCCGAACAAGGTGGAGTTCTCCTCGAGCTCGCGCACCAGGGCGACGCTCGTCGCCGAACCGCTGGAGCGCGGCTTCGGCCTCACCCTCGGCAACGCGCTTCGCCGCGTTCTGCTCTCCTCGCTGCGCGGTGCTGCCGTTACGGCGGTGCAGATCGATGGCGTGCTGCATGAATTCTCCTCGATTCCCGGCGTCCGCGAAGATGTCACGGATATCGTGCTCAACATCAAGGAAATCGCCATCAAGATGGATGGCGACGACGCAAAACGCATGGTCGTGCGCAAGCAGGGCCCGGGCGTTGTCACGGCTGGCGACATTCAGACGGTCGGCGATATCGAAATCCTCAACCCCGAGCATGTGATCTGCACGCTCGACGAGGGCGCCGAGATCCGGATGGAGTTCACCGTCAATAACGGCAAGGGTTATGTTCCGGCCGAGCGTAATCGTGCGGAAGATGCTCCGATCGGCCTTATCCCGGTCGACAGCCTCTATTCGCCGGTCAAGAAGGTGTCCTACAAGGTTGAAAATACCCGCGAAGGGCAGGTTCTCGACTACGACAAGCTGAACATGACCATCGAAACAGATGGCTCGATCACCGGCGAAGACGCCGTCGCTTTTGCGGCGCGCATCCTCCAGGATCAGCTTGGCGTCTTCGTCAACTTCGACGAGCCGCAGAAGGAAACCGAAGAGGAAGCAGTCACCGAACTTGCTTTCAACCCGGCTCTCCTCAAGAAGGTGGACGAACTAGAACTGTCGGTCCGTTCGGCAAACTGCCTGAAGAACGACAACATCGTCTACATCGGTGACCTGATTCAGAAGACCGAAGCAGAAATGCTCCGCACGCCGAATTTTGGTCGCAAGTCGCTGAACGAAATCAAGGAAGTTCTCGCTTCCATGGGCCTGCACCTCGGCATGGAAGTGCCGGCATGGCCGCCCGAGAACATCGAAGATCTCGCCAAGCGCTACGAAGACCAATATTAAGAAAACAAAAGGCAGGCTCTTTCGACTGCCTTTCCCCGTCAAACAGCAGGCATATCGCCTGCATGTGCCAGGAAACGGCAGGCCCGGTAACGAAGTAAGGGCACTGCATTAAAGGAGAATAGCAATGCGCCATGGTAAAGCCGGCCGCAAGCTGAATAGAACTGCAAGCCACCGCAAGGCGATGTTCGCCAATATGGCGGCTTCGCTGATTACCCACGAGCAGATCGTCACGACCCTGCCGAAGGCCAAGGAAATCCGTCCGATCGTCGAAAAGCTCGTCACGCTCGGCAAGCGCGGCGACCTGCACGCTCGCCGTCAGGCGATCTCGCAGATCCGCGATGCTGCCGTCGTCTCGAAGCTGTTCGACACGATCGCAACGCGTTACGCCACCCGCAACGGCGGCTACCTGCGCATCATGAAGGCCGGCTTCCGCCAGGGCGACAACGCCGCCATGGCCGTGATCGAGTTCGTCGACCGCGACACTTACGCCAAGGGCGCAGCCGACAAGGCCCGCGTCGCTGCCGAAGAGCAGGCCGTCGCCGCCTAAGTCTTCCGTTTCGGCGGATAGAAAACAGCCGGGCTGCGAAGCCCGGCTGTTTTCATTTGTGCATCGGCCGAAAACGGAAGCGGCGCAGCTTCTTCGGTGACGGAGCGATGTCTGTCCCGAGCTCCAAACTGTGGAGATTAAGATGGAAGGTTCTATGCGCGAAGCGCATTCTCGAGCGCAGCTCCTCCGTCTCGGGGCTGTGCTTGTGGTGATTGCGGCCGGCCTGGCGCTCAGGCGCTTCGGCTACGCGGTCGATCTGCCTTTCGTCGTCGTCAAATATGGCGGGTCGGCGCTGTGGGGGGCGATGGTCTATCTGCTGGTGGCGCTCGTTCTCGGAAAGTCACCGCGGGCAGTCATTGCGGTCATGGCGCTGTTCATGGCAATCGCAGTCGAATTCTTCCGACTTTATCATACACCCTGGTTGGACGCGTTTCGGTTGACGACTGCAGGCGCCTTGTTGCTTGGCCGGATATTTTCCCTTTGGAACATAGCGGCCTATGCGATCGGCATCGCTGTGGTCTGTGCCTTTGATCCCGCGCGCCGTTGACGGCTGGCTTCAGGAAACCGACGCCACCGCACGATTGCGCTGCCGCCCCTGGCTTTTCTTCCGACTGCGCGCGATCGGCCGCCAGGAGCGGTAAAGGATGAGCGCGATGATCAACCCCACATAAATAAACTGCTCGAGATCGAGGATCTTGGTCGAAAGGGCAAAATGCAGAGCCCCGCAGGCGGCAATGATGGTGACGAGGCGGTGTAACCAGATCCAGGTCGTACCGAGGTGACGAATCGAGAAATTATTGGATGTCACCGCCAGGGGAATAAGCATGGCAAGGCCAGCCATGCCGAACATGATGAACGGGCGCTTCAGCACGTCGTTGACGACGGCCTGAATATCCATCGCCTGGTCGAGCACCATGTAAACGGTGAAATGCATCAGCGCATAGTAGAAGGTCAAAAGGCCGAGAGCGCGGCGGTAGCGCAGATAATTCCAGCCGAACAACTCGCGGGCAGGGGACACTGCAAGTGTTGCGATCAGGAAGCGGATTGTCCAGATGCCGAGGAAGAGCTCAAAGGTCTTGACCGGATCGGCGCCGAGCTGATCGGTCGCGCCGAGATAGAAGGTCCAGGCGGCGGGCACGAACCCGACGACATAAAGCAGCCAGACGGAAGCGGGCTGCCAGCGCTTCGGGATGGCGAGCGACAGTTCCGCCATCAGAAATTCGCCTTCAGATCCATGCCGGCATAAAGGCTCGCCACCTCGTCGGCATAGCCGTTGAAGGGCAGGGTGGGGTGACGGCTGGCGCCGAAGAAGCCGCTTTCGCCGATGCGCCTCTCGCTCGCCTGGCTCCAGCGCGGATGGTCGACGGCTGGATTGACGTTGGCGTAGAAACCGTATTCCTGCGGATTGGTCACCTGCCAGGTGTTCTTCGGCTGCTGGTCGGTGAGCGTGATCCTGACGATCGACTTGATGCCCTTGAAGCCGTATTTCCACGGCACGACGAGGCGGATCGGCGCACCGTTCTGGTTCGGCAGCGTTTCGCCATAAAGCCCGACGGCAAGCAGCGTCAGCGGGTGGCGCGCCTCGTCCAGCCGCAGGCCCTCGACATAGGGCCAGTCGAGCGACTGGAAGAAGCCCTTCTGCCCGGGCATCTCCTCCGGTCGCACGACGGTTTCGAAGGCGATATATTTGGCGCTGCCGAGCGGCTCCACCTTGTCGAGCAGCGCCGCCAGCGGAAACCCGTTCCATGGAATGACCATCGACCATGCCTCGACGCAGCGCATCCGATAGGTGCGCTCCTCGATCGGGAATTCCTTCATCAGCGCCTCGACGTCGAAGGTACCTGGCTTGTTGACCATGCCGTCGACCTTGACCGTCCAGGGCAGCGGCTTGAAATCGCCGGAGAGAGCGGCGGGGTCGCCCTTGTCGAGACCGAACTCATAGAAATTATTGTAGGTCGTGACGTCCTTGATCGGCGTCGTCTTCTCATCGACCTTGTACTTGCTCTCGACGGCGGAAAGGGCGGCCGCGCTGGCCTTTCCAGCGCCATAGAGCGCCATGGCGCCAAGCGTCGCTGCGCCCAGGAATTCACGGCGGCGCAGATAGATCTGGCGCGGCGTGATCTCCGACGACGCGATCTTTGGGGGGCGATAGTTTGGCATGTCGAAACCTCCAGGGCGGATATTCCGAATATAGTCCTTAAACGAACCGCCCGCATGTTCGGATCAATTTCTATGCCTTGAATATTGCTGACAGGAAGCCAATTTTTTGTGTTCTGCTGTGATGGGATAGGGTGTAACCAAAGGCCCGCCGAACCGTATATATTCGAATGGCGCTCAACGCGCTTCTCCTGGCGGCGTACCGGATTTGGCCTTGCCGGTAGTGACAGCCCCCATCGATTGGATTAGGACAATTCCAAAAAGCGGCGTTCGCCCGGCCCGCAGGCTTCATTGCCGCCCCGGCTTCGCCTGATGTTTCCGACATGTCGAGGAAGACCCCGATGCCAGCTTACCGTTCCAGAACCACGACCCACGGCCGCAACATGGCGGGCGCGCGCGGCCTTTGGCGCGCCACGGGCATGAAGGACTCGGATTTTGGCAAGCCGATCATCGCGGTGGTGAATTCCTTCACCCAGTTCGTGCCGGGCCACGTCCATCTGAAGGATCTCGGCCAGCTCGTCGCCCGCGAAATCGAGGCGGCCGGCGGCGTCGCCAAGGAGTTCAATACGATCGCCGTCGACGACGGCATCGCCATGGGCCATGATGGCATGCTCTATTCGCTGCCCTCGCGCGAGTTGATCGCCGACAGCGTCGAATACATGGTCAATGCCCATTGCGCTGATGCAATGGTCTGCATTTCCAACTGCGACAAGATCACTCCCGGCATGCTGATGGCATCGCTGCGCCTCAACATCCCCACCGTCTTCGTGTCCGGCGGTCCGATGGAAGCGGGCAAGGTCGTGCTGCATGGCAAGCAACATGCGCTCGACCTCGTCGACGCCATGGTCGCGGCTGCCGACGACAAGATCTCTGATGACGACGTCAAGGTGATCGAGCGTTCAGCCTGTCCGACCTGCGGCTCGTGCTCCGGCATGTTCACCGCAAACTCCATGAATTGCCTGACGGAGGCGCTCGGCCTGTCGCTGCCCGGCAATGGTTCGACGCTTGCCACCCATGCCGATCGTAAGCGCCTCTTCGTCGAGGCCGGCCACCTGATCGTTGATCTCGCCCGCCGCTACTACGAGCAGGACGACGTCAAGGCGCTGCCGCGCACCATTGCCTCCAAGCAGGCTTTCGAGAATGCGATGGCGCTCGATATCGCCATGGGCGGTTCGACCAATACGGTCCTGCACATCCTGGCAGCAGCCCATGAAGGCGAAGTCGATTTCACTATGGCCGATATCGACGCCCTGTCGCGCCGGGTGCCATGCCTGTCGAAGGTCGCGCCTGCCAAGAGCGATGTACACATGGAAGATGTCCATCGCGCTGGCGGCATCATGTCGATCCTCGGAGAGCTCGATAAGGGTGGCCTGCTGAACCGCGATTGCCCGACCGTCCATGCCGAGACGCTCGGCGATGCAATCGATCGCTGGGACATCACCCGCACCAGCAGCGACACCGTCCGCAACTTCTATCGCGCCGCTCCCGGCGGCATCCCGACCCAGGTCGCCTTCAGCCAGGAGGCCCGCTGGGACGAGCTCGACACCGATCGCCAAAACGGCGTCATCCGTTCGGTCGAACATCCCTTCTCGAGGGATGGCGGTCTTGCCGTGCTGAAGGGTAATCTCGCGGTCGACGGCTGCATCGTCAAGACGGCCGGCGTCGATGAATCGATCCTGAAATTCTCAGGCCCGGCCCGCGTCTTCGAAAGTCAGGATGCGTCGGTCAAGGCGATCCTCGCCAACGAGATCAAGGCTGGCGACGTCGTCGTCATCCGCTACGAAGGCCCGAAGGGCGGTCCCGGCATGCAGGAAATGCTCTATCCGACGAGCTATCTGAAGTCGAAAGGCCTCGGCAAGGCCTGTGCGCTCATCACCGACGGCCGCTTCTCCGGCGGCACCTCGGGTCTCTCGATCGGCCATGTCTCGCCGGAAGCGGCAAATGGCGGCACGATCGGCCTGGTGCGCGAAGGCGACATGATCGATATCGATATCCCCAACCGTACGATCAGCCTGCGTGTCAGCGAGCCCGAGCTCGCCGCCCGCCGCGCCGAGCAAGACGGCAAGGGCTGGCGGCCGACCGAGGTTCGCAAGCGCAACGTCACCACCGCGCTCAAAGCTTACGCTGCCTTCGCGACGAGCGCCGATCGCGGCGCCGTGCGGGATCTGAACGCTCGTTGAGTAGCCTCGAACCTACGGCCCGCTGATTAAGAGTCAGCTGCTTTGTCAA
The DNA here is from genome assembly GCF_050587665.1 of Rhizobium sp. Nf11,1. Classification (NCBI taxonomy): domain Bacteria; kingdom Pseudomonadati; phylum Pseudomonadota; class Alphaproteobacteria; order Hyphomicrobiales; family Rhizobiaceae; genus Rhizobium; species Rhizobium sp. Nf11,1. Next base: position 17,636 of record NZ_JBOBHU010000003.1, on the reverse strand, counting down.
CCGGTCGCTGTCAAAGCGGCCGGTTGATGTTTTTATAGGTCTCGCCGAGCTGCTTCATCCGCTCGTCGTAGGCAGCCTTGATGCAGGCGGCATCGGCGCCGCATTCCTGCCGCTTCTTCAGCCAGGCGGTCTGCTCGTCCTGCAACGTGCCGCGCGAGCCCATGGCCAGCAGCCCGGAGAGCAGCTCGAAGGTCGTTACCATCTTGACGTCGGCGTCGTTGAGGGCGCGGTTGTCGCAGATCGCCTTTTCGTCCGGCTTCAATTCCTTCGCATCACAATCGAAGCTCGCCGACCATGCAGGATCCGATGGGAAAATCAGGATCGCCAAACCGAGCGCGGCCGACATTCGCCATGTCATCATCATCTTCCTTTACTGCCGATCAAATCAGCTTGCGCACTGCCAGAGCCAGAAAGATGATGCAGGCGAGCCAGACGACAAGGATGAAGATCAGTCCGGCCCCGCCGGAGGGGCGCTCAGTCCGCCTTGAGGCCTCCTGGCGAAGCGCAGCCATCACCTCTGCCGGCACAAGCCGCGTCGCCAGCAGGATGCCGAGCGGCACGATGACGAGATCGTCGACATAGCCGAGCACAGGAATGAAATCGGGGATCAGATCGATCGGCGAAAGCGCATAAGCTGCGACAGCGCCAGCGACCGCTTTCGCATACCAGGGCACGCGAGGATCGCGGGCGGCAAGCCACAGCGCCACGATGTCACGCTTCAGTGACTTTGCCCAGATTTTGGCTTTTGATATCAGTTGCATGGTGGATCTTCCCGGATCAAATTCGCAGCGCCTTCAGGGCACTTCCTTGCCTTATTCTTCCATGCTTCCGCCCTCTTTCCTTTCTAGCGTCGGACGCTACAACGTTGCTTAAGAGGATTCAAAAGGGATACCCATGCAAGGCCTGTTCAAGCGCGCCTCCGTTTCGCTCTTCGCTCTCATGCTCGTTCTGCCGGCTGCGGCCCAGGCGCAGACGGCAAAGACGGTGCCCGAGAGCCAGATGCAGATGCAGCTCTCATTTGCGCCGCTGGTCAAACAGACCTCGGGCGCCGTCGTCAACGTCTATGCGGAAAAGATCATCCAGCGCCAGTCGCCCTTTGCCGGCGATCCCTTCTTCGAGCAGTTCTTCGGTCAGCAGATGCCGAATCGATCCGAGAAGCAGTCCTCGCTCGGGTCCGGCGTCATCGTCGAGGCGAACGGCACTGTCGTCACCAACAATCACGTCGTCGAAGGCGCCGATGACATCAAGGTGGCGCTGCCGGATGGCCGCGAATTCCCCTGCAAGGTGGTGTTGCGCGATGACCGCGTCGACCTCGCCGTGCTGAAGATCGACACCAAGGAGAGCTTCCCGACGCTGCCGATCGGCAATTCCGATACTGTCGAAGTCGGCGATCTGGTGCTGGCGATCGGCAATCCCTTCGGCGTCGGCCAGACGGTGACGAGCGGTATCGTCTCCGCACTTGCCCGTAACCAGGTGGTCAAGAACGAGTTCGGCTTCTTCATCCAGACCGACGCCTCGATCAATCCGGGCAACTCGGGCGGCGCATTGATGAACATGAAGGGCGAGCTGATCGGCATCAACACCGCGATCTTCTCGCGCGGCGGCGGCTCGAACGGCATCGGCTTCGCCATTCCTGCCAATCTCGTCAAAGTCTTCCTCGCTTCCGCCGATGCCGGCGTCAAATCCTTCGAGCGGCCCTATGTCGGCGCAAGCTTCGATGCCGTGACGTCGGAAGTCGCCGAAGCGCTTGGGCTCAACAAAGTACGCGGCGCACTCGTCGTCAAGGTTTCGGAAGGCAGCCCGGCGGCGAAGGCCGGGCTGAAGGCCGGCCAGATCGTCACATCAGTCAACGGCATTTCCGTCGAGCATCCGGATGCGTTGCTCTATCGCCTGACGACAGCCGGCCTCGGCAAAACGGTCAATCTGACCGTCATTGACAACGGTCACGAGGAGCAGTTGTCGCTGGCGCTCGACCGCGCGCCGGAGACCTCGCCGCGCGACCAGCGCGTCATCGGCGGGCGCACTCCCTTTACCGGCGCCGTCGTCGAAAACCTGTCGCCGCGCGTCGCAGATGAATTGCGCATGCCCTCGGAATCGGCGGGTGTCGTCGTTGCCGATGTCAAGGAAGATTCCCCGGCAGCCCGCCTGGGTTTTGAGCCCAAGGATATCATCGTTTCGATCAACGGAACGGAAGTAAAATCGACCAAAGAACTGGCCGAGATAGCCAGCAGCGATCCGGGTCTCTGGCGGGTCGAGATCGAGCGCGATGGCCAGCGTATCAGGCAGTTCTTTCGATGAGCAATGATCTCTTCGCGCCGCGTATTCCGGAGGAGGTTGCCGCCAGGCGGCCGCTTGCCGACCGGTTGCGGCCGAAGACGCTTGCCGATGTCACCGGCCAGGAACATCTGACCGGTGAGGACGGCGTGCTGAAGAGGATGATCGAAAGCGGTTCGCTCGGATCGATGATCTTCTGGGGTCCGCCAGGCACCGGCAAAACGACCGTGGCGCGGCTGCTTTCCGGTGAGGCGGGGCTGGCCTTCGAGCAGATTTCGGCGATCTTTTCCGGCGTCGCCGATCTGAAGAAAGTGTTCGAGGCGGCTCGCATGCGCCGCATGGACGGCCGCCAGACGCTGCTGTTCGTCGATGAGATTCATCGTTTCAACCGCGCCCAGCAGGACAGTTTCCTGCCGGTCATGGAGGACGGCACCGTCATCCTCGTCGGCGCCACCACCGAAAATCCCTCCTTCGAGCTCAACGCCGCTCTGTTGTCGCGCGCCCGCGTCCTCACCTTCAAGTCACATGACGAAGAGAGCCTGGAGGAATTGCTGACGCGCGCCGAGGCGATCGAGCAGAGGCCGCTGCCCCTGACCGAGGAGGCGCGCGCCAGCCTGATCCGCATGGCCGATGGCGACGGCCGCGCGGTGCTGACGCTTGCCGAAGAGGTCTGGCGCGCGGCGCGCGAGGGGGAGAGTTTCGACACCGAAGCGTTGGCGCATATCGTCCAGCGCCGCGCCCCTGTCTACGACAAGGCGCAGGACGGCCACTACAATCTGATTTCGGCATTGCATAAATCGGTGCGCGGCTCGGATCCGGATGCTGCGCTCTATTATCTCGCCCGCATGTTCGATGCCGGCGAAGATCCACTCTATCTCGGCCGGCGTCTGGTGCGCATGGCAGTGGAGGATATCGGCCTTGCCGATCCGCAGGCGCTGGTGATCTGCAACGCCGCCAAGGATGCTTATGACTACCTGGGGTCGCCGGAGGGGGAGCTGGCGCTTGCCCAAGCCTGCGTTTATCTCGCCACCGCTCCGAAATCGAATGCCGTCTATACCGCCTTCAAGGCGGCAAGCCAGGCCGCGAAGCAGAACGGCTCGCTGTTGCCGCCCAAACATATCCTCAATGCGCCGACCAAATTGATGAAAGGCGAGGGCTATGGTGAAGGTTATCGCTACGACCATGACGAGCCGGACGCCTTTTCCGGCCAGGATTATTTCCCGGAGAAAATGGGCCGCCAGACCTTCTACGATCCGCCGGAGCGCGGCTTCGAGCGGGATATCCGTAAGCGGCTGGAATGGTGGGCGAAGCTGCGCAAAGAGCGCAATCCGCGCTGACGCGTGGGCGGGGTTAACCGCCAAGAGCGACCGCTATGGCGACCAGAAGCAATCCGAGGCAAGTCATCGTCATCCCCGCATAAAAGGGCCTGCCTCCCGAAAATTTCGCCCACGCATAACCCGTCACGAACAGCAGCATGATGAGAAACAGGTTGCTGACTCTCAGAGCGAGGTGGGCGCTGTCGATGAGAAACAAAGGGGTCACGGCCGGTATGGACGTGACCGAGACGAGAAAAACGACCGCGAGGGCGGCAAGGAGATCATTTTTCGAGAGGGACGCCCTCACAGGATCGGCCCTGCGTGCGAGCGTCAGCAGTGATCTGTAAAGCGGGTCCGCATCGGCAGCCTTTGCAGAAAACGGTGCTTCTTCGATCGGGAATTCTTGCGCGAGCATGTTGAGCGCCGCGGTCTCGCTTCCGGCGGCTTTGATTTGCCGAAAAAGGCGCAGCCGCCTGCTCTTGTAAAACGTCGTCCCCAGAACGAACAAAACGGCGTCAATGATCCCCCAGGCGACGTTGCATCCGACTGTTGCGACGATCAACTCCTGAGCATCCAACCCCTCTTCTTCAAAAACAAGTCTCGAGCCGACCGTCAAAGTCAGCGCCATGATCAGTCCGAAAAGGACTTCACCGAGTGCATCGCCGGGATCGATGATATCGGTAACACGATCAATCGGGTTCGAAGTCATGGGCTGCCCCAGGTGATTAGATCTTCGTCTGCCGTTCCTCTCTCCGCGATCCGAGCATGAATGGGAGCCGACTCCAGCTGGCGGCGTGGTGGAAGCCCCGCGACTGAGAATTGTGAACGACGACTCGGGATGATTCATTGATCGTGATCAAGATCAGTACGATTGGCCGTCTCGTGATCAGGTCTGTCGACAAAACACGTCCGTGCCTGTCCCGGCGCGTCAGAAAAGATGCCGGTGCTGCAAAGCTCAGGAGGGGCGTGGCGTCTTCTGATTGACAGGCGCGGCGATCACCTTGACGGCGGATTCCGCGAGCCCGTGGTGGCCTTCCATATCGACGACAACGTGCCAGTGGCCGCTTTCCGGAACGGCGAGCTTGACCGGCGACTTGCGCGCCACGCCGCCGATATATTTGAAATCGAGAACCTCGGTGAAACGCTGGAAGTTCGGCGCCGTCATCAGACGAACATTGTTCACCGCATTCAGAGACACCTCGACGATCGTTCCGGCTCGCTGTTCCTTGAGATCGTAATGGGTGAAGCGGAAATTCGGTTTCTGCATCGTCTCGCGGCGTCTGATAACTTGGCGAGATTTTACCAGCATGCCGGTTAACGAAAAGTTGGAAATCGGCGCGGTGTCGGGAAAGGGATGATCGACCCCGATGGCCGCCGCTCTCCTCGTTGTCAGTTGCCGCGCCGGTTTTCCCGATCCAGCTGCGTTACCAGCGCCAGGATCGTCTCCGATACCGGGGTCGGCACGGCGATCAGGCGTCCAAGCGCCACCAGCATGCCCACAAGCGGGGTAATTTCGAGCGCCTTGCCGCCGATCAAGTCTTGCAACATCGAGGTTCGAACCCCGCCGATGTGGCGCGATTGCTCCAGCCGCTGCTCGACTGACATGGCAAAATGCGCGCCGACCGCGTCGCCGACGGCGCGCACTTCCTTCATGACCTTGCTGATCAGATCCATGAGCGACGGATCCGCCATAATGTCGGTCATCAGCGCCCGCGTCAGAGCGCTGATCGGGTTGAAGGCGGCATTGCCCATCAACTTGCTCCAGATTTCGCTGCGGATGTCCGCCGTGGTCGTAATGCTGAGGCCGGCGCCGGTCAGCACCGCTGCTATGGTCGAAAGATCGGCAGACATTTCGCCGGAGGGCTCGCCAAGCACGAAGCGGCCGTTGTGAGAAAGCCGGATCTCGCCCGGGCTGGCAACTTCCGCACCTTGATAAGCGACGCAGCCAATCACGCGGTCGGGGCCGATCAGCCGCCAGAGCCTGCCGCCGGGATCGAGCTCGTCGAATTGCAGCTCCGCATATCCGCTCCTGGTATCGCGATGAAAATACCACCACGGAATGCCGTTGAGGATCATAACGACGCGGGTGCCTTGCTTGAGCAGACCGGCGATCCCCTCGGCGGCAGGCGGCAGCTGATGTCCCTTCAGGCCGGTGATGACGAGATCCTGTCGCGGCAATGTCTTCGGATCGTCGGTTGCCGTCACGCGCACCTTGAGCGGGGTTTCCGCATCGGCCCCGCGCAGGCTGAGACCGTGGCTGCGGATCGTATCGAGATGCGCCCCACGCGCGACGACGGAGACGTCGATGTCGTTATCTTCCTTGCCTGCGAGCTTGGCGGCGATAGCGCCGCCAAGGGCGCCGGCGCCATAAATACAGATGGTCTTGATGGACATGCGTTGCCTCTTCACGGGTCACGGTCTGACTTACATCTAGGCCAACCTCAGCGAGAGGCGAATGCCAATTCGCCGCAAGGCTTCTTTGCATCAATTCCAAGGCGCTGCCGCCGCATGCCCAAATCCGAATGCGGCGGCATTGGTCTTGGCTGCTCAGACCCCAGCGGTTGCGTGGCTTTCAAAATCCGTGGAGACGGCAAGCTCGCGCCAGTCGGCCAGTTCCTTTTCGACACTCGCATGCTGCGCCTCGATCATAGCGACCGTATCGCTGCCGAATGGCATGCGCAGTGGCGGGTTGGCGGAGTCGACCATCGTCATGATGCCGGCAGCGAGCTTGGCGGGGTTGCCAGGCTGGGCGTGATGGGCGTCGGCGGCGAAACTACGCATGTTTCCGGCCGGCGTGCCTTCGTAATCGGCGATCGAGGCCGGGCTTATTGCAAGCGAGCTGTCGGCGAGGAAGTCCGTGCGGAAGAAGCCGGGCTCGACGATCGTCACCTTGATGCCGAGAGGTTCGAGTTCGGCGGCCATGGATTCCGACAGTCCCTCGACGGCGAATTTGGTCGAGCCGTAGACGCCCCAGCCGGGATAGCCGAAATAGCCGCCGATCGAGGAGAAGTTCAGGATGTGGCCGGAACGCTGGCGGCGCATATATGGCAGCACGGCGCGTGTCACCTTCAGGAGACCGAAGACATTGGTGGCATAGATCTTTTCGATCTCTTCGGCTGTGGCTTCCTCGACGGCGCCGAGCAGGCCGTAGCCGGCATTGTTGGCAAGCACGTCGATGCGGCTGAAGCGGGCGATGCCGGCGGCTGCAGCCTCCTTCGCCTGCGTCTCGTTGGTGACGTCGAGGGCGACGGCCAGCAGGTTCGGATGATCCCCGAACTGCTCGATAATGGTCTTGGCGTTGCGGGCGGTGGCGATGACGGCATCGCCCGCTGCAAGTGCTTCCTTGGTCATCAACGCGCCGAAACCGCGGGATGCACCAGTAATAAACCAGACTTTCATGACGAATTCCCTTTGTTGGCGTCGCATCTTTGTGCTGACGGGCTGAATTTGACCGAAATTCCGATGCTGTATAAGATTTGTTATTATTGAAGCTATGATGAGCGGAATTCAGCAATGCGTGCGACGGAACTTTCCGAACTGGCCGCCTTCGCGGCCGTGGCGCGGCACAAGAGCTTCCGCAAGGCGGGGGAGGAGCGGGGCGTCACAGCCTCTGCCGTTAGCCATGCCGTGCTAAATCTGGAAGACAGAGTGGGCATTCGACTGCTCAACCGCACAACCCGCAGCGTTTCGCTGACGGAAGCCGGCGAACTCCTGGTCTCACATCTCGCCCCGGCGTTCGGGGAGATGGCGACCGCACTCGATGCGCTGAACCGCTACCGCGACACGCCATTCGGCAGGGTGAGGATCAACGTGCCGAATTCGATCGGTTCCTTCGTCATCGGCCGTGTCATCGCCCCTTTGATTGAACGTAATCCCAATTTGCAGCTGGAAATTAACGCGACCGATCGGCTGGTCGACATCGTCGAGGAAGGTTTTGATGCCGGCATCCGTTTCGGCGAGCGCGTCACGGAAGGCATGATCGCCCTGCGCATCAAGCCGCGCATCCGCCTGGTCGTTGTCGGTTCACCGGCCTACTTCGCAAGGCGTCCGAAGCCGCAAACGCCTTACGAGCTCAAGCGCCACCTCTGCATCCAGAACATGTTTCCCTCCGGTGCACGTTATGCCTGGGAATTCGAGAAGGACGGCCAGACGGTGAGCTTTCAGCCGACCGGACCGCTTTCGCTCGACGATCACGAACTGATGATGCAGGCAGCGCTCGGCGGCGTCGGCCTTGCCTATATCTGGGAGCCTCGCGTCGCAAAGGCCATTGCCGACGGAGAGCTCGTCCAGGTGCTCGATGATTGGTGTCAGCCGGAGGAACCGCTCTATCTCTATTATCCCAGCCGCCGACACATGTCTGCGGGCTTCAGGGCGGTGATCGACGCGATCAGGGCAGAGTAAAAGCTTCAATTCCTACCCACGCAGACCAGCGATCGTCTGAAGCGCCTGAAGATAAATCGTCAGGTCGCGTGCAGGATCCGCCGGCAGAGCGGTCGCACGGAATACCTTGCCTCCCGTCGCCTCGACGCCTCCGTCGATCATCAGGTTGTCGGCCATGCCGTGATTTTCAATCGCGATGCCGTCAGGCCCGCGCGGGCGTCCGCTCGTCTCGTCGATCCCCATTCCCGCATACCAGATCGAGCGGACGCGCAGCCCATAGTCGTCGGGGTGGTTGGTATAGGCGAAGACCGATTTCCCGAGAGCAATCATGAAGCCGATCTCGTAGACCGTGCCCGGGTCGGCGCTGACGCCCCGAAAGGGAGTGATGTTGGCGAGGCAGATTTCGGCCCGGCGCATGGCGACGTCATTGCGGGCGTAGATCTCCGCAGCCGTCCGCTTTATCGGCGTCTGGTTCTCGTCACTGCCGGGCCCCGTCGGTTCGAAGCCGAACTGACGCGCCAACCGGCGCTTCTCGGCCATGATGGGCAGTGCATCGGGAAGAAAGACTTCCGGGCCGGCAAGATAAATGGTGGTCATCGGTATCCTTCATTCCTAAGCGAGCCGAAGCACGGAAGTTGAGGGCAGGGCGGGAGCCTATTTCCGACGGTAGCCTGCCAGATGGCAAGCCGCGCTGGCGGTGATTGTCGATTTTTTCCGGTCTCCGTTGGAGACTTGAAAAAGCGGAAGGTTGCACTCGTCACCCTTTTGACTCCGCTGGGCAAAGCGGCCAAAGATACGGCCATCGGCAGCATCATCGGGAGAGATTGATGAAGGGGCGGATTTTGTCGAATGCTGATCGAGGAGGGTCGAAGCGGCCCAGATATCTCTTTCCCGCCTTGGTCGTGCTGATTCTATCGTCTCCACTGGCGCTGGGACAGGAAATCGGGCCGCAAAGCCAGTCCTCGCATGCGCAGGTCGAAAAGCTGCTCGGCCTCTGGAAGGAGCATTTTGCCGGCGCCGACAGTCTGCAAGAGCGCAGGGCTGCTTTCGCCAGGCTGATGGAAACAATGCCCGGGCCGACGCGCATCCAGGTTAGGCAGGTCGATGCCGACGGCGTGGATGGCGAGCTGATGTGGCCCGCCCGGCTCCATCACCCGATCGGCAAAAGGGTGATTCTCTACATTCATGGCGGCGGCTTTTCCGGCGGTTCCATCCGCACGCACAGCCTCTTCGCCGGTTCGCTCGCCAAGGCCGCATCCAGCGACGTGCTTCTGATCAATTATCGGTTGATGCCGGAGTATGCCTATCCCGCCCAGATCAACGACGCGCTGACGGCCTACCGCTGGCTTCTCGATAACGGCTATCGCAACGAGAATGTCATCGTGGCGGGAGACGGCGCCGGTGGCAATATCGCGCTCGAGGCTGTGCTGCGGCAGAAGCAGGCAGCAAAGCCCCTGCCGGCGGCGGTGATTGCGCTGAGCCCGATCACCGATCTCGCCGCGACGGGCGGAACGATGACGGCAAATGCCGGCAGCGACCCGCTGGTCGATAAGGCGTGGCTCGAGACTTTGCGTAAGACCTATCTCGGCAGCCGGCCTGCCACCGATCCTCAGGCCTCACCGCTTTATGCCGACATGACGGGATTCCCGCCGCTATTGCTGCAGGTCGGTTCCGGCGAAGCCCTGCTTGACGACACGCTGCGCCTCGCCGACAAAGCGCGCGAGGAGGGCGTGGATGTGACCACCGAGGTCTGGCCGGGCATGCCGCATCAGTGGCAGCTATTTCCCGCCATGCTCGACGATGCCGATCGCTCGAGCCAGACTATTGCCGAGTTTGCGATCCGGCATTTTGCCGACAAACCGGAAGAATAGGGGCCACAGCCGCCGGCGTCAGCCGACACTGCATCAATGCGATGTGCCGCCCGAGGGTGTGGGCGCCAGAGGCCGCTCGACTTCCCGGCCGACACTGAGCGCCTTTCGCACATTCGGCTCCAGCCGCTCGATATAGGCGTGATCGGGCGCAGCGCCGAGCGCATCCAGCATTTTCGAAAAGAAACAGCGGGCCGCTGTGGCGGCCGTGACGTCGAAGATTTCGGCGTCACTCAGCCCGTGTTTCTTCAATCCGTCTATATCCTGCTGCGTGACCGATGTCGCATCACGCGCCACCTTGGCTGCAAAGGTCATGATCGCGCGTTCGCCGGCATCGATCGGCGCCTTTTCGGTCTCGTTGACAACCGCCGTCAGCCCGTCGCTGGTAAATCCCTCGCGCAGCAGCACGGAGCCGTGCGCCAGCATGCAATAGGAGGATTTGAGTTCTTTGGCCGCCGCCAGCGTTACCAGTTCGTAGCGCCTGAGGCTCATATGGCCGCGAATGCTCGAAAGCAGCCCGGCCCAGCTCTCCATTACCTCCGGCCGGTGGCCGAAGGCACGATACATGTTCGGCAGATAACCATAATTCGCCTCGGCCGACGCGTACATCGACGTCGTCTTCTCGCTGGCGGATGCATCCGGGGTGTGAATGAAAGCCATGGCATGATCCTCCTCTATTGCGAGAAGGATAGGGTAGATATGCCGGACAGCAATCCCGCTCCGGCAGTTCGGGAACGAGCCATCGGCCATAGGCTGAATGATCAGGCAACATCGTTGCTCGCCAGTACGTCAGCGGCTCTCTTGATTGGAAGAGTGACGGTGAAGGTGGACCCGCACCCTCTTGCACTCCGCACCTCTATCGAGCCTTGATGCAGTTCGATGATCTGCTTCACAAGATTGAGGCCGATACCGGTTCCGGCAATCCCGGTCGACGTCCGCGCGCGGAAATAGCGCTGAAACAACCGGGGCACGTCTTCAGCATCGATCCCCACGCCATCGTCGCTGACCGAAACCTTGATATTGCCCGTCTCCTCCCATGCCGTGACACGAATTTCGGAGGTTCCTGGCGCGTATTTCACCGCATTCGACAGCAGATTGGTAAAGACCTGGCTTAAGCTGCGGGGATCGGCATCGATGAATTCCGGCAACCCGTCTATGTCAAGCACGAAACCATGCGTCTTCGAGATCGCCGACTGCCGCTCGCAGCATGTTCTGATCAACGTTCCCACGGCGCAGGCGTCATAACTGATATCGATCTTGCCGGTATCGAGGCGTCCGGCCGCCAGGATGCTCTCGATGAGATCGACGATCCGGTTCACCGATGCACGGATCTGTTCGACCTTGTCGTTGAGAAATTCGGCCTCGACCGTGCCGCCTTTCCGGAGCAGCCGCTGGGCGGCAGCATCGATGATTGCAAGCGGGGTGCGGAATTCATGTGATGCCATCGCCACGAACTGCCGCTGCAATTCGTTGATGCTCCGCTCCTGGGCGAGCATCCGCTCAAGTTCGCGCGCCTGCCGTTCGACCTCTGCCGTTCGGCTTTGCACCGTAATTTCGAGTTGATCATGATGGCGGCGCAGTTCTTCCGCCAGCCGCACGGTCTTGGTGACGTCCTCGTGGGTCGCCACATATCCGCCGTTCTGCATCGGATTGTGGGTGATTTTGATGATGCGCCCGTCGGTAAGCGCGATGTTCTGGCTCGCCGGCGCACCGAGTGCCGTCGCTTCGAAGACGACGTCAAAATAGGTGGCGGTATCGGCCGGACCATTTCCCTGCCGACATCGATAGGCGAGAATGTCCACCAGCGGCGTTCCGGGCTGCGTCAGAAAGTCCGGAAGATCGTACATCCGCGCATAGGACGCATTGGACAATATCAGCTTCTTCGTCGAATCGAACATGCAGAGCCCATGCGGCATATTGCTGAGGGCTGCATCGAACCGGTGATGCTGTTCCGTCAGATTGTCTTTTACGCGGATATGCGTCGAGATGTCTTCATAGCTTAGGATCCAGCTTCCCTCTCTCGAGGGAGCGCAGGTCAGTGAGATCATCCGTCCGTCGGACAGTGCAAACTGCGAGGTGTGCGGTCCGCCGATCGTCAACCCTGAACAAGCGGCTGCCTTGCAGTCAGCGGTGCCGGGCAAGCTGTGGATGTTCATTCCTCTGCGCAGAGCGCCATTGGGAAGGCCCAGAATATCAAGCGCGCGGGCATTGAAAGCCGTCACCATATTGGCAGAGTCAAGGAGAACAATGCCCTGCGGCAGGTTCTCCAGCATGGCTTCAAATGAATGCGGCATCTCCGGCCCCACTTTGGATCTGGCACGTTCCCGATCCCCAGAATTGGCCACAAACGATAAAGTTTCGCTAATGCCTCTGGACAGGAGTTCCTTGAGGGCAGTCCATGCCTCGCAATTAAATCGTTCCAAACAAACAATCTCGCCCTGCGGTGTCAGGACGACGGAGTAATGTCCATACGACGCCACTTTAACGGAAATACCTCTTGACATGTTTGGAACGTTCCAAATAAATATGCATTAGACGACGGTGGCGTCGGGAGGGCGAAATGACAAAAAACCGGGTGACCGTGATCGACATTGCGAAGGCCGCTGGCGTCTCCAAGTCGACGGTGTCGCTGGTGTTGCAGGGCTCCTCCCTCGTCAACGAGGGAACGCGCGCAAAGGTCAATGCCGTGATGCGGGAGCTTGGCTATGTCTACAATCGCGGCGCGGCCAATCTACGGCAGGCGGGTGCAAAATCGAGGATCATCGGCGTGGTCGTGAACGACCTGACGAACAGCTTCTTTGCCGAGCTGGCGGTGGGTGTCGATATGGTCGTTCAGTCGGCTGGTTTCGTGCAGTTCCTGGCGAATACCGGTGAGAGCATCGACAGGCAGCGCGAAGTTGTCGCATCTATGCGCGAACATGGCATTTCGGGCCTGATCGTCTCGCCGGCGCGCGCCACCGATGCCGCCGACTTCAAGCCACTGGTCGCGGCAGGGATTCCCGTCGTGGTAGTCGTTCGAAACCTGCCCGGCGCTAAGGTGTCGTCCATAGTCTCCGACAACCGGTCCGGCATGATGTCAGCCGTTCAGCATCTGGTGGGTCTCGGTCATAAGCGTGTCGCTTTTCTCGGCGGTTTTCCCGATACCGCTGTCTTCGACGATCGCCTTGCCGGTTACCGCAGCGGAATGGAAGCGGCCGGACTCGGCTACGACGAGGCACTCGTGATCTCGTCTGCCCCGTCGCGAGCGGGCGGCGTCGAGGCGATCGGAAAAGCGATTGCTTATGGCGATAGGCCCACTGCAGCCGTCTGCTTCAACGATGCAGTCGCCTTCGGAGTCTGCGACGGATTACGTGCGCGCCGTCTGGAGCCGGGCGCCGACTTTGCCGTCGTCGGTTTCGACGACGTCATCGAGGCTCAGGCGGCGGTTCCGGCGCTGACGACGGTCTCGGTCGATCCACAAGGCATCGGGCGCCGCGGCGCGCTGATGCTCCTCAAGCAGATCAATGCCGGCAAGGCCGAAGCGGAGACGGTGACGACAGCCGTTCGGCTCGTCGTCCGCGAAAGTTGCGGCGCCGGCACAGCCTCGCAGGCGAGGGCTGGCGGAGCGGCAAATTGAAACGGGGTTCGAAGTGACGCACATGAAGAAGCATCTGACACCAGCCGAAGCGGCGGCACTGATCCCGGACGGCGCCGTTGTCACAGTGTCCTCGTCGAGCGGTCTCGGCTGCCCCGACCTGATGCTGAAGGCGATCGGCGAGCGTTTCGATGCGACCGGCCATCCCCGTCACATTACAACCCTTCACCCGATTGCCGCCGGGGATATGAGTGGCATCAAGGGCGTCGACTGTATCGCCAAGAAGGGACTGCTCAAATGCGTCATCGGCGGCTCTTATCCCTCCGGCCCGTCGACGGCCGAACCGCCGCTGATCTGGCAGATGATCACCAACAATGAGATTCCGGCCTATAACATTCCCTCCGGTATTCTCTTCGACATTCACCGCGAGGCCGCCGCCAAGCGGCCGGGCGTCCTGACCAAGATCGGCATCGACACCTTCGTCGATCCCCGGCGGCAGGGCTGCGCGATGAACGAACTGGCTTCGAACGATCCGGTGGTCAAGCGCGTCAGCTTCGAGGGCGACGATTGGCTGTTCTTTCCCTCGATCGTTCCTCAGGTCGCCATCATTCGCGCTACGACGGCCGACGAACGCGGCAACCTCACATATGAACATGAAGGCGCCTATCTCGGCGGTCTCGATCAGGCCCTTGCCGCCCGCAATAATGGCGGGATCGTCATCGCGCAGGTCAAGCGGATCACCAAGGAAGGCTCGCTGAAACCGCATGACGTCCGGGTTCCGGGAATGCTGGTCGACTATGTCATCGTCGATCCCGAACAGAAGCAGACGACTCAGACGCAGTACGATCCGGCGATATCAGGGGAGATCTTCCGCCCGCTCGATAGCTTCAGCGTTCCGGAGTTCAATGTTCAGAAGGTCATTGCGCGTCGCGTCGCGCAGGAACTTCAAGCGGGAAGCTGCGTCAATCTTGGCTTCGGCATCTCGGCCAATGTGCCGCGCATTCTGCTGGAGGAGGGGCTCCACGGCGCGGTCACCTGGGTCATCGAGCAGGGCGCGGTCGGCGGCGTGCCGCTGCTTGACTTTGCCTTCGGCTGCGCCTCCAACGCCGATGCCTATATGCCGTCTCCCTATCAGTTCACCTATTTCCAAGGGGCAGGCTTCGATGCATCGCTGCTCTCCTTCCTCGAGATCGGCAGGGACGGTTCGGTCAATGTCTCCAAGCTCTCCTTCCGGCCGCATGTGACGGCGGGTGCCGGAGGCTTCGTCGACATCACGGCGCGGGCGAAGAAGATCGTCTTCTCCGGCATGTTCAACGCCGGAGCGAAGCTTTCGATCGCCGATGGAACTCTGCTCATCGAGAGGGAAGGCAAGCTGAAGAAGCTGGTGAACGAGGTCGAACACGTCACCTTCAGCGGCAGGCGGGCGATCGAGCAGCGGCAGGACATCACCTATGTCACCGAGCGGTGTGTGATGAAGCTGACGCCCGACGGCATCGTGTTGACCGAGATCGCTCCTGGGGTCGATCTGCAGGCTCATATCCTCGACCAGTCCGAGTTCCCGCTGATCGTCGCGCCTGATCTCAAGGTTATGGACGCCGCACTGTTCCTTGAGGCTGAGATCGGCCTCTCGCTTCCCGCAAAGAAGGCGCGGACATTGGAGGGCACCTTTCATGGCTAGCGGAACGGTCAAGGTCGATATCGAAGGCCACGTGGCAACGCTGACGATCTCCCGGCCGGAGAAGCTGAACGCGCTCGATCTCGACATGCTGAAGGCTTTGGCGGAGGCGGCCGACGCGGTGGAGGCGAACCCGGACGTTCGCGCAGCCGTTCTCACTGGCGAAGGAAAGGGCTTTTCTGCCGGCGGCGATATCAAGGCCTGGGGCGGAATGCTGCCGCAGGAATTCGGTCATTCCTGGGTTCGCCACGGCCACCGTATCTTCGAAAGACTGGCGACGCTCAGGGTGCCGCTGGTCGCGGCCCTGAACGGCCATGCCCTCGGAGGCGGGCTTGAGCTTGCAGGTGTCGCCGACATTCGCCTCGCCGAGCAACACATCAAGATCGGCCTGCCGGAGACCGGCCTTGGAATGGTGCCGGGCTGGTCCGGGACCCAGCGTCTCGTGCGCCGCTTCGGCGCCCAGGCCGTCCGGCGCATGGCGCTCGGCGGCGAGATTTTCACCGCCGAGGAGGCGCGCCTGCTCGGAATCGTCGATGCGGTAGTTCCAACCGGAAACGCGCTGGCCGCCGCCAGGGACTATGCTGAACGGATCGCCGCAAGGGGGCCGGCGGCCATCGAGATCGCCAAGTTGATGATCGCATCGGCGAACGGTGAAGACAATGGAACCGCGGTCGAAGCCCTGGGCTCGATCCTCGCCGCCAAGACCGGCGATCTGAAGGAGGGCGTCGCATCATTCAGCGAGAAGCGCCCGGCAACGTTCAAGGGAGAATGGTAATGACGGTCCTGGTCAACCCCACCGCGCTGAGCGATCACAAAGCGCGCGATTTCCAGATGCTGATCGACGGCAGATGGGAGGCCGGCAGCGCCGATCCGATCGAGCGTATCGCGCCGAGCCACGGGGTCGTGGTCAGCCGCTTCCCCACAGGCAGCAAGACGGATGCCGAGCGCGCCATTGCTGCCGCACGCAAGGCATTCGATCTCGGGCCGTGGCCGCGGATGACCGCTTCCGAACGGTCCGCCATCCTGCTCAAGGCTGCCGATCTGATCGCGGCGCGGGCAGAGGAGCTGGCGTTTCTCGATGCGATCGAGGCGGGGAAACCGATCACCCAGGTGCGGGGTGAAATTGCCGGTTCGGTCGACATCTGGCGTTACGCGGCGGCGCTTGCGCGCGACCT
Source organism: Rhizobium sp. Nf11,1 (assembly GCF_050587665.1). Lineage (NCBI taxonomy): Bacteria > Pseudomonadati > Pseudomonadota > Alphaproteobacteria > Hyphomicrobiales > Rhizobiaceae > Rhizobium > Rhizobium sp. Nf11,1. Next base: position 1,374 of record NZ_JBOBHU010000003.1, on the reverse strand, counting down.
TCACGGGGAAAGCTATAACACGCTCGGCGATGGTACGCTCGGCGTCGTGCTGCGCGAAGCGATCGGCGTGGTGTCGATCATCACGCCCTGGAATTTTCCGTTCCTCATCGTCGGCCAGAAGCTGCCTTTCGCCCTGGCAGCGGGCTGCACGACCGTCGTCAAGCCCTCGGAACTGACATCGGGATCGACGCTCGTGCTCGGAGAAATCCTGCAGGAAGCAGGTGTTCCGGATGGCGTCGTCAACATTGTCACCGGTACGGGACCTGAGGTCGGCTCGGTCATGACGTCGCATCTGGACGTCGATATGGTGTCCTTCACCGGCTCGACCGGAGTCGGCAAGTTGACGATGTCGAATGCGGCGCAGACGCTGAAGAAGGTCTCGTTGGAACTCGGCGGCAAGAACCCGCAGATCGTATTCCCGGACGCCGATCTCGATGCCTTCGTCGATGCCGCTGTCTTCGGAGCCTATTTCAATGCCGGCGAGTGCTGCAACGCCGGCTCGCGGCTGATCCTCCATAAATCAACCGCCTCCGACATCGTCAGGCGGATTGCCGAGCTGTCGAAGGGAGTGAGGGTCGGTGATCCCCTAGATCCCTCGACGCAAGTCGGCGCGATCATCACGCCGCAGCATCTGGAAAAGATCTCGGGATATGTCGCCGGTGCGAGGGGCAGCGGCGCTCGCGTCGCCCATGGTGGCGAGACACTCGATCTCGGCATGGGGCAGTTCATGTCGCCGACGATCCTCGAAGCGGTGACACCCGATATGGCGGTGGCGCGCGAGGAAGTCTTCGGCCCGGTCCTGTCGGTTCTGACGTTCGAGACGACTGCCGAAGCGATCCGGATTGCAAATTCGATCGACTACGGCCTGTCGGCTGGCGTCTGGAGCCGCGATTTCGACACCTGCCTGACGATCGGCCGGTCGGTGCGGGCGGGCACGGTCTGGATGAACACTTTCATGGACGGCGCCTCAGAGCTTCCCTTCGGCGGTTACAAGCAGAGCGGCCTCGGCCGCGAGCTCGGCCGCCATGCGGTCGAGGAATACACGGAAACCAAGACGCTGAACATGCATATCGGCAAGCGCACCAATTGGTGGATGCCGCGAAGCTAAGGCCGGCTTGGCCGGCAGCGAAGCTACGCCTGAGGAGGGCGGGTGACCGGATGCGGGAATGGTTCCGCATCCTCCAAACTGAACTGGGAGGTTCTTTGATGCGTAAGTTTCTGACAACGACTGCGGTGATCGCATTGGCTCTGGCCGGCGCCGGCGTGCCCGCCCGCGCTGCCGACGTGAAGGAAGTGCAGATGCTGCACTGGTGGACGTCTGGCGGCGAGGCGGCCGCGTTGAACGTCCTGAAGGAGGATTTGTCGAAGGAAGGC